>JBBQJN010000035.1:0-19915 GCA_038325945.1 Burkholderiales bacterium | reverse complement strand
CTACGCACCCGATTGAGCCGCCGCAGCCACGTCTGGGGGCGTTGCTTCGCCTTGCAGGCAGTAGCCTGCTGCGTTGTCGCGCCTACCCAGACGCGCCCGCAACGGCCCACTCGGGCGCGTCCAACTGCGGTTTCTAGGTTGAACTCAACGAGGCCTTTGCCGCGCAAGGCCTGGCGGTGCTGCGTGATCTGGGCCTGGCTGATAACGACGCGACGACGCGCGGGTGAAGCGCTGGGGCGGCGCCGTCGCGCTGGGCCGCCCGCTGGGTGCCAGCGGCGCGCGGCTGGCCACCACGGCGGTGAGCCAGTTGCACCAAAGCGGCGGCCGTCACGCGCTGAGCACCATGTGCATCGGTGTCGGCCCGTGCATTGCGCTGGTGCTCGAGCGGGTCTGAGAGTGTGAGAGGCCCTGCCTGGCGCTGTCGGGCGCCCAGTGGGCGCCATGCGCAGCGCGGGCTGATCACCGTTGCCGGTGATCAGCCCGCAGCCAATCGATGGGCTGGGCCCATCGCCGAGTGCATCACTTCGTCGCTGTCTGCGGCCCCATGCGGTGGCCGTGGCCGTGACCGGACCCACGCTGCTGACCAAACTGCGCCTTTTGCTCGGGCGTCAGCAGCGCCAACAACTCGCTGCGTGCAGCGTCTTGCGCTATGAACAGTTTGCTCATCGCTTCATGCTGTGCGTTGCGGTCGATGCCAACCTTGGGATCCTGCATCTGGGCTTGCATCGCGGTGTGAAAGGCCTGGCGGGCCTGCATTTGCTGCTGCACCTGCGCGGCGTACTTCTGCCACGCCGCGTCTTGATCGGCGTTGATCTTGAGTGCGGTTTTCGCGTCGCCCAGCCGGGCCGCCAGCACTGCCGGCGAACCAAAGCCCATGCTGCTCATGCCGGCGCCGGGGCCCATGCTGTGGCCCGAATCCATGCCTTGGCCCATGCCGTGGCCGGATCCCACCATGCCGACACCCTGGCCGATGCCTGAACCTTGGCCCATGCCGTAGCCGCCACCTGGATGGGCGGCGACGACGGAAACGGCAGCGAGTGACATGACGGTCAATGTGGCGGCGATGATCTTGGTGGTGGTCTTCATGCTTTTCTCCTGAAGGGTCGATGAAGAGGCAGTGGGCACTTCCGGATTGAAGGCCCGTCACCCCGTTGCAGAAGATCCCTTCGCAACACCTGCATTGCAACGCCGGCCTGTAAGAGCGGTGTGTCAACGACAGCCTTTTTTGTCGCAGCCTGTGGCAGACCGACGGCTTGACATGCTGTGTTACTTTTCTGCCGCACCCAGTGCGCGCGCTTCGCACGCCGCTGCGGTGCAATGAGGGCATGAACCCGATGGAACGCAGCGACCACATCCTGATCGTCGATGACGACGGCGAGATCCGCAGCCTGCTCACCCGCTACCTGGAGAAAAACGGCCTGCGCGCCACCGCCGTGGGCGACGGCCGGGCGATGTGGCGCGCGCTCGACGACGGCGCCTTTGACCTCATCGTGCTCGACCTGATGCTGCCCGGTGATGACGGCCTGACGCTGTGCCGCACGCTACGCGCCAAATCGGACATGCCGGTGATCATGCTCACTGCGCGTGGCGACGAGACCGACCGCATCGTCGGCCTGGAGATGGGCGCCGACGATTACCTGCCCAAGCCCTTCAGCGCGCGTGAGCTGCTGGCGCGCATCAAGGTCATCCTGCGCCGCACGCGCAGCCTGCCGCCCAACCTGCAGCCGCAGCACGAACCGCTGCTGCAGTTCGCCGGCTGGGTGCTGGATACTGAGCGCCGCGCGCTGCGCTCACCCTCGGGTGAGGCCAACGAGATCGGCGGTGTCGAGTACAAGCTCTTGCGCGTCTTTCTTGAGCACCCGCAACGCGTGTTGAGCCGCGACCAATTGCTCGACCTCACCCAGGGCCGCGAGGCCGACCCGCTGGATCGCAGCATCGATGTGCAGGTCAGCCGCTTGCGCCAGCGCCTGGGCGACGATCCGCGCAGCCCGGCTTTGATCAAGACCGTGCGCGGCGAGGGCTATGTGCTGTCGGTGCCGGTGCACAAGGGCAGCTGATGGCCGCAGCCTGGCTCAAACTGTCGCGCTGGCTGCCGGGCTCGCTGTTCGGCCGGCTGATGCTGGTGCTGGGCGCCGGTCTGCTGCTGGCCCAGCTGCTGAGCGCAGCGATCAACGTGGCCGAGCGCGACCGGTTGGTGGCCGGCAGCTTTGGCCTGCAGCCGGCGCAGCGCATAGCCGACGTGGTCAAGCTGCTCGACGGCCTGGGCGCCGGCGAGCGCGACCGGGTGGTGGCCGTGCTCAACCAGCCGCCGCTGGTGCTGACGCTGCACGATGCGCCGCGTATCGAGTCCGATGGCCCGACCGGATGGCGCCGGGCGATGTTTGCGTCGCGCCTGCAGGCAGCGCTGGGCGACGACCGTGCGGTCCGTGTGCAGGCCCGCGATGGGTTTTCGCCAGGCGCGGTGATGCCGGCCCCCGGTGAAGGCCACGCCGGCGGCATGTCGGGCCGCGGTCTGTCGCCCGGCATGGCGGCGCGCATGGCCGAGCACATGGGGCCTGGCGCAGGGGCGGGGCCAGGCCGGCGGCCAGGCGAGGGCTGGGCCATGGCCAGCGGTGCCTCGGTGCTGCGCACCGAGGTGCAGTTGCGCGACGGCCGCTGGGCGCGCTTCGACACCGAGCTGCCCGGCACGCCCGAGTTGCTGCCCTGGCGGTTGTTGCTGACGCTGGGCGTACTGCTGCTGTCGGTGCTGGCGCTGTCGTTTGTGGCGGTGCGCTGGGTGGTACGGCCGCTGCATGTGCTGGCGCGCGCAGCCGACGCGCTGGGCCAGGATCTCGACCATGCCCCTTTGCCCGAAGACGGCCCAAACGAGGTGCGCCAGGCGGCGCGCGCCTTCAACACCATGCAGCAGCGGTTGTCGGGCTTCATCAACGACCGCACAAGGGTGTTGACCGCCTTGTCGCACGACCTGAAGACGCCGCTGACGCGCTTGCGCTTGCGCGCTGAACTGATGGACGACGACGAGCAACGTCAGCGCTTCGAGGCCGACCTGCGCGAGATGGAAACCATGGTGCTGCAAACGCTGGAGTTCATGCGGGGCCTCGGCCAGCCCGCGCCGCGCGGGCCGGTCGATATCAGCGCGCTGCTGGCCACGCTGGTTGCCGACAGCCAGGCGCTGGGCCGCAAGCTGTTGATCGAAGGCCGCGCCAGCGCGCCGCTGGTGGCCGACGCGTCGCTGCTCAAGCGCGCACTGTGCAACCTGATCGACAACGCCTTTGCCTACGGCGGCAGCGCCTCCGTGCGGGTCAGCGACAGCGCCGAGATGCTGGTGCTGCAGGTGCTCGACGACGGGCCGGGCATGGCCGACGACCAACTGGAGCAGGTGTTCGAGCCCTTCTTCCGTCTTGAGGCCTCTCGCAGCCGCGCCACCGGCGGCAGCGGCCTGGGGTTGGGCATCGCCCGCAACATCGCGCGTGGCCATGGCGGCGATCTGTTGCTGCACAACCGGCCCGAGGGCGGGCTGGCAGCGGTACTGAGCCTGCCCAGGCGGCCGATTCAATCGTTGTAGCGCAGTGGCACGGTGCGCCCCGGCGCCGAACCCAGCGCCGAAGTGCCGGGCGGCTGGCGTGCCGCCACGCCTTGGGCGACATTCAGCCGCTCATGCCGCCCTGCGTTGCGGCCCAGCGAAGCAGTCCGCCGGGCGACGCTTGTCGGCGGTCGGTCGTCGCATGATGATGGCTGACCTTCACTCAAGCCCGCCTCGGCCGCAGCCCACATGATCACTGTGCATCAATCCCGCCATGCCCTGGCCACGCTCGATGAGCAAGGCATCGCCAACCTGACCCTCACCGGCGCCGGCAAGCTCAACATCGTTGGCTCGGCAGCGATCAACGAACTGTGCGCCGCGCTGGCACTGCTGGCGGCGGAGCCACAACTGCGCGTGTTGGTGCTGCGCGGAGAAAGCGAGTCGGCCTTCATCGGTGGCGCTGACATCGGCGAGATGGCCGGGCTCGACAGCGCCAGTGCCCGCGCCTTCATCAGCCGCCTGGCCGGCCTGTGCGAGGCGGTGGCCAGTTTTCCGGTGCCGGTGATTGCCCGCTTGCGCGGCTGGTGCCTGGGCGGCGGCCTGGAGGTGGCGCTGGCCTGCGACCTGCGCATCAGCGACCATTCGGCAGTGTTTGGCATGCCCGAGGTCAAGGTCGGCATCCCGTCGGTGATCCACGCCGCGCTGCTGCCGCGTTTGATCGGCGAATCGCGCGCCGGCTGGATGCTGCTGAGCGGTGAGAACATGGACGCCGCGCGCGCCGAGGCCTGGGGCTTGGTGCATGAATGCTGCGAGCCGCAGCAACTCGACGCTGTGGTGGCGGCCCGCGCCGCCGCGCTGGCCGCGCTGCCGCCGCAGGCTTTGCGCCAGCAGAAGCGTTTGCTGCGCCACTGGCAGACGGTGCCGCTGGCGCAGGCCATCAAAGACAGCGTGGCCGACTTTGCCAAGGCCTACGACAGCGGCGAGCCGCAGGCGCTGATGGGCGACTTCATGGCCCGCAAGCGCGGCCGCGCAGCCGGGCGCGATTGATAGCGCCACAAGCGCTGCGGGGCGCTGCGCAGGCCCCAACGACAAAGCGGCCCGCAGGCCGCTTGTGATTGCCGGAAGGCGCTGCCTCAGACGACGCGACGCCGCCTTGCCGCCACCCCAATCACGCCCAGGCCGATGGCCAGCAGCGCGTAAGTGCCCGGCTCGGGGATCGGCGCCAGTTGGCCGCGGATCTCGCCACCGGGCATGAAGTCGGTATGCAGGTTGACGTAGAAGTTCCAGGGCATGGCGTTGATCGCATCGGCCAACGGCATAAAGGTCGTCGTCAAACCGGCGGCCTTGTCGGTGCCGAGCAGGGCATAGCTGTTCGGGACCAAGAACGGGCCGACGGTGACCGGGCCTAACGCATCCGCGTTGGTGATCAGGTTGAACTGCACGCTGCCGTTGCTGCCCATTGGTGCCATGTGGATGTGCGCACCCGACACCATGCCCTGCAGGTTGAATGCGGTCATCACGAAGCTCAAGGTGTCAGCCACGTCATCCACGATCAGCTGGAACGAGCCGGCAGCTGGCGAGTTGTTGGTCGGTACTTCCTGCATCGCGTCCAGGTTGAATGAATAGACCGTGGTGGCGGCCGAGGCCGCCATCGGCAGTGCCGCCAAGGCCAATGCCAGAACCGTAAGACTGTGCTTGAACATGTTGATCTCCCCAAGGATGAGCGCCGAAACGCGAGATGTGAAACTACCGGCGACAGATGGCCGAAGACTACCCTGCACTGCGGCGGCGCGCAAGGCCGGTTTGGGGTCGTCACCCCCCTCGGCCGCCCCCTCGAATGAGGGGGTTTGCTTGCCGCAAGGGCCGATTCAGCTCGGTTTCAGGCGCGGCAGCGCCATCAACACCGAAAAGGCCAGCAGGCCCAGCCCGCCCGACAGCCACAGCGCGCCGCCACCCCAGGCGTCGAGCGCCAGGCCGAAAGCAAACGGCGCGGCGGCCTGCGCCACCCGCGCTGGCAGCAGCAGCCAGCCCTGGCGTGCGCCATAGCCCTGGGCGCCAAACAGCGCCAGCGGCAGCGTGCCCTTGGCGATGGTCAGGATGCCGTTGCCGGCGCCGTGCAGCAACGCAAACAGCGGCGCCGCCGCCGGGCCGGCCAGCAGCAGCGCGGCGATGCCCGCTGGGTGCGCCAGTGCCGACAGCCGTGCTGACAGCAGCGGATGCACCCGCCGCAGCAGGCCGAATTCGAGCAGCCGGCCGGCCACCTGCGCCGGGCCGACCAGCGCGCCAACACCGACGGCCACCGCCAGCGTCGCCCCGCTGGCCATCAGCAACTGCGGCAGGTGGGTGGCCATTGCCGTGCCGATGAACAAACTGACGGCGAAGAACAGGCCCAGCAGCGCGGTCAGCAGCGCCGGGTGGGCGGGCGATGAGGGCTCGCTGGGCAGCGCCCCGATGGCGGGCGCCGCCGCGATTGACTCAAGCGCCGGGCGGGGCGCGGCGCTGGCCAGGCCGGGCAGCCGCCAGTTCAGCGGCAGGCCCAGCAGCAGGTGCAGGCCGGCCCAGACCAGGCAGGCGCCGCGCCAGCCGATCTGCGCCTCCATCCAGGCCGTCAGCGGCCAGCCCACGGTGCTGGCAAAGCCGGCGATCAGTGTGATGCCGGTGATCGCACTGCGCGCCGCCGGGCCTTGCAGCCGCACCAGGGTGGCAAAGGCCGCTTCGTATAGCCCGCCGCCCATCGCCAGGCCCAGCACCGCCCAGGCCGCAAACAGCGTCAGCGGCCCTTGCGCCAGCGACAACAGCCCCAGACCCAGCGCAAACACCCCGTTCGAGGCCATTAGCAGTGGCCGGCCACCCAGCTTGTCGATGATGCGGCCCGCCGCGGGGCCGACCAGGGCGGATACCACCAGGGCCAGAGAAAACGCCAGGAACACCATCGGTACGGCCAGACCCAGGTCTCGCGCCATCGCCGGCGCCAGCACCGCTGGCAGGTAGTAAGACGAGGCCCAGGCCAGCGTCTGCGCCAGGCCCAGTGTGGTCACCAGCCGGGTCTGCGTGCCGCTGCCTGCAGTGGTGGGCCAGGCGCTCAAGCGGGCAACCCATGGCGTGTGCGGTTGGCCAGCGCCACCAGCGATAGCCTCACCGGCACCGCCACCTGCACGCCGACCACGGTGGCCAGCGCGGCGCGCGAATGCAGGCCGAACAGCGAGATCGCCACCGCTACCGCCAGTTCAAAGAAGTTGGAGGTACCGATCATGCAGGCCGGCGCAGCGATGTTGTGCAGCAGTTTCAGCCGCCAGGCTGCGGCATACCAGATCGCGAAGATGCCGTAGCTCTGCAGCACCAGCGGCACGGCAATCAGCGCGATGACCAGGGGCTGCTTGAGCAGCGTGCCGGCCTGGAAGCCGAACAGCAGCACCACGGCGGCGATGAGGCCGATCACCGACGCCGGCTTGAGCGCCGCCACGCCGCGCGCCAAACGCTGTGCGCCGCCGGCACGCAGCCAGAGCGTGCGGGTGAGCGCGCCGGCGGCCAGCGGCAGCACGACATACAGCAAAGTGGACAGCAGCAGCGTCTGCCAGGGCACGGCGAAGTCGGTGACACCCAGCAACAGGGCGGCGATGGGCGCAAAGGCGAAGACCATGATGAGGTCGTTGACCGAGATCTGCACCAGCGTGTAGTTCGGGTCGCCCTTCACCATTTGGCTCCAGACGAAGACCATCGCGGTGCACGGCGCCACGCCGAGCAGGATCACCGTCGGCGGCGCTGAATTCGTCCCTGCACTTGCTGCGGCAGCTGCAGTCCGACTCGGCGGGCAAGGCGGCGCCGGGCTGGCCTTCGCAACAGTGCGCGCTGAGGTAGGCCAGCAGGTCACTCATCTGGTGCAGCGCCGGGCGGTAGATCAGGCTGCGGCCATCACGCCGCTGCGTCACCAGTTGGGCCTGCATCAGCGTCTTGAGGTGAAACGACAGGGTCGAGGCCGGCAGATCAAGCGTCGCGCTCAGCGCGCCGGGCGTCAGGCCTTGCGGACTGGCGCCAACCAGTGCGCGAAAGAGGCGCAGCCGCATGGTCTGCGCCAGTGCCGACAACGAAGCAAGAGTGACTTGTTATTCCATGATTCTAGTATTATGGAAATAACGTATACCGTCAAGCGGCAAAGCTGCGGCCTGCCGTCATTCGCGGCCCACCGTGGGCGAGCCGCTATATTGTGTGCATCAGATTGGCCTGCAGACCGGGCCTTGAACAAGGAGTCAGCCATGGCCAACGAGGGATACCACGAACCGGTTGCAGAACTCAGCGCCGAGACTCGCGACATGCACCGTGCGATCACCTCGCTGATGGAGGAACTTGAAGCGGTGGATTGGTACAACCAACGCGTTGCCGCCTGCAAGGATGCCGAGCTGAAGGCCATCCTGGCGCACAACCGCGACGAGGAGAAGGAGCATGCCGCGATGGTGCTGGAGTGGATCCGGCGCCGTGATCCCGCCTTCGACAAGCAGCTGCGCGACTGGGTCTTCACCGACAAGAAGCTTGACCATGGTTGATGTGCAGCCGGCCGCGCTGCGTTGCCGACAGCCTTCTAGCCTTACTGTGTCATAGACGAAGTCTTGCGTTTGCGCGAAGGCAGCATGGGCACCTTGGCAGCGCCCGGAGCAAGGCTGCGGCGATACGCAGCCGCAAGCTCATGATGGAGGATGCGACGTGGCGCTGCGTGCGCTGGGCTGCCGCGAGGCTTGTAAAGCGTGGGTAGGGCAGGTTCCGGGCGTTGGCCAGAGTTTTTTTGCCAGCACCGTTGGGGTGCCGACGCTGCTGCGCCATCAAGAACCCTTAGGCGGCGATGCTCAGGCTTGCGTGGTGGTGAAAGCCGCGCCAGCTTCGACGGCGGCCATACCGTCACCTGGCCCGTCACGCCAACCACGTAGACCAGGCCCAACTCGCTGAGCCGCTCTCGGAAGGCCGTATCCACGCCGTAGCCCGCGTCCTGGCTGGGGCCGATTCTCGCTATCGACGCCCCAAGCCCGACAGGCTCCTGGAGACCGCCGACGGCCGCGTGCTGCTGCCCGGCCGACTGTTGCACGACGAGGCGATTCAGGTGCCGGCGCGCCAGGATGCGGGCCGAGGCTGCCCAAGCCCCTGGCCGAGCTCCGCGACCAAGCGCTGAGACTGGCCTTCTTGCGCGCGCACCCGGTGCAGGCCGCGCGCGTGCTCAAGACACCGCCGCTGGCCGAGGCCTTGCAGCTGTTGCAGCGCACGCTGGCGCCTGCCGGCGCGGCGGTGCTGGCGGCCATGCTGCCGCACCGCACAGCACCGCGCTGTGCCTGGCCGCGATGGACGACGAGCGCACGCTGGAGCTGTTGTCGGCGATGGGCACGCAGCCCACGGTGGCGCTGCTGGGCCACCTGGCCGAACCCCGGCGCCAGCGGCTGATCGCCGGCCTGCTCACTGCGGCGGCATTGGCCTCGGCGTTGCTGCTGGGTTATGCCGAGCACAGCCTGGGCGCATGGGCCGACCCCGACGTGGTGATGCTGGCCGCCTCCAGCCGGGCCGCCGATGCGCTGGCCCGCGTCAGCGCCGCGCCGCTGGCGCATCCTGTGCTGTTTGTCGCCGATGGTGATCGCCGCCGGATCGGTGAAGTAGGCCTGGCCCAGCTGTTCCAGGCCCCTGCGGCGGCCACGCTGGCCACCTTGATGCGTTCTTGGGCGTTGCGGCGCTGTTTGCGCCGCTGCTGGCGGCCGGCGGCTGATCCGCGCCGCCGGGCGGACCGGCCGGCCGCGCACACGCTCAGCCGACCTTGATCACCTCGACCGGGTGCTCGTAGACATCCTTGCGTTTGTCGTACAGCGGGATCGTGCTGCCCTTGATGCGGTTGCTTTCCAGGTCCTTCAAGTCGACCTCGGCCACGATCACCTGCTCGATGTTGAGCGTGCCCTCAGCGGCGATGCCGTCACGGGCGAACGGAAAGTCGCTCGGCGTGATGATCGCGGCCTGGCCATAGTGCAGCCCCAGCCCTTCGACTGGCAGGTTGCCCACCGTGCTGGTATGCACCACGAAGACCTGGTTCTCGATCGCCCGCGCATGGCAGCAGTAGCGCACACGCAAAAAGCCCTGGCGGTCGTCAGTGCACGAGGGCACAAACAGGATGTCGGCGCCGGCCTCGCAGACCATGCGTGACAGCTCGGGAAACTCGATGTCGTAGCAGATCAGGATCGCAATCTTGCCAAACGGCGTGTCGAACAGCTTCAGCTGGTCGCCAGCGTCGGTGTTCCACTTCTCGCGCTCCCAGCGGGTGCGGTGGATCTTGTCCTGCTCGTAGATCTCGCCGCTGGGCGTGAAGTAGTAGGCGGTGTTGAGCAGCCGGCCGTCCTTGTGCAGGGTGGGGTGGCTGCCGCCGATCAGGTGCACGTCCCACTGCGCCGCCAGCTCCTGCATCAAGGCCTTGTAGCGCACGGTGTAGTCGTTCAGGTTGCGCACCGCAGCGCTGACGTCCGAGGTGTCCATGAACGACATCAGCTGGGTCGTGAAGATCTCGGGCAGCACCACAAACTGGGGCTTGTAGTCGCCGGCGGCCTTCATGATGAAGCGCACCTGATTCTCGAAACCAGACCAGTCGTGGATCTGGCGCAGCAGGTATTGGACGGCGGCAATGCGAACGATCATTGAAATATTTCCTTGTCAAATTGGGTCGGTTGCTTGGGCTTGTGGTCGGGGTTGAGCCACACAATGATCGAGGCAAAACCGCAGGACTCGTCGTCCTCCGGGATGTAGCCACCGATCACGCCGCAGTAGCTGAAGCCTTCGCGCAGCTGGAAGCTGAGCACCGGGTCGCGCAGATCCCCCCAGACCACGCGTTTGGCATAGCCTTCGGCGCTGAGCTCATGGGCGTGCTGGCTGTAGCCGGGCAAACGGCCGCAGGCGATGATGCGGCGCAGGTTCATGGTCTTGCAGATCTTGCGCCGGGCCTGGTAGAGCAGGTGGCCGACGCCGCTGCCTTGGGCCTGCGGGTCAACAAACACCTCGGCGCCGTACAACGTGCGGCCGGCCGGGTTGTGGTGCTCAAAGGTGCCGGCTCCGGTGATCTCGCTCCAGGTATGGGCCTCGGCCCAGTCGTCCCAGGCCACCACCAGCGAGCCGGCGTAGCCGATCAGCACACCGTCGCGCTCGGCCACCACCTGGCCCTGCGGGAACATGTCGAGCTGGCCTTGCAGCTTGGCGGGTTGCCAGGGCGGGATGCTCGGATAAACCCGCTGTTGCAGCGCCAGCACACCAGCAATGTCTGACGGCCGCGCCTGTCGGGTTTTCAAAGGGTTCTTCATGGGCGGCGATCATCGCTGCAGCGTCCCGGCCCCTGCTTTTCTGCGGCGTGCAAGCGCTGGCCGCGTCGATCGGGGGCCATCACGTGTTGCGATTTGCCTGCACTTGCAGATCGGCCAGCAGCCCGGCAAAGGCTTGCTGGTTGTCCGAGGCATTGCGCATCGGCTTGTCCAGCAGTTCGGTCAAGCGGCTCATGCCGACCTCGTCAGCCTTCATGTAGAGCTGGCCAGCCTTCTCGGCGATAGCCCGGTAAGCGTTGTCGAGGTCGGTGATGCGTTGGATCAGATCTTTCAGGATCTCGGTGTCGACAACGCGCAGTTGGCTGTCGAGGGTGGCGGCTTTGTTCATTGGGGGGGCTCCTGTGGGGGTGGGCAGAGGGTGCATCCGATTGCCTCTCAGTCTCTCAGGGCAACTGAACCAGCGGCGTATCGTGGCCGGCCTCAGCCAACGCCGTCTCGATGCGGCTGATGCGTTCATTGACCATGCGGAATTCGGTGACGATCAGGTGCTGCAGGCCTTCGATGCGCGAGGCTTCGGCGCGGTCAGCCAGCTCCTGGGCGCTGCGCACTTCCTTGTGCATGCGGCGGCTTTCGAGCAGGCCGCTGACACGGCTGTACAGCGTGGCGATGACAAACAGCACGACGAAGACCGAGGTCATGCCGAGCAAGACCATGCCCAGCGGCGCCTGCACCTGCATCACCAGCAGGTCGAGCGCGGTCGGTGCGTTCAGCGCCTGCCAGTTGAGGCCGGCAAAGACCACGATCAGCGCCACGGCGCCCCAGGCCAGCCAATGACTGAATCGTTCCATGGTCGCTCCTTGTTTGGTTGTGAGAACAGACCATAGCCTTTCAAGGATGAAAGGCAAATTACAATATTGCCGAAAGAAGTTTTCAAAAATGAAGAGCAACGAGCGCGATACCACCGTCTTGGCCCCGCCCAGCCAGGGCCGCCTGGGCTGGACCGATTTCCAGCTGCTGCTGGAAGTGGCCCACACCGGCCAGCTGTCGCGCGCCGCCGAGCGGCTGGCGATGTCGCATGTCACGCTGCTGCGCAAGCTGGCGTCGATCGAGAGCCGGCTCAAGGCGCGGCTGTTCGACCGTGTGCGCGGCCACTACACCACCACGGCGGCCGGGCAGGCGCTGGTTGACGCCGCCGAATTGATGGCGCCGTTGGCGCAGAAGGCCGAGATGCAGGTGTTGGGCCAGGACATGCGGCCCAGCGGCCATGTGCGCATCACCGCTGCCGGCATCCTGATCAGCCAGTTGCTGCCGCCGGTGCTGGGGCAGTTTGCAGCCTCGTTTCCCGATGTCACGCTGGAGTTTCTGTCGTCGCGCAACCATCTGAGCCTGGCGCGGCGCGAGGCCGACGTGGCGCTGCGCGTCAGCGACCATGTGCCCGACTGGCTGATCGGCCGCCAACTCGCCATGCTGGACTTCAAGGTCTACGGCCTGCGCCAGCCAGGCCTGCGCCAGCGGGTGCAGCCGTTGGCCGCACTGCTTACGCAGCCGCGCTGGATCGGCTTTGACAGCGATGCGCGTGATCTCAAGTTCGACCGCTGGCTGGCCGACCACGTGCCCGCCAGTTCGGTGGTGCTGCGGGTGGATGGCTTCGAGCATGCGCTGGCCATGCTGCGCAGCGGCCTGGGCATCGCGTTGCTGCCGGCCTTTCTGGAGCGCAGCTGCCCCGACCTGGTGCCACTGAGCGAGGTTATCGAGGCGCTGCGCACGCCGCTCTGGCTGATCACCCACCAAGCCTTGCGCAACACCATGCGCATCAAGGTGGTGATGCAGGCCATCGGCCCGGCGCTGGCGCATGCGGTGGCCTGAAGCACCTGAAGCACCTGAAGCACCTGAAGCACCTGAAGCACCTGAAGCGCGATGGCCTCGTTAACATGGCGCGCACCGCAACACCACCCGCCCGGCCCACCATGAGCGCCCTCAAGATCCTCGTCCTCAACGGCCCGAACCTGAATCTGCTGGGCACGCGTGAGCCGGCGGTGTATGGCCACACCACGCTGGCCGATGTCGAGGCCTTGTGCCTGGCTGCCGGCGCCGAGCGTGGCGCCGAGGTGGAGTGCCGCCAAAGCAACCACGAAGGCCTGCTGATCGACTGGATCCATGCTGCCGGCGTGCAGCATCGCGCTGGCGCTTTGGCGGGTGTGGTCTTCAACGCCGGCGCCTACACGCACACCAGTGTGGCGCTGCACGATGCCATCAAGGGCGCGGGCCTGCCGGTGGTCGAGGTGCACATCAGCAACGTGCATGCCCGCGAGGCTTTCCGTCACCACAGCTACTTGTCACCGGCGGCCGCCGGCATCGTGGTCGGCTTTGGCGTTGACGGCTATGTGCTGGCGATCGACGGCCTGCTGCGCAAGGTGCGCGCCGCCGCGGCCTGACGCCGCTGCGGCTCAGCCGCTTAGCGCCGGCCGAACATCATCTGCCGCGCCAGCGCTGATTTCAGCGGCGGCAGCGATTGCAGCGCCGCCAGCCCCAGCCCACGTGCCAAAGGCAGCCCTGGCCAACGCCAGGTGAAGCTGCGGGCCAGAAAATCGGTGGCGGCGATCATCGCCCAGCGGTCGGGCCCGCGCGCCCATTCCAGCCGACGCAGCAGCGCCGGCAGATCGATCGGCGTGGCGTCTCGCAGTGCCTGCACCAGCTCGGCGGCGTCGCGCAGGCCCAGGTTGAGGCCCTGGCCGGCCACCGGGTGCAGCGTCTGCGCGGCGTTGCCGATGCGCACGATGGCGCCGTCCACCAAGGTGGGCTCGGCGCTCAAGCCCAGCGCAAACTGCTTCAGCGGCGAGATTGCGCGGGGCCGGCCGGCGGCCGGCGGCAGCAGCGTGGCCAGCACGGCCAGGCGCTGCGCGTCGCTGAGCGGCGCCACCGGGTCGTCCTGGCTGTTGACGCACCAGACCATCGCCGCCCTGGCGCTGCCATCAGGCCCCGGCGCCAGCGGCAGCAGCGCCAGCGGGCCGTCGCGGGTGAAACGTTCCACCGCCAGCCCCGGCGTGCCGCCGTCCAACGTCAGCGTGCCGACCCAGGCGGTCTGCGCATAGTCGTGGATGATTCTGCTGGTGCGGCTGGTGCGGCTGAGCCACGAGCCGCCTTGCGGCAGTTGCAGGTCGGCGCGGTTGTCTGGCGTGGCCTGGCCAGCCGATGCTGCGGTGGGCCTGCCTGCCGGGCCGGCAAAGACGCCGCCTTCAGCCACCACGGCCAGATCAAAGCTTTCGGCGATGCCGGCATCGACCTGCACCCCCCCCAGGCCACTGGCCTCACCGCGGTTTTGCACATCGACCACCGGCTGGCCAAAGCGGCTGTGCAGGCGCAGTGGCGCGGCCCGCTCGGCGGCCTGCCAGGCCTGTTGCATGCAGGCCACCAGCGTGCCGTAGCTGAGCACCGCGCCCAGCATTTCCACACCCTCGTCGCTGGCGCGCAGTTGCACCGCGCCGGGCAGCCAGTCCAGCGCCAGCGTGGGCGGCGCTTGCGATACCAGCACCTCGCGGATCGGCTGCGCCGCCGCCTCGGGCCAGGCGCCCAGCCGGCGCAGCAGCTGCACGCTGCCCAGCGCCAGCGCCAGCGTGCGCGGGTCGCCCGACACATCCTTGTCGGCAGGCCGTGCGTCAAACAGGCTGATCTCGGCGCTGGGCAGGCGGCGGGCCGCCAGCAAGGCCAGCGCCAGCCCGGCCGGGCCGGCGCCGATCACCGCCAACCGCCACGGCCGGGTACGAGCAGCGCCGCTGTGTGAAGAAGCGTCCATGGGCCCAACGATAGCGCAGGATGCGGGCGACTACAGGACGACTTCGCGGCAACTTCGGCCGCACATTAACCGCACAAGAGCCGCACATCAGCTGGGCATCGGCGCAAAGGCCTTTGCATCCAGCCGGGCGTTGGCCGCCGCCAGTTGCTGCGGCGTGCCCAGGTTGTGCCAATCACCACGCAGCAGCTGGCCACCCAGGCGGCCGGCGTCGGCGCTGGCAAACAAGCAAGGGCCGAGCGCGGCACGTTGATCGGGCTTCACGCCGGCCACCAGGCTGCGGCGCACCAACGCCAGGTTGGCATAGGTCAGTGGCCTGGGCTGGCCGACGGCGGGGCGCGTCACCCGGCCATCGGCCAGGTCAAAGTCGCCGGCAGCGCGGAAGTCAGGGTTGGGCAGCAGCCACAAGTGGGCGTCGTCGCTGCCCTGGGCAAAGCGCTGCGCTGCGGCCGCGTCAAAGGCAAAGCCCGGCGTGACGATGTCGCCCGAGACCAGCCAGAAACAGTCACCCAGCAGCGGCAAGGCCTTGGCGATGCCACCGGCGGTTTCCAGCGCGCCGCCGTGGTCGCGGCCTTCCATCGAGTAGTGGATGTGCAAGCCAAAGCGCCGGCCGTCGCCCAGCGTGGCGGCAAATTGGTGTTCGAGCCAGGCGGTGTTGATCACCACCTCGGTCACACCAGCGGCGGCCAGCGCCAGCAAATGCCACTCGATCATCGGCCGGCCGGCCACCGGCAGCAGCGGCTTGGGGCAGTGGTCGGTCAAGGGGCGCATGCGCTCGCCGCGGCCGGCCGCGAGGATCAGCGCCCTCAGCTTGGCGGGCGTGGAAGGCATTGCGGCGAGAGTGTAGAACCCTCGCCTGGTCGACCCTGCGGCCCTGCGGCCCTGTCGCTCAATCGTTGAACCGGAATTAGCCGAGCCCGATGGGTGCCGGCGCGGTCATCACAATCTTGCTGAACAGCGGCTGAAACTCATCAGCGGCTTCGTGGCCGGTCAGCGGGTCCAGGTTCTTGGCGAAGGCGGCGTCCAGCGCAGCCCAGTCGGCCTCGGTCAGGTGCTGGACCGCAGCGGGCAGGATCGCGCTTTCTTCGACCCGCATGTGGTGCAGGTAACCGTCGACGTAGCGCTCCAGCGCGATGTCGAAGGCCTGGCGCCGGCTGGCCCCCAGCACCTCGTAGGCCAGCAGGGCGTGTTCCAGCGTGCGGATGGCGGCCTCGCCCTGGTGGTGTTCGGCCTCCAGCCGATCCAGGGTTGCGGCCAGCTCGGGGCAGCGCTCGCGCACCCTTGGAAACAGCAACTGGCTTTCCTTGGGATGGTGCTGGCGCTCGGGAAATTCATCGACGTAGAACAGCATGGCGCGCAGCACGCCGAAGTCAGGCAACTCGCTCTTGCGGTGGCTTTGCGCCATCATCAGGCTCATCGACCGCAACATGGCGGCCAGGGCTTGGTGTTCATCGTGGATGACATCGAGGGCAAGGTGGCGCATGGTGGTCTGATGGGCTGGGTGATGGGCTAAGTGATGGGCCGGATGATGGGCGGGCTGATGACGCTAGATTGAGCCCGTGCCCCAGCCTTGGCCTTGCGAAAGATCAAGGGCCAGGGCCGCCGGGCCGCGTTTGACATGACCTGCCGCCAAGCGCCAGGCGGCTAAAATCGGGGGCTTCCGCCTCCTCAATCCCATCAACGCCTTCAGGGCGCAGCGCATGGCCTCCTCCAAAAAATCCGTCAGCTCCAGCACCACCGCACTGATGGCCAATGCGATTCGCGCGCTGGCCATGGACGCGGTGCAGCAGGCCAATTCTGGCCACCCTGGCGCGCCGATGGGCATGGCCGAAATCGCGGTGGCGCTGTGGGGCCGGCACCTCAAGCACAACCCGGCGCATCCGCAATGGGCCGACCGCGACCGCTTCGTGCTGTCCAACGGCCATGGCTCGATGCTGATTTACGCGCTGCTGCACCTCAGTGGCTATGACCTGCCGATGAGCGAGCTGCGCAACTTCCGCCAGTTGCACAGCAAGACGCCGGGCCATCCCGAAGTGGGCGTCACCCCAGGCGTGGAAACCACCACCGGCCCGTTGGGCCAGGGCCTGGCCAACGCGGTGGGCATGGCGCTGGCCGAGAAGTTGCTGGCTGCCGAATTCAACCGCCCCGGCCATGCGGTGGTCGACCACCACACCTATGTCTTTTTGGGCGATGGCTGCCTGATGGAGGGCATCAGCCACGAGGCCTGCGCGCTGGCCGGCGCCTGGAAGCTGGGCAAGCTGGTCGCGCTCTACGACGACAACGGCATCTCGATCGATGGCCAGGTCAAGCCCTGGTACATCGACGACGTGGCCAAGCGTTTTGAGGCCTACGGCTGGCACGTGATCGGCCCGCTCGACGGCCATGATGTGGCGGCGGTGGACGCGGCGATCAAGCAGGCCAAGACCTCGGCAACGCAGCCGACCATGATCATCTGCAAGACCAACATCGGCCAGGGCTCACCCAACCGTGCTGGCACCGCCAAGGCGCACGGCGAGGCGCTGGGCGTTGAGGAGATCAAGCTCACCCGTGAGGCGCTGGGCTGGCCGTATGAGCCTTTTGTGATCCCCGAGACTGTGTATGCCGCGTGGGACGGCAAGCGTGCCGGTGAGGCTGCCGAGGCCAAGTGGTTGAAGGCCTTTGAGAAGTACAAGGCCAGGCACCCGGCGCTGGCCGCCGAGCTGGCGCGCCGCATGAGCGGCGATCTGCCGGCCGGCTTTGCCCAGGCCGCAGTGGACGCCGCAGTGGCCGCGCACGCCGCCGCACAAACGGTGGCCAGCCGCAAGGCCAGCCAGATCGCGCTGGAGGCCTTTACCGCCGCGCTGCCCGAGCTGCTGGGTGGATCGGCCGATCTGACCGGCAGCAACCTGACCAACACCAGCCACACGCCGTCGCTGCGTTTTGACGAGACCGGCGCGCCCAACGGCGGTCGCCATATCAACTACGGCGTGCGCGAGTTCGGCATGGCCGCCATCATGAACGGCGTCACGCTGCATGGCGGCTTCATCCCTTACGGCGGCACCTTCCTGACCTTCAGCGACTACAGCCGCAACGCCATCCGCATGGCCGCGCTGATGAAGATCCGGGTGATCCACGTCTTTACCCACGATTCGATCGGCCTTGGCGAGGATGGCCCCACCCATCAGAGCGTGGAGCACGCGGCCAGTCTGCGGCTGATTCCGGGGCTGGATGTCTGGCGCCCGGCCGATACCGCCGAGACGGCGGTGGCCTGGGCGGTGGCACTGCAAAGCCGCGAGCGGCCCAGCGCGCTGCTGCTGAGCCGGCAGAACCTGCCCTACGCGCCCAAGGCGTCGTCCGAGCTGGCGCCCAAGGCCTCGGGGCTGGACGCCATCGCCAAGGGCGGCTATGTGCTGGCCGAGCCCGGCGAGGTCGGGCTGAGCAAGGCCGCGCAGGCGGTGATCATCGCCACCGGCAGCGAGGTGCAGCTGGCGCTGCATGCCCAGGCCGCGCTGGCCAAGCTGAAGATTGCGGTGCGGGTGGTCTCGATGCCCAGCACCAACGTCTTCGACCGCCAGAGCGTGGCCTACCAGGCCAGCGTGCTGCCGGCCAAGCTGCCGCGCATCGCCATCGAGGCCGGCGTCACCGGCGGCTGGTGGAAGTACGGCTGTGCTGCGGTGATGGGCATCGACAGCTACGGCGAAAGCGCGCCGGCGCCGGCGCTGTTCAAGCACTTCGGCCTCACCACCGACGACCTGACCCACACCGTGCGCCGGGTGCTGGGCAAATAGGCCGGGCACCCGACCACAGAACACCAGGCAAGGGCAGCGCGCTGCCCCTCCTGTGCCTTCGCGGCCAGCCAGACTGAGACGGCCGCTGTCTTGCATCTCAACCCCTGAACGGAGATTTCTCATGACCATCAAGATCGGCATCAACGGCTTCGGCCGCATCGGGCGCATGGTGTTCCGTGCCGCTGTGCAGAACTTCAACGACATCGAGGTGGTGGGTATCAACGACCTGCTCGAACCCGACTACCTGGCCTACATGCTCAAGTACGACAGCGTGCATGGCCGCTTCAAGGGCGAGGTGTCGGTGGACGGCAACACCTTGATCGTCAACGGCAAGAAGATCCGCCTGACCGCGCTGAAAGACCCGGCCGAGCTGAACTGGGGCGAAGTCGGTGCCGACATCGTGGTCGAGGCCACTGGCCTGTTCCTGACCAAGGAGGCCGGTGAGAAGCACCTGGCCGCCGGCGCCCGCAAGGTGATCTTCTCGGCGCCCAGCAAGGACGACACGCCGATGTTTGTGTTCGGCGTCAACGACAAGACCTACGCCGGCCAGGCCATCATCAGCAACGCCAGCTGCACCACCAACTGCCTGGCGCCGGTGGCCAAGGTGCTCAACGACACCTTTGGCATCAAGCGCGGCCTGATGACCACGGTGCACGCCACCACCGCCACCCAGAAGACGGTGGACGGCCCCAGCAACAAGGACTGGCGCGGCGGCCGCGGCATCCTGGAGAACATCATCCCCAGCAGCACCGGCGCGGCCAAGGCGGTGGGCGTGGTGATCCCCGAGCTGAACAAGAAGCTCACCGGCATGAGCTTTCGCGTGCCGACCAGCGACGTCTCGGTGGTTGACCTCACCGTCGAGCTGGTCAAGGAAGCCAGCTACGCCGACATCTGTGCTGCCATGAGGGCCGCCAGCGAGGGCGCCATGAAGGGCGTGCTGGGTTACACCGAGGACAAGGTGGTTTCCACCGACTTCCGCGGCGAGGCCATGACCAGCGTGTTTGACGCCGACGCCGGCATCGCGCTGGACAAGACCTTCGTCAAGATCATCGCCTGGTACGACAACGAGTGGGGCTATTCGAACAAGGTGCTTGAAATGGTGCGTGTCATCGCCTGATAACGGGCGATGGAGTTTCACAAGGCCGGGATAGCATCCCGGCCTTGTGCTCTCAAGGGCGGTGATGCTCTCTCGATCAAATTTGGGTCTGCGCTGGCTGGCGAGTTGGCTGGTAGATCGGCTGGCAGGTCGGCTCGCCGGCTTACTGGCCATGTCGCTGGCCAGCGCGGTGCTGCTGGCCGGGCCGGTGCAGGCCGGCGAAGGTGGCGGGCCGCAGCGCGCCGCAGCGTCGGCGCTGGCCATCGACGCCAACGATGCCCGTGTCATCGTCAAGTTCCGCAGCGCCAGCGCGCTGGCGTTAGACGCTGCCGGCCAGCCGCGCCATGCCGGCCGGCTGGGCCGACAGCTGGCTTTGCCGCTGGAAGACGGCCATGTGCTGGGCCGGCGCACGCAAAGCCTGCGCGGCCGCGGCCTGTCGTCCGCGGCGCTGGCGGCGCGGCTGGCGGCCTT
>JBBQJN010000034.1:0-20185 GCA_038325945.1 Burkholderiales bacterium | reverse complement strand
CTTGGCGGCCGCGTCGGTCTTGTCGGCCACCGCCACGGCCTTGTCGCTGGCATCGGCCAACTGGGCGCTGAGCTTGCGCGCCTGGCCTTGACGCCAGACCTCGATCTCGACCTGCTGGCCGGGCAGCGATTGCCCGATCAGTGCCGGCAGGTCGCCCGAGGCCACGATGGGTTGGCCGTCGATGCGGCGAATCACGTCGCCGGCCAGCAGGCCGGCCTTGGCGGCCGGGCCAGCGGGGTCGACGGCGGAGACCAGCGCGCCTTCGGGCTTGTCGAGCTTGAAGGAATCGGCCAGCGCCTGGTTGACATCCTGGATCGCCACGCCCAGACGGGCATGGCTGGCGCGGCCGGTGGCCACGATCTGGTCCTTCACCTTGGTCGCCACCTCGATCGGGATCGCGAAGGACACGCCCTGGTAGCCGCCGGTGCGGCTGTAGATCTGCGAGTTGATGCCCACCACCTCGCCGCGGGCGTTGAACAGCGGCCCGCCCGAATTGCCCGGGTTCACCGCCACGTCGGTCTGGATGAAGGGCACAAAGCTGTCGTCGGGCAGTGAGCGGCCCTTGGCGCTGACCACGCCGGCGCTGACGCTGTTCTCAAAACCAAACGGCGAGCCGATCGCCAGCACCCACTCGCCCACCCGCAGGTCGCGCGTATTGCCCAGCGGCAGCACCGGCAGGTCTTTGGCGGCTATGCGCAGCACCGCCACGTCGGTCTTGGGGTCGGCGCCCAGCACCTTGGCGGCAAACTCGCGACGGTCGTTGAGCTTGACCATCACCTCGGTGGCGCCGCGCACCACATGGGCATTGGTCAGGATCAGGCCGTCGGCGCTGACGATGAAGCCCGAGCCCTGACCGCGCACCAACTGGTTCTGCGCCGGTGGTGCCATGCCGCCTTGCCCCTGGAAGCGGCGGAAGAACTCGCGCATCTGATCTTGCGGGTCCATGCCCGGCGCACCGCCGCGCCCGCTGGCGGTGGTTTCCTCGTCGTCGTCGGCCGCCGCCGTGCGCATGCCGCTGACGCTGATGTTGACCACCGCTGCGCCGTAACGCGCGGCGATGGCCGCGAAGTCGGGCGCGGTGATGCCGCCGGCCAGGGCCGGCGTCACGACTGCGGCCTGGGCGCTTGAGGCGGCAGCCTGCGCGCCGTGGCCGGCGACAAAGCTGACCGCCGCGCCGCCCAGCGCGCCGGCGGCCAGCAAGGCCAGTACCAGGCGCTGCGGGCGCAGGGTTGGGGTGGGGCTGAGAGGGCGTTGGGCCATGGTGGACTCCTGTGGACTGTGGTCGGCGCGGACGCTGACTCCGGTGGCTGGCCGCCGGACAACGCCGGCAGCACGATGGAGTCCACTCTAGGCAGCCAAGGCCGCTGGTGACAGTGGCAAGGGTCACCGATGGCGCGGGGCCGATGGTCATGATCGAGTCATGACCAAAGTCATGTCGGCACGGCCCGCGCGTCAAACAGCCCTCAGAGCCCTCAGACGTCGAAATCCAGGCTGATGCTTGTGCCCTGGCCGGGCTGGCTGTGAATCGCCAACTGCGCACCGATCAGCGCCGCTTGCTCCCGCATGCCGGCCAGGCCGAAGTGGCCAGGCCGCGGCTGCGCGGCGTCGAAGCCGATGCCGTCGTCGCTGAGCAGCAGGCGCAGCGACAGCGGCGCGCCGGCGTCGGCAGCAACATCGCCGCGCTCGGCCAGGCTCAGCTGCACGCTGCGCGCGCCGGCATGGCGTTCGACGTTGCGCAGTGCCTCCTCGACGATGCGGAACACCGTCTCGGCGCGTGCGTTGGCCAGGCCGGCGGCGCGTGGCGTGGCCTGCAGCGAGGCCGCCACGCCGCTGCGCTCGCTGAAGCGGGCCAGCAGGTCGTGCAGCGCCGGCCCCAGGCCGTCGTCGCCCAGCTTGTCGCGGCGCATCGCGGTGATGGCGCTGCGGGCGTCGGCCAGGCCGGTGGTGGCCACATCCTCGGCGCGCGCCAGCTCGGCCTCCAGCTCGTCATCGGCCCATCTGGTGCGCAGCTTGCGCACCAGGCGGATCTGCGTCAGCAAGGCCATCAGCGAGTGCGCCAGCGTGTCGTGCAGCTCGCGCGCCAGCCGCAAGCGCTCACGCGTGACAGCGGCGCGACGCGCATCGTCGGCCAGTCGCTCGATGCGTGCGGTGCGCTCGGCCACGCGCTGGTCCAGCTCGGCATTGAGCGCCTGCAAGGCCTGCTTCTCCTGCTGCAAACGGCCCAGCACATCGGCCAGCGTGGCAGCGATGCGGCTGACCTCGTCGCGTCCGGGTGGCAGTGCCAGCGCCTGGCGCTGGCCGCGCTGCAGCGCTTGCGCTTGCAAAGCCAGCAGGCCCAGCCGGCGCGTCAGCAGCCGGGTGATGGCCACCGCCGCCGCAGCGGCCACCAGCCCGGCCAGCAGCACGGTGAAGAACACCCAACGCCGGGCGGCGCGCGCGGGCGCCAGCGCGGTGGCGGCGTCCTGGCGCACCACCACGGTCCAGCCCAGGCCGCCGTCGCCTTGCTGATGGCCGGCATGCTGGCCTACCAGGTAAGCGCCGGCCTGGCTCAGGTCCAGTGCGGCGGGCAGCTGGTGTCCCAGCAGGGCTGGCGGCCCCACCAGCACCAGACCACCCTTGCCGGTGACCAGCAGCTCAAGCTGCTGATCGACATTGAGTGACCTCAGCAGGCTCTCTTGCAGCCGGTCGATCCAGGCCCAAGCCAATTGCGCGCCCAGCACGCCCACCTGTTGGCCGTCGGCGCGCGTCAGCGGCACCGCCAGATCGATTACCCGCGCCGACGCTGCCGCATCGGGCGCTTGCCGCACTGCAGCGCCCAGCAGCGGCTGTAGCCGGCCCTGCACAAACCAGCCCAGCATCGACACGTCCTCCCCCTCGAAGCGGCCACCAGCCGCAGCGATCACCCGGCCGCTGCCGTCGGCCAGGCCGAGCCAGCTGAACTCGGGAAACTGCTGCTGCACCGCCTCCAGGTGCCGGCGCAGGCCAGCGCCGCCGCGCTCGCTCGACGCCAGGATCTGTGCTGCGGTGGCTTGCAGCACCGAGCGGCGGGTCTCCAGCGCTTGCGCCAGGGTCTGCCGCAGTTGGATCGCAAACTGCGTTAGCAGGCGGGCGCTGTCGGCGCGCGCGCGCTGCTCGACAGCGCCGGCCGCAGCCTGCGCGGCGGCCAGTGCGGCCAACGTGACGACGACAAACACCGCCCAGCCGATGGCCGCCGCCAAATGCAGCCGGGGGTCGAGCCGGCGCCAGGCGCTCATGACCAGGCCTCGGCCGGGGCGCGGACGTTGCGGGAGTTGCGGGCCGACGCCGCGACGCTGCGGCTCAAAGTGCCGGATGGCACTGGCCTGGCGATGGCCGCGCCGGCTATGCTGGGAACGATGAACGGGTGCACATGCCTCCTGATCGCGTCGAGCCGACCGGCGCTGCCGCGCAGCTTAACCATTCACGGTGGGCTGCAGCCGCGTTGGCCTTTGGCAGGCGCAGTAGCTCGATGAACGCCGACGCCACGCCGCTGCGCCTGCTGATCGTCGATGACCAACCGTTGATCCGGCGCGGCCTGGCGATGATGCTGGCCACCGAACCCGGCATCGAGGTGGTAGGCCAGGCAGCCGACGGGCTGGAGGCGATCGAGCTGGCCGAGCGCCTGCGTCCCGATGTGGTGGTGATGGACTTGCAGATGCCGCGCGCCAGCGGTGTGGTGGCCACCCGCGAGATCACCGCGCGCCTGCCGGCCACCCGCGTCGTGGTGTTGACCACCTACGACCACGACGAGCTGGTGTTCGAGGCCATCCGCGCCGGCGCCCAGGCCTATTTGCTGAAGGACGCCACCGAGGCCGAGGTGCTGGAGACGGTGCGCGCAGTGCACCGCGGCGAGTCGCGCTTGTCGCCAACCATCGCGCGCAAGGTGATGGATCAGTTTCGTGAGCTGCCGGGTTGGGCCACCGCTGGCACCACCGAAGGCCGGCCGATCGCAGCCGATCCGCTCGAAGAGCCGCTGACCGACAAGGAACAGCGCATCCTCGACCTGCTGTCGCAGGGCAAGAGCAACAAGCAGATTGCCGCCGCGGTGTTTTTGGCCGAAGGCACGGTGAAGAACTATGTCAGCCGCATCATGGACAAGCTGCACGCCCGCAGCCGCACCGAGCTGGCGGTGCGCGCGCTGGGTAGGCGCGGCTGACCCGACGCTTCAGGACATCCATGCCACCGCTCATCCTGGCCTTGTTAGTCGCCAATGTGCTGATGTTCGTGCTGCTGCCCATGCTGGGCCCGGCGGCCACCGGCTGGCTGGCGCTGTGGCCGGCGGCCAGCGGCTTGTTCGAGCCTTGGCAACTGGTCAGCTATGCCTTCGTGCATGCCAACCTGAGCCACCTGGCGTTCAACATGCTCGGCTTGTGGATGTTTGGCAGTGAGCTTGAGCGGGTGTGGGGATCGCGCCGGCTCGGCTTGTTTTACGCTGCCAGCGTGGTGGCCGCGGCCCTGACGCAGTTGCTGGTGACCCAACTGCTGGGCAGCAACGTGCCGACGGTCGGCGCCTCGGGCGGGTTGTTCGGCCTGCTGGTCGGCTTTGCGATGGTGTTTCCGCACCGCAAGATCGTGCCGCTGCTGCCACCGATCCCGATGCCCGCCTGGCTTTTTGTCACGCTGTACGGCCTGGTCGAGCTGACGCTGGGGGTCACCGGCACCGCCAGCGGGGTAGCCCATTTCGCCCACCTGGGCGGCCTGCTCGGCGGCTGGCTGGTGATCCGCTACTGGCGCGGCTTGCTGCCGTTTGGCCGTCGGCTGCGGTAGCCGGCCAGGCCCTGGCCCCGGGCAGCTAAAGTCGGGCCGCATGAAGCTCTATCAGATTGCGTTGATCCCCGGCGACGGCATCGGCCAGGAAGTGGTGCCCGCCGGCGCCGAGGTGCTGCAGGCGCTGGCCGCTGCCGACGGCAGCTTCGGCTTCGAGTTTGCACACTTTGGCTGGGGCGGTGATTGGTACCGCGCCCATGGCGAAATGATGCCGGCCGACGGCCTGGACGCGCTGCGCGGCAAAGACGCCATCTTGTTCGGCTCGGCGGGTGACCCGCTGATCCCCGACCACATCACGCTGTGGGGCCTGCGGCTGAAGATCTGCCAAGGCTTCGACCAATACGCCAATGTGCGGCCCACCCGCATCCTGCCGGGCATCGACGCGCCGCTCAAGCGCTGCCGGCCGCAAGATCTGGACTGGGTGATCGTGCGCGAGAACAGCGAGGGCGAGTACGCCGGCGTCGGCGGCCGTGCCCACCAGGGCCATCCGATCGAGGTGGCCACCGACGTCAGCATGATGACCCGCGCCGGCGTCGAGCGCATCATGCGCTACGCCTTCCGGCTGGCGCAGGGCCGGCCGCGCCAATTGCTGACGGTGGTGACCAAGAGCAACGCGCAGCGCCATGCGATGGTGATGTGGGATCAGATTGCCGCTGAGGTGGCGCTTGAATTCCCGGACGTGCGCTGGGACAAAGAACTGGTCGACGCGATGACCGCGCGCATGGTGATGCGCCCGGCCAGCATCGACACCGTGGTCGCCACCAACCTGCATGCCGACATCCTGAGCGATCTGGCCGCAGCGCTGGCCGGCAGCCTGGGCATCGCGCCCACCGCTAACCTCGACCCCGAGCGGCGCTACCCCAGCATGTTCGAGCCGATCCACGGCTCGGCCTTCGACATCATGGGCCAGGGCCTGGCCAACCCGGTGGGCACCTTCTGGTCTTGCGTGATGCTGCTTGAGCACCTGGGCGAGAGCGCCGCCGCAGCGCGGCTGATGGCGGCGATCGAGGCCATCACCGCCGACCCGAGCCTGCACACCCGCGACCTTGGTGGCAGCGCCACCACCGTGCAGGTGACGGCTGCGGTATGCCGCCGACTCGCCGGCTGATGCGGTTACCCTGCACCCGAGATGGCCGCCGCATCCGACACCCAGCCACCCCAACGTTCGCCCGCCGATCAGGCGTTTCCCCCAGGAGACAAGACATGACCAGCCCCTCTTTGTGTGCCCTGGCCATCGGCCTGGCGGCCAGCTTGATCGCGCCGCTGGCTCTGGCCCAGCCCTGCCCGGACAAGAGCGTGATGTACTGGCAGGCCTTTCCGCCTGGCGGCGAGAGTGATCTGTCGGCGCGCCACCAGCAGGTGGTGCTGAAGAAGAAGTGCCCGGCGATCGAGACTGTGGTGCAGTACAAGGCCGGCGCCGGCGGTGCGCTGATGTGGAGCACGATGAACCAGTTGCCCGGCGACGGTGTCAACGTGGTCGGCATCAACCTGCCGCACATGGTGTTGCAGCCGATGGAAGGCATCGTGCAGTACAAGACCGAGGACATCACGCCGGTGTTCTGGTTTCACTACACGCCCGATGCGCTGGTGGTGCCCGAGCAAAGCGCCATCCGCAACTGGGCCGATTTTGTCAAGGCCGCCAAGGACAAGCCCGGCACGCTGAACCTGGGCGGCTCGGGCCAGAACTCGGCCAACCACGCCGCCCATGAGCGGCTGAACAGCGAGTTCGGCCTGAAGACCAATTACGTGCCGTTCAAGGGCACCGGCGACATGAGCATGGCGGTGATCGGTGGCCATGTCGACGGCGCCATGACTTACACACCCTTCGCGATCAACAACAAGACCAAGGTGCGCGCGCTGGCGGTGGCGATGGACAAGCGCCACCCGCTGATGCCCGATGTGCCCACCTTCAAGGAGCTGGGCGTGGACTGGGTGGACGGCGCCTTCCGCGGCATCGGCGTGCCCAAGAGCACACCGCCCGAGGCGCGGCGCCGGCTGGCCGAGCTGTGGGCCAACCTCAACAACGATGCCGAGATGCAGCAACTGGCGGCCAAGAGCGGCTTTGAGCTGATCAACGTCGGCCCCGACCGCATGGAGGCCTTCATGCGCGAAAAGACCAAGGTCTATACCGAGGTCGGCCGCCAGATGGGCCTGCGCCCGGCAGCCAAGTAGACTGCGGCGCCACCGGTGCCGGCCCGGCTTGCACCGAGCTCTGGCCCGCGCCCATGCTGCTGAGCCACTACCTGACGATCAAGCTGCTGCACATCGCGCTGGTGCTGGCCAGCGGCGCGCTGTTCATGGCCCGCGGCGGCGGCGTGCTGGCCGGCCAGGCCTGGCCGATGCAGCCGCTGGCGCGCCGGCTGAGCGTGCTGATCGACGTGGCGCTGCTGAGTGCCGGCGTCACGTTATGGTGGCTTTTGTCATGGCACCCGCTGCAGCACCCCTGGCTGGGTACCAAGCTGGCGCTGCTGCTGCTCTACATCGTGCTCGGTTCGCTGGCGCTCAAACGCGCGCCGCGCCGTGGCCAGCGTGCGCTCTGCTTTGCTGCCGCGCTGCTGGTCTATGGCTTCATGGTCAGCGTGGCGGTGAGTCACGACCCGGGCGGTTTTTTCACAGGGTTTCTGGGGTGACGTGGTGACTTGCGAACACCAGGAGGCTGTCGGGATGGCCCTACATGGCTGACCCGTGTCGAAATTCTGAAACCGTCGTTGACCTCGGCGAATGAGGGTGGTACTGGCTTTGCGCTGGTCAGCACTCGCAGCGGTACGCGGACCTGTTTTCTTCCTGGGATGCCACACACTTTTTTGAGCCCCTCCTCTCTCTGCCTGAGCTGTGATCATTTACAGTGATCGCAACAAGGGTTGCGTGCAGGAGATCGAAATATGAAGGCTGTCGAGCTGTTCGCCGGAGCGGGCGGTCTGGCTCTGGGCGTTGGGCTGGCTGGCTTCAAGCCTCTGGCCGTGGTGGAGTGGGACAAATGGGCCTGCGACACCATTCGCCAGAATCAGGAACGGGGCTACCCGCTGGTGGCAGACTGGCCGTTGCACGAAGGGGATGTTCGGGACTTCGACTGGTCTTCGATCACCGAACAAGTCGACCTCCTCGCGGGCGGCCCCCCCTGCCAGCCGTTCTCGATGGGCGGCAAACACAAGGCGCACGACGACATGCGCGATATGTTTCCCGCGACGGTCGAGATTGTCCGCCGCCTGCGGCCGCGCGCGTTCATCGTCGAGAACGTCAAGGGCCTGACTCGCGCGTCTTTTGCGAGCTACTTCCAATACATTCAGCTCCAACTCGAATTTCCGGAAGTGAAGCGGCGCAGCAGCGAGACATGGTTCGACCACCTCATGCGTTTGCAGACCGAGCACACCTCCGGCCGCCTTCACTCCAAGGGCCTCGCGTACAACATCATCCCGACGCTCGTGAACGCCGCCAACTACGGCGTGCCACAGAAGCGCGAACGCGTCTTCCTCGTGGGCTTGCGCAGTGACCTCGGGATCGATTGGAGTTTTCCAGAGGAGACTCACAGCCAAGCTGCCCTCTTCCGCGACCAATGGATCACCGGTGAATACTGGGATCGCCACAAAGTGGCGCTCAAAGACCGGCCCGCCGCTCCGGCAGGTCTCGCTGCCCGCTCGCGCGCAGTGAGCCAACGTTTGCTCTTCGACTTCTCGAAACCTTGGCGAACCATTCGGGACGCGCTGGTGGATCTGCCAGACCCTTCCCTCACTGCGGATTGCGCCTACAAGGATCATCGGTTTCAAAGCGGTGCGAAGGCCTACCCCGGGCATACCGGCAGCCCGATCGATCAGCCCAGCAAGACACTCAAAGCCGGCGATCACGGCGTCCCCGGTGGTGAGAACATGCTCGTCGACAACAACGGCGCGCCACGCTACCTCTCGATCCGCGAGGCTGCCCGCGTTCAGACCTTTCCCGACGGCTATGTGTTCCACGGTTCGTGGACCGAGACGCTGCGTCAGCTTGGCAACGCTGTCCCGGTGCTGTTGGGCCACGTGGTGGCGCGCAGCGTCGCCGAGGCTTTGATCGCCAAGGACATCCGAGACCTCGTGAGCCAGCAAGGCCGCCTGAGGAATGCGGCATGAGCGGTGGGAAGGACGAGGCCGATGCAAAAAAGGCTGCGCAGTCAAAGGGCGTCAAGGCCCCCCCGAAGACCGAGAAGGTAGCCTCTCAGGCCAAGCTGGAGGCGGGCAAAATTCTCCCGTTCAACCCATTGGAGCGCAGTCATTTGGGCGCGAGCGTGGCGCAAGAAATGCTTCGCCAGCCCGGCATACCGCTGGGCGATCTGCCTAAGTTCGAGGGCGCAGGTGTTTACGCGATTTACTACAGGGGCGACTTCCCACCCTATCGGCAACTCGCCCTGCTCAACAAGGGTGCCCTGCAACTCCCAATTTATGTCGGCAAGGCCATCCCTGAAGGCGGACGCACTGGCGTAGATACGGGCGAGTCTAGATCGAAGCTGCGCGATCGACTCAATGAGCACGCCAAGAGCATCCGGCAGGTGAGCAACCTCGCCATCGAGGATTTCGACTGCCGCTATCTGGTCGTCGAGGACATCTGGATCCCGCTGGGCGAGTCGTTACTGATATCGAAGTTCGCTCCGGTCTGGAACACCACGGTCGCTGGATTTGGGAACCACCAACCCGGCAAGGGTCGTGACAAGACCATGCGTCCGAGGTGGGACGAACTCCACCCGGGCCGCCCGTGGGCAACGAAGCTCGAGACGAATCCCGACGTGACCGCAGCAGACGTTGCGAGGGAAGCGCAGGACTATCTGCGGTCGATCACGCTCCCTACCTCTCAGTACGTGGAAACGGCGCCCGCTCTATCCGAGTTACCGCCAGTCAACATGTCGGACGACGAAACGAATGTTTGAGTGCGCCTGTGGGATTGCCTCTCAACCACTCAGTCCAGCGAGGGGATTTTCCAGTTCCCATTGACCCTGAACCGCTGCGGCGATGGCCGAAACCTGTACCTGCCGTTCAAGCCTTCAACCCCCAAGCAAGCCCTTCTTCAGGTCCTCGTCGGCAGGCTTGTCGCCCAGCCAGATGCGCAGCAGCGCGGTATAAAAATCCTCGCCGGCAATGTTCGGGCTGCGCGGCTGGCCGTTGACCACGATGCGCGTGCCGGTCTCAGGCAGGTACTCGAGCAGGATGGTGTCGCCCTTCTTGGCCTCGCCGATGGCCTTGAAGGCGGCATTGAAGGCGTCGATCTGCGGCTTGAGCGCCGCCAGCTGAGCCTCGCTGTGGTTCTTCTGCAGGCCGTCGTTGAGCGGGCTGGCGAAGGAGTCAGCATCGACGTTGCGCAGCATCGTCAGCGACAAACGGCGTGGCCCGGTCTGCGCCAACACGGCGGCGGCGCTGCTGCTCTTGGTCGGCACATACAGCCCGGCGACATAGACCTTGAAGATGGCCCGCGTGCGCACACCCACGCCGTTGAGCTGCAGGGCCGCGCCGCCCAGCTGCAGCTTGCTTTCGAGCTTGGCGCCTTCGCGCTCCACCGTCTGTGCCATCGCGCCGGTGGTGGCGATGGCGGTGAGGGTGGTAAACACCGCGGCGGCTGCAAGCCGCGACCAGATGCTGTGCATGTCATGTCTCCTTGGAATCGATGGCCCAGGCTGGGCCGACGGCCAAGCCAGTGTGCCAGACCTGGGCCGGCCGGGCGCCGCAGCAGCGCGAAGCGTGCAGCGCGCAAGGCCCGCGCCCCTCCAACTCATGAGGAAACGCCGGGCCGCCCCAAGTTTCCTCATCCCCCTCGGGGGGCCTGACGCGAAGCGGCAGGTCTGGGGGCGCTCATGAGGAAACGCCGGGCCGCCCCAAGTTTCCTCATCCCCCTCGGGGGGCCTGACGCGAAGCGGCAGGTCTGGGGGCGCTCTCAGGCGGGTTCGACATAGACACCGTCAAGCAGCTGGCGCACCACGCTGGCCAGCTGCTCCAGCGTGTACTCCTTTTGCAGCACGGCCCGTACGCCTGCCTGCCTGGCCTGGCTGCGCAGCTGTTCGGTGACAAATCCGGTGCTGATCACCACCGGCAGGCCGGGGCGTTGCTGTTGCAGAGCACGCGCGATGTCCAGCCCTGACAAGGTTGGCATGTTGAAGTCGGTGACCACCAGGTTGATCGCCTCGCCTGGGTTGACAGCGCGGCGGATGGCCTCCTGCGGATCGTCCAGACAGGTCACGCGAAAACCGGCACGCTGCAGCAGGCTGTCAACCAGCATCACCATCACCGGATCGTCGTCGACATAGAGCACATGTTCGCCCAAGCCGCGCGCCACTACAGCAGGAGCCGGAGCTGTAGCCGGAGCCGGAGCCATGGCCAAGGGCACAGCGGCCGCCCCGGCATCGGCCGGATCGGCGACGAGCGGCAAAATCAGTTCGAACCGGCAGCCCTGGCCCGGCGCACTGTCAACGCGGATGGCACCACCATGCAGCTTGACGATGCCGTGCACCACCGACAGACCCAGACCCGTGCCCTGACCCACCGGCTTGGTGGTGAAGAAGGGCTCGAAGATGCGCCGCTGCGTGGCCTCGTCCATGCCGCAACCGTTGTCGTTGACCCGCACCCGGGCATAGCGCCCCGCTGGCAGCTGACTGAACGGGCTGGCCGTTTGCGCCTCGTGAACCCATTCGTCCAGGCTGATCTCGATGCGGCCGGCATGGCCATGCAGGGCGTGCCAGGCGTTGGTGCACAGGTTCATCAGCACCTGCTGCAGCTGGGTGGCATCGGCGCTGACGCACAGCTCGCGTTGGCCAAGCTGCAAGTCCAGTTCAACACCGGCCGGCAACATCGGACGCAGCAGGTCGGCCGCTTCCTCGAACAGCGGCTGCAGCGGCAGGTTCAGTCGTTGCTGCGGCTGCTGGCGGCTGAAGGCCACGATTTGCTGCACCAGACTGCGGCCACGCTCGCCGGCACGGCGGATTTGCGCCAGATGGCCTGCCGCCGGATGCTCGCTCGGCAACTGCTGCCCTGCCAGGCTGGCATTGCCGAGAATGGCCGCCAGGATGTTGTTGAAATCATGCGCGATGCCACCCGCCAAGGTGCCGATGGCTTCCATCTTTTGCGATTGCCGCAGCTGGTCCTCAAGCTGGGCGCGGTTGGCCTGCGCGCGCTTGTGCTCGGTGACATCGGTCAGCATGGCCAGCGCGCCGGCATAAGTGCCATGCTCGTCGAGGATCGGGCTGGTCGATAGCAGGGCCCAGAGTTCGGTACCGTCGTGCCTGAGCAGTCGAATGTCGCGCTGTTCGGTGCGGCCGCGCTGGAGCCTGGCATGGCCTGCACCGGCCAGCAGCGTGCGGCTTTGATCGTCCATCAGCTCAAACCAGCACCGGCCCTGCAACTCGTCGGCGCGGTAGCCCAGCATGCTCTCGAGCTTGGGGTTGACAAAGGTGGTGCGATCATCGGCGTCGACCAGCCAGATGCCTTCGTCGGCGGTTTCGACGATGCGGCGATAGCGCTCCGAGCTCTCACGCAGTTGCCGCGTCATCGTCAGCGCAGCGGCATGGGCACGCTCACGTCGCGTGGCCAGCTGCCAACTCAGCAGGGCCAGCACCAGGCTGAGGCCGGCGCCGGCCATGGCGATGATTTGTGGGGAGTCGCTGCGGTGGCGCTGGTCGAACTCGGGCGTGCTGCGGACTGACATTGTCCAGGTGTGTCCCGCCAGTCCCACGTACTCCTGGGCCTCGAGGCGCGCCGGCAATGGCGGTTGGGCAGCGCGCGCTATCGGGTAAAGCTGCGTGGCCTCGCTCAGTTCAACGCCATCGTGGATGCGCAGGTCCAGCCCCGGCGTGCCTTCGCCATACAGGCTGGCCATCAACTCGGCAACGCGGAAGCTGACCAGCACCCAGCCGACCAGGTGCTGCCGGCGAACTGCCGCAGTGGCGCTGTCGCGTCCCTTGTCATACAGGGGCAAGAACAGCAAAAAGCCGGTGTCGGCTGCCAGCGGCGCGTTGCCGGTGCGCAGCAGGTGGGTGATGGTGATGCGCCCCGACTCAGCGGCCTGGTCCATGGCCTCACGGCTGATCGGATCGGCGAGCAGGTCCTTGCCCAATGCGCCCATCATGGGATCGACCAGCGGCGCCGCGTAGGTGAGCGGCGCCATGCGCGGCCGAGATCCCGGCGGATCGATCGGGTAGCCCGCTGTGCCGCTGCGCCCCTGCCTGGCCAGATGGGCGGCCAGCTGATCGGCTGTCAGCGCGGGTGCAAACGCCACGCTGCCCAGGCCAGCAAAACCGCTGCCGGCACTCAGTGATTCAACATAGCGGCTGAAATCCTCGGCAGTGACATCGTCCGAGCCGTCGAACAGGCCACGCACGCCGAGCAGCATCTGCTCAAAGCTGGCGGTGCGAGCGTCGATGCGCGAGGCCATCTGGCGCACGCCGAAATCGAAGTTGTCGCGCAGCGCACGATCCTGCAGTTGCTGCTCGTGCCGCCACAGCCAAGCCGTCAAGCCCAGTGACAGGCCGCCCACCAGCAGCGGCCACAACAAGGATGCAGAACGCTTCATCGAAGCTGTCGGGGTCAGAACCGGGTCATCGACCGCGCCAGCTCGGGCTTGAAGTACCTCTCGAAGATGCGCTGCACCGTGCCGTCGCTGCGCATGGCGTCGATCAGCGCGCGCCACTCTAACTGCTGCGCCTCTGGCAGCGCGGTGCGCGACATGATCAGCCCATGCGGCACCGGCGGATCATCGAACTCCAGGATCTGCGTGCGCTCGCGAATCTTGGCGCTTTCCAGCGCGGGATAGTCAAAAGGCTCGATGATCATCGCCTGCACCCGGTTGTCCAGCAGCACTTCGTACAGCGGCTCCAGGGTGCTGGCATAACTGACCCGGTTCTGTGCCTGCAGCCGATCAACCAGCCGGTTGGCGGTGGCGCTGTAACGGAAGCTGCGGATCACACCCAGCCGCAGCGCGTTGTTGCGCTCGAAGTCATCGAGTTTGCGTATGCCGATATCGTTGCGCACCAGCAGGTAGTACTTGTTGGAGAAGTACCAGGCAAAGCTGGCAAAGCGCTCGCGCGCCTCGTTGCTGATGCCCGACAAGCTGAAATCGAGTGCGCCAGACTCGATCAATTGCCAGATGCGCGCCCGTGGCATCAGCGTGACATTGAGCTTGCAGCCACTGCGGCGCATCAGTTCGTCGGCGATGTCCTTGTCGATGCCCTCGCCGGTGCGGCTGGCGTAAAGCAGGCCATGGTCGTGCAAGGCCAAACTGAAGGGTCGGCTGCAGTCGGGCGCCGCGCTAACGCCATGTGTCACTGCCAAGGCGCAGATCAGCAAGCATGACAGCCGCCGAAACTTGTACATCGAACTTCCCTCTGCTTTGACGCGGCCTTGACGCCGCGAACCACACGCCGATGAGGCTCTCCAAGCCCGAAACCGGATGAGGCCACTCTGCAGAGTCTACGAGGCAGTCAGTTCAACGTGCAGAAAGTTCTCCAATGCAGCGGCCAGCGCCTCGGGCTGATCGTGGTGCAGCATGTGGCCTGCATCGGCCAGCTGCTGCTGGCTCACATCGGGCACATGGGCCAGCCGCTGCTGGAACTCGGCATGGCTGTAGCGGCCGCCCCAGTGGGCGTCGAGCCGGCTGTCTTCGCCCTGCACCCAGAGCAGCGGCGCGCTGATCAGCCGCCAGGTGGCGATGGCGTCGGCGGCGCGGTAGGGCACCGGGTTGATGCGTTTGTGCGCCGCATCGGCGCGCAGATGCCAAAGGCCGTCGGCCGCCTGCGCCGACCAGTGCCCGGCCAGCCACAGCGCCTTGTCGGCTGGCAGGCGCGGGTTGTTCTTGCGCAGCCGCAACGCCACCTCGGCCAGGCTGGCATAGGGCTTCAAAGACTGCGGCTGCTTCAGTTCGTCCAGCCAGGTTGTCAGCCGGCCCGGCGCCTGCGCCGCAGGCAGGTCGGGCAGGCCGAAGCCCTCCAGATTGATCAGGCGGCGGATGCGGCCGGGCCGCACACCGGCATAGCTCATCACCACATTGCCGCCCATGCTGTGGCCGAGCAGGTCGACCGGTGCGTCGGGCGACAGCGTGTCGATGATCGCGTCGAGGTCGCCCAGGTAGTCGGCAAACCAGTAGGCATCGGTGGTGTCGGGGGCGGCGGCGGCGGTGAGGCCGAAGCCGCGCCAATCGGGCGCCACGATGCAGCGCTCGGCGTCACCGGCACGGGCCATGGCGTCAACGACAAACTGGAACGAGGCGCCCACATCCATGTAGCCATGCAGCATCAGCAGCAGCGGCTGGCCGACGCGCGGCGTGCCCCATTGGTGCAGGTGGTAGTGCAAGCCGCGAATCGGCAGCTGGCGGCTTTGCGCCAGGCGCAGCGGCGTGTAGCAAGCGGGTGGGGCGTGGCTCATTGCCGGCACTGTAGGGCCAGCCCAGCGCGCCGCGCTGTCGGTGGCGCGACAGCACAGCCGGCGGCCAGCCGGCGGCGCGGTGCCAGAATCCGCCGATGATCGATTACCAACTGCGCCCCGCTGAACCACGCGACGTGCCGGCCATCGCCGGCCTGATCGCCGAACTGGCCGAGTTTGAGCAACTGAGCCATCTGCTGCGCCTGACACCCGAGACGCTGGCGCCGCACTTGTTTGGCGAACGGCCGGTGGTGGAGGCTGTGGTGGCCGAGAGCGGCGGCCAGGTGATGGCCTTTGCGCTGTTCTTCACCAACTTCTCCACCTTCCTGGCCCAGCCGGGGCTCTACCTGGAAGACTTGTATGTGCAGCCGGCCTGCCGCGGTGCGGGCATCGGCAAGGCGCTGTTGTCGCACCTGGGTGCGCTGGCGGCCTCGCGTGGCTATGGCCGCTTCGAGTGGAGCGTGCTGGATTGGAACGAAAACGCGATCCGCTTCTACGAGAAGATGGGCGCCACGGTGATGCCCGAGTGGCGCATCTGCCGCATTGCCGGTGAACGGCTGCAGGCCTTTGCCGTGCCTGCGCGGGCCTGAGCTGGCGGCCCGGCTTCAGCTCGCCAGCAATGCGGCCAGCTGTTCCGGCGGCAAACGAAAGGCGTTGCCGTCACCGACCAGCACCGAGTGCACGGCCAGGCCGGGCTTGGCGCTGTCGCGGCGCACCGGCTGGCTCAGCTTGACGCCAGTGGCCGAGGCCAGCACGGCGACGATCGGCGACATCACCTTGTCACCGCGTCTGATCACGATGCCCGATTCGCCCGACATCAGCCGCACGGCACAGCCCGGCGGGTAGACGCCAAATTCCTTGACCAGGGCCAGCACCATCGCATCACCGGGTTCGTGCATGAACATCTCGCGGCCGGCCTTGTCGGCGGCGAGCGACTGGCGGCCAGCGCGTGGGCTCAGCTTGGCGGTATAGATGTCGGCGCGGCGCACCAGCGAGGCGATGTTGCCTGGGTCGCGCTGGGCCTGCGGGTAGCCCGAGCCGTCGGGCGCGACATGGTGGTGATCGACGGCGTCCAGCCACTCGCTGTCGCTGACACCGCTCAGCTCAAGCAGACGGCGGCTCTGCGCCGGATGGTCCAGAACGGCCTGGCGCTGTTCGGCGCTCAGCGGCGTGGTCTGCAGCGCCAGTTGGCCTTGCAGTTCCAGCATAGCCAGGTTCATCGTCAGCCCGGCCTTGAAGACCCGCAGCGCGTCGTTGGCCGACCAGCCCAGCCGCTGCGCGATCAGAAGGCCGGCGATCGCCGTGTGGGTGGAATGGTTCACGCCATACTGCACCAGCGCGTTGCCGTCCTGGCGCAGCACCTGAAAGATCGCCAGATCCTTGTCACGCTCGACCAGCGCCAGCACTGGCGCGGCATGGGCGTCCAAGGCGTCGGCAAAGCCTTCTTCCTCGCAGCCGCGCAAGGTATCGGCCAGGCGATCAAGGCAGCCGCCCCACAGCCCGGGCAATTCGGCGGCGGTGGCCTGGCGCACGCGGTCGGCGGGCGTCTGCAACTCGGCCACGTCGACCAGCGCGCCGCGCGCAAACAGCGCTTCGAGCTGATCATCGGTTTCCACCACATGGCCACTGGCCAGCAGCAGGGTGCGATCGTGATCGCGGATGCTGAAGGGCAGTGGGGCACCGACGCGGATGCGCTGCCTGATCTGGGACAGAGGCGAGAACTGCATGAACTCTCCAACTAAGGGCGAATGGCTCGCCCGTACCCGACCAACAAGGCCGCTGCAGAGCTTATCGGGTGGCGCCAGCCGAACTTGAGGGGAGATCTCGATTGCCGCACGCGGGTTTGTGACGAGCCGGCGCCCGACCCGGCGCGGCTTAAGCTCTCGGCATGCATTCCTCACGCGCAACGACCCAATCCAAGCTGGCCACGACGTCGGCCACCGACTCGGCCAGCGCCCTGGCGGCTAGCCCACCCACCACCGACCGCCATGCCGCCCTGCACCAAAGCTTTGTCTGGCAGGTGCCGGCGCGATTCAACATCGCCCAGGCCTGCTGCGGCCGCTGGGCACGTAGCCAGCCACGCGCCGTGGCCATCCGCTGGCAGCATGAAGATGGCCGCCGTGCCAGCTTGACTTACGGCCAGTTGCAGCGCCGCGCCAACCGGCTGGCGCATGCACTGCGCCGGCTGGGCGTGCAGCACGGCGACCGCGTGGCGATCGTGATGCCGCAGCGCTTTGAGACCGCCATCGCGCACATCGCTGTTTACCAGCTGGGCGCGGTGGCGATGCCGCTGGCGATGCTGTTTGGCCCCGACGCGCTGGCCTACCGGCTGCAGGACAGTGGCGCGGTGCTGGCGCTGGTTGACGAGAGTGCGATCACCAACCTGCTGGCGGCGCGGCCTGACTGCCCGGCGCTGCGCACTGTGCTGGCGGTAGGCGACGCCGCCGGCCAGGGTGACATCGACTGGGCCGACGCGCTGGTCGCCGAGCGCGAAGACTTCAGGCCAATCGACACCGCCGCCGACGACCCTGCCGTGCTGATCTACACCAGCGGCACCACCGGCCCGGCCAAGGGCGCGCTGATTGCGCACCGGGCGCTGATCGGCAACCTCAGCGGCTTCATCTGCAGCCAGAACTGGTTTGGCTTCGGCCAGAGCGGGCGCACGGTGTTCTGGAGCCCGGCCGATTGGGCCTGGACCGGCGGCCTGATGGACGCGCTGCTGCCTTCGCTGTACTTCGGCCGCGAGATCATTGCCTACCAGGGCCGCTTTGCGCCCGAGCTGGCGCTGGCGCTGCTGCAGGACTACAAGGTGACCCACACTTTTCTGTTCCCCACCGCGCTGAAGGCGATGATGAAGGCGGTGCCCCAGCCGCGCCAGCGTTACAAACTGCGCCTGCAGGCGCTGATGAGCGCCGGCGAGGCGGTGGGCGATGCGGTGTTCAACTGGTGCCGCGATGAGCTGGGTGTGGTCGTCAACGAGATGTTCGGACAGACCGAAATCAACTACATCGTCGGCAATTGCGGCCGCTCACTCGATGCCGATGGTCGCGCGGCCGCCGGCTGGCCGGCGCGGCCCGGCAGCATGGGCCGGGCCTATCCCGGCCACCGCATCGCGGTGATCGACGATCAAGGCCAGGAATGCGCGCGCGGCACGCCGGGCGACGTGGCGCTGCACCGGCTCGACGTGCATGGCCAGCCCGATCCGGTGGTCTTTTTGGGCTACTGGAACAACGAAGCCGCCACCCGAGGCAAATACACCGGCGATCCGGCCAACAGTTGGTGCCGCACCGGCGATACCGCGGTGATGGACGACGATGGCTACCTCTGGTACCAGGGCCGCAGCGATGACGTGTTCAAGGCTGCCGGCTACCGCATTGGCCCCAGCGAGGTGGAGAACTGCCTGGTCAAGCACCCGGCGGTGGCCAACGCGGCGGTGGTGCCCAAGCCCGATGCGGCGCGCGGCGCAGTGGTCAAGGCTTACGTGGTGTTGGCGCCGGGCCGGGTCGGCGATGAGGCGCTGGTGGCCGAACTACAGCAGCATGTGCGCGGCCGGCTGGCGCCCTATGAATATCCCAAAGAGATTGAATTCATCGCCGAGCTGCCGATGACCACCACCGGCAAGGTGCAGCGCCGAGTGCTGCGCCTGCAAGAAGAAGAACGTGCCCGCGCCGGCAGCGCGCGCCGTGCCCACCCATTCACTGGATCCAGATGACCACCATGAGCTTGCCCCCGCTGATCGACGTGTGCGCCTTGCAATCGATGCTGGCCGCCGACGAGCCGCTGCTGCTGTGTGACTGTGGCCACGACCTGGCCGATCCGGCTGCCGGCGCACGCGCGCACCAGGCCGGCCACTTGCCCGGCGCCCTACACCTGCACTTGGACGCTGACCTGTCGGCGCCGACCACCGGACGCAACGGCCGCCATCCGCTGCCAACGCCGGATCAATTTGCCGTGCGGCTGTCGGCGCTGGGCTTTGCCGACGATCTGCCGGTGGTGGTCTATGACAGCTCGGGTGGCATGTACGCCGCCCGGCTGTGGTGGATGCTGCGCTGGCTGGGCCATGCGCAAGTGCAGGTGCTCGACGGCGGCCTGCCGGCATGGCGCAAGGCGGGCGGCGACATGCAGGCCGGAGCGGTGGCGCCACGCGCACCCGGCAACTTCACACAGCGGGCGTCGCTCGAACGCAGTTTGGATTTTGAGGACTTGCTCGTTGGCCTGGGCAAGGGCAAACGGCTGATCGTCGACGCCCGCGGGCCTGATCGTTTTCGCGGTGAAAACGAGACGCTCGATCCGGTAGGCGGTCATATCCCGGGTGCGCTGAACCGCTGCTTCCGCGACAACCTGGCTGCCGAAGGGGGTTTCAAGCCGGCAGCGCAATTGCGCGCCGAGTGGCTGGCACTGATGGGCCAGCGCCAGGCGGCCGACCTGGTGCAGCAATGCGGCTCGGGCGTCACCGCCTGCCTCAACCTGCTGGCGATGGCCTCGGCCGGGCTGGAAGGCTCGGCGTTGTACCCGGGCTCCTGGAGCGAATGGTGCGCCCAGCCGCAAGCGCCGGTGGCAGTTGGCGATTGAGTTTGTGGGCGCCGAGGCATCGGCAGGGCACGCCGCTCTCGGCTCATAGCTGACGATGTGACCGGCTGCTGTTGTTTGCACGCGCCTCACCGTTGGTGCGTGTGACCAAGGCTGCTGGCCATGCGCACCACTCCGTGTCCCCCGGTGCCGGACTTGCGTCCGCCACCTCCTCCTTTACCTCCGTGATCCACATGCCCAGCACCCTCGTGGCCGAGCAGGCCCACGCGTTCGGACGCTATCAGGCGCTGCTCGAGCAGCACGGCCTGGTGGATCATGGCGACCAGGTCGCCCTTGCACTGCGCCTGCTGCGCGAGCGGCCCGCCGTGCGCAGCGCGGTCCAGTCGCGTTTTCGCTATCTGCTTGTGGACGAGTTCCAGGATGTCAGCCTGGCCCAACTCGAACTCGTACGTTCACTTACGCCGGCCGGGCGCAACCTGACCGTCGTGGGCGATCCGGATCAGGCC
>JBBQJN010000033.1:0-20271 GCA_038325945.1 Burkholderiales bacterium | reverse complement strand
CGGCTCCTGCGGCAGGTAGCCGATCTTGATGCCGGGCATCGGCGTGGCCTCGCCCTCGTACTCGGTGTCGACGCCGGCCATGATCTTCAGCAGCGACGACTTGCCCGAGCCGTTGATGCCCAGCATGCCGATCTTGGCGCCGGGGAAAAACGACAGCGAGACGTCCTTGAGGATCTGGCGCTTGGGCGGAACCGTCTTGGAGACGCGGTTCATCGTAAAAACGTATTGGGCCATGTGCGGGTGTCCGGGTGCTGCTTGCAGATGGGCGCTGCCAGCCAATGGCGGCGCGGCGCCGGCCCTGGCAGGGGCGGGCGGGGGGAACAACCCCCGATTATCCCTGTTGTGGCGTGAAACGCCTCAACGCTGCCGGTCAGGCGCGCCGACTGCCCTCCGGCAGAAAGCGCACGCCGCGTCGCGCTAGGCCGCCGCCGACGCCGATCGGCGTGCCGTCGGCGCGCCAGCAGGCGGCACCTTCCATGCGGCCGTCGTCGTGGAAGGCGATCGCGTTCATGCCGCCGCCGACGTTGGGTACACGCTCAATGGCATGGCCGCGCTGGCCCAGGGCCGCCGCCAGCTCGTCGGAAAACGCCGGCTCGAGTTCCAGGGCCAAGCCTTGGGTCCAGAGGCGCGGTGCCTCGACCGCTTCCTGCAGGCTCATGCCATGGTCGATCAGGTTGAGCAGCGCCTGCAACGCCGACGGGAAGATGCGCAGCCCGCCCGGCAGGCCGAGCGCAAAGCGCGGCTGGCCGTCCTTGAGCACGATCAGCGGCGCCATCGACGAGGTGACGCGTTTGCCTGGCGCCAGCGAATTGGCCAGACCGGGGCGCGGGTTGAAGGTGTAGAGGTAGTTGTTGGGGATCAGGCCGGTGCCCGGCACCATGTAGCGAGCGCCGAACAGCGAGTTGATGGTCTGCGTGGCGCTGACGATGCGGCCGTCGGCGTCGGCCACCGTGACATGGGTGGTGTGGGCGCTCTCGTCGGGCCGCACGCTGGCCTGCCAGCGCAGCGCCCGCTGCAGGTCGATCGCGGCGCGGCGCTCAGTGGCGTAGTCGGCCGACAGCAAACGCGCCACCGGCACCGGCACAAAGTCGGGGTCGGCGGTGCTGGCGGCGCGGTCGGCAAAGGCGATCTTCAGCACCTCGGCCAGCAGGTGCACGCTGTTGGCGCTGCCAAAGCCGGCGGCGGCGATGTCGAAGCCCTGCAGGATCGCCAGCATCTGGCCGATGTGCAGCGGCCCGGCGCAGGGCGGCGGCGGGCCGCTGATCTCGAAGCCGCGGTAGAGCGCGCGCAGCGGCGCCATGTCCTGGGTGCGGTAGTGCTGCAGGTCGGCCAGCGTCAGGTGGGCGCCGTGGCGGCGCATGTCGTCGGCCAGCGCGCTGCCCAGGGCACCGCCATACAGCGCGGCCGGGCCTTCGTGCACCACCAGCCGCAGCGCATCGGCACAGGCCGCGTTGCGCACCCGGTCGCCAGCCGCCAACGGCCTGCCGCCGGGCAGGAAGACGGCGGCGATCTCGGGATCAAGCGCCAGATCAGCCGCGCAATCGGCCACGCAGTCGGCCAGGTAGGGCGTGGCGGCAAAGCCGCGCGCGGCATGGCGGATCGCCGGCTCGACCACGTCGGCCAGGGAGAGGCTGCCGTGGCGCTGCAGCAGCTGGCACCAGGCCATCAGGTTGCCCGGCGTGGCCACCGCCTCGCGGCCCAGGCTGTTGCGCCGGCCCAGCGCGTCCAGCGCACCGGGCGGGGCTTGCGGGTCGGCGGTGAAGGTGTGCGGGCCTACGGCGGCCGGGCAGCGGCACTGGCCCTCCAGGATGGTCTGGCTGCCGTCGACCAGGCGCAGGTTGGCAAAGCCGCCGCCGAGCAGGCCAACCATCATCGGCTCGACCACGCTGAGGGTGAACAGCGCGGCCACCGCCGCATCGACTGCGTTGCCGCCGGCGGCCAGCATCTCGGCGCCGGCGGCCGAGGCCAGCGGGTGGTTGCTGACCACCATGCCGCGGCTGCCGCTGGCGGGCTGCTTGTCGGTGGTGAAAGGGGTGGCTGCCCGTGCGCGCCAAGGGCTCATTGCGGGGTTCTCCGGTCCGGTGCATCACCGGCACAGCGCCGGGCACCAGCGCAGCTTAGCCCTGCCTCCGATTGCCGAACGTCGCGCCGGCTACAGCGCTTTTGCACTGCAACGCTTCAGCGCAGCGGCAGCAACTGCTGGTCGAGCGAGGCCAGCACCGCGTCGATCACCACCTGCTGGCCAAGTCGGCAGGCCTGGGTCTGGCTGCCGCCGAAATGGCCCTGCTCGGCCAGTTTGTTCGACGGCGCGCCGCCGAGGCAGAAGTCGAAGTAGGCGCATTCGGCGTGGCAGCGCTGAACGCCGGCATCGATCTCGCGCTGCCAGCGGGCCCAGGCCGGCGCGCCTGACGCGGCGGCAAAGCCGGCGTCGGCGCTGGCCAGCTGACCCATCACCGCCGCGCCCAGCAACGGGTGCTGGCCGCCCAGCAACTCGGGCGACCAGAAGCACCAGCGGCCGTTGCAATCGACATTGAGCATCTGGCCGGGCTGGTTTTGCGCATTGCCGGCCAACTGGCCGAAGTGCGGATGGCGCAGCGCGGCCAGCACGGACTCAACCTCGCGCACCCGCAGCCGTCCCGGCTCGGCCTGCAGCCGCTGCAGCAGCCTGGCCCAGAAGGCGCGCAGCGCGGTCTCGCTGCCTGCAGCCTCCAGGCTGGAACGTGCATGCGCTGCCTCGGCCTCTTCGACGTTGAAGCCCACCTGGTCGGCGCCCAACGCGGCGAAGAAGTCATGGATCGGGTCGGCCTGGTCGAGTGCGTCGCGGGTCAGCACGGCGATGCAGTGAAAGCTCAGCCCGGCCTCGCGCAAGCGCGTGATGCCCTGCATCACCCGCGCATGCGTGCCGCGGCCGTCGCGGGTGCGGCGGTGGGCATCGTGCAGCGCCGCCGGGCCGTCGACGCTGACGCCGACCCGCACGCCGTGGCGGCGGAAGAAATCGCACCAGCGGTCGTCGATCAGCACGGCATTGGTCTGGAAGTGGTGTTGCACCCGCGTGGTGCCCGCCTTGCGCGCGTGGCGAGCCACGATGGCAAAGGCCGCTTCATACCAGTCGCGCGGCACCGCCATGGGCTCGCCGGCATGCCACACGATCGACAGCTCGGGTCCGGCCAGGCCGCTGGCCATCAGCTGGGTCATCACGCTGTCGAGCAGGCCCAGCGGCATGCGGCGGCTGTCGTCGCGATCCGGCAGGTAGCAGTAGCGGCAATCGAGGTTGCAGAACGGGCTGGCTTGCAGCACCAGCAGCTGTAGCGCGCCTGCGCGCAGCGGCGGCGCGGGCAAACCGGTGGCGGCAGGGCGGGCCCGCGGCAAGGGCCCGCGCAGCGGCAACTCGCGCAGGGCCATCAGCGGCGCCGGCGCAACAGGGTGGCCGCCGTCAGACCTTGCCCCATTTGGCCCAGTTGTTCCAGTTGTTCCAGTCATCCCACTTCTTCCACTGCGCCACCTGCTCGTCGTCGGACAGGCCGGCCTTGGCGGCGGGGCCGGCCAGCGTGGCGTCGGTGGCCAGCAGCCGCTCGCGCAGCTGTTGCACGCGGGCTATGGCAGGCGCCGCCTCGAGGCCATGGGCGGGCACCGCAGGCGGCAGGCTGCCCAGGCCGGCCAGCGCCAACAAGGGCTGCAACCAGCGCAGGCGGCGTGGCAAGGGGGGGCCTGCGGCGCTGGCCGATTTGGTTTGGCGGGATGAGGGCATGGTCAACGTCCTTTCACAGTGAGGGCGACCGTTGCGGCTGCCTGGGCTGGACAGTCCTTCGGCCTCGCCCCCGTCATCTCCTGCACGGCCATGCAGTGGTCTTCGCGCAGTTCCCGGGCCAGCCGGGCCAGTGCTGCGGTGCTCCAGGGCAGTCCGATCCGGGCCTCGGCTTTGTTGTCTGGCGCCAGCATCAACCAACCGGCCCAGGGGCGGTTGGCCTGTCCAGTCTGCCACTGGTTGCGAGCCTGAGGAACGCGGCCGAAATCGATGTTGGCGAGGCTGGTCAAGCGCAGTGTTCCGTCGTCGAGCCGGTCGGCCGCGGCAGGACGGTTGAAGACCTGTACGCTGACGCGGTCATTGCCGGCCTGGGCATCGATCCCGCCGGACGGGCTTGCCGCTGCGGGCGTGCGCTGGCGCTGGATCACCAGGCAGTTCTCGCCATGGCTCAAGGTCTGCCAGATCAGCTCAGGCGAGGCTGCTGCGCCATTGGCTGGCGGGGCCGCCTCGCTGGCTTGGTTGAGTTTGAGCACCTGGGTGATCTTCAGGCAGGGATCTTCGTCTGCCTTGCTGCCGTTCACGACAGGCTTGACTTCCTTGAGGGGTTCCAGCGCCGGATCCTGTCGCTCGGCGATCGTCTGCGCCTGCGGCGACACCAGCCGCCAGCGCTGGCTGCCGACCTTCAGCAGCTGGCCGACAAGGGTCGATGACGGGTCCGGCATCGGCTGAGCATCTCCGGCCATTCCGATCTCTCCTCCCACTTGGGCGCGCATCGCCTTGACCGCTGCCGTGTCACCCCAGATTACCGCCAGCGGCGGGTTTTCCAGCTCGGCGTTGCCGGGCCCATGCCAGCGCAGCCGCTGCACCGAGACGCTGGCTGGCCGATCCGCCGCCGATGCGTCGACGGCCAGGGCCAGAAACATGTAGTCAAGCCGGGCGTCGACCATTAGCGTCGGCTCGGCCCGACCCGGCAGCGACAGCAGCTGCCGGCCCAGGCTGCAGCCGTCGGCGCCGCCCTCAGCGGCCGGCGTGGCGGCGTACACCAGCCGGTTCGAGGCCTCCTGCCGCAGATTGGTGTCGATCACGATGCCGCGCTGCTCTGGCTGACCCAGGGCTGCATCCGCCGGCTGAACCATGGCGCTGAGGTCGCCGTTGCCGTCCCTGCATTGCTGCGGGACGCCGGACTTTGCCGCCGCGGCATCGGCCCCGGCCACCGCGTACCAAACCGACCGCGTGATGGCCTGGCGCAACTTCTCGTTGATGCCGGGCTCGACCGCCCGCTGGGCATCGGCCAATATGCTGGCCAGCTTGATTCGGTTGAGCGGCCATATGGCCAAGGTCTCGTCGGCCATCCAGGACAGGCCGGCCATCAAGGATTTGCCGCCGATCTGTCCGCCTGTGGGTGTCTTTGCCAGTTGCAGGAATTTGGCGGCCTCCAGCAGCTTGTTCAGGTTCGGCAAATTGCCGCCGATGACGGCCTGGGCATAGTTGACGTCGCTCTCGTTCGCTCGGTGCGCGGCATTGAAGTAATCCTGCGAGCGCATGTTGATCGGCCACAGCACAAAAGCGCCAAACGAGCCAACCAAGGTCACCAGAGTCCATACCCAGCGCTGCCGGCTCTTGCGCAGGCTAAGCACCTTGGCGCGTGCCTCACGCTGCGCCGCTTGGGCCAGCGCCATTTCAGCGTTCGACTCAGCCTGAACCAGGGCTTCACGTTGCGCCCTCTGCTGGTCGAGCAGGCCCGCCGATCGACGCAACAACTCGCGCACCTGCTGACGGCTGACCGATCGCAGCAATTCACCGCGGGGCAATTGCGCCAGCCAGCGTTGCCAGTCCAGCCAGGTTGCGGGGTCTGGATCGGCATCCTGCGCGGCGTCCAGCGGGCCCAGCGCGGCCATCAGCTGGTACTCCTGCACCCGGTCGAAGCCGTGCTGCGCCAGCAGCTTGTTCTCTGCCTTGTCGTTGCGTAACCAGTCCTGGGTGGCTTCGAGCAGCTGCATGAAGCGGTCGAGCCGGGTGGCCTCCAGATCAGCCAGTTTGCGCAGCGTCTCCCAGCCGCGGATGAAGGATTCATGCGAGACCTTCAGCGTCACGCGATGCGGGTCTTCATCGTCCCAATGCAAGTAGTTGACATCATCGATCCAGCGGCCCTGCAGCAGCGCCTTGAGCGCCGCCTCGCCCAGCGGGTGCTGCGCCACGTACAGGCGCTGCTGGTTGTAGTTGCCGGTGCGCAGATCTTTGTAGGCCAGGCGGCGCATCAGTTCGAGCAACTGCGTCTGTTCGGACTCGGTGTGGCTGCGCAAGGCCTGCTCGGCCCAGCTGTTCAGGCTCAGCCGCAGCAGGTTGCTGCCGGCTGTTGGCGGGGCCGGCGGATCGGCATCGGCCTGCCCGGCCCGCCACAAGTCGATCTGTTTGATCTCGGCGGGCACGCCCGACACCGGCAGGCCTTCGCGCGTGCAGGCCACGGCCCAGATGCGGGCCAGCGCATGCTGCAGCAGCGGCAGGTGGTCGGGATCGTGGTGGATCTGGGCAGTGGCTTCGACCAGGCTGTCGACCACGCCGTCTTCGAACACCACAGCACGCGGCAGTTCGCGCAGCGCGGCCAGCTCGGCAGGTGCAGCGCGCCGGGCCAGCGCCTGTCGCTCGCGCTGGCGCAGCCGCAGGTAACGCTGCGCGGGTTTCTCGATCACCTCGCGCAACTGGGCCTCGCCGAGTCGGCCGACCAGGTAGCCGCCGGAGTTGATGGCCTCGGGCAGGCCCAGGTAGCCAGCGCAATCGTTGAGGTGCTCGCTGCGCATGGTGATGGCCAGAAAGCACTTGCGCGAGCCCTGGCCTTGCTTGGCTTCGTGGAAGTGGTCGATCACCCGCTCGACCATGGCGCGCGCGTCGGCCGACTCGGCATTGGTCTTGTGGAACAGCTCCTCGAACTGGTCGATCACGATCAGTACGCAGGCGTTCTCTGGCTTGACGCCGGCCGGCAATGCGAGCTGTGGACCAAATTCATCGACCAGGCGACCCAGGCCGCCATCGCGCCGCAACATCTGGGCCAGCGCCTCGCAGCGCCCCGCGCTGTGCTCACCCTGCAGCACACGCTCAAACTTGGCCGCCAGCCGGATGATCGGCGACTCGCGCACCACGCCGTCGGCATCGGGCTGGAAGTTGGTGCCCGGCGTGGCCACCACCGACTCCCACAAGTCACCGGCCTCGGGGATGCCGAACTGGCGCAGGAAGGGCACGACGCCTGCGCGCATCAGCGACGATTTGCCGGAGCCCGAACCGCCGATCACCGCGACGAAGCGGCCCAGTGTCGGTGGCGCCTGGCGGGCTGCATCGTCGTTGGATTGCGCCCGCTGCAGGCGCCCCAGCCGACGCACCACATCGGCGACCTGAATCTGCCGGCCATGCATCAGCATGTCCTCGTAGTCGAGGAAGGGGCGCAGTCCCGGATAGGGCGAACTGGGTTGACCCGGCGCGGCAGGCGCCGCGCCATCGTTGGCGCCGGATGACGGCGATGGCGCGCCAGTTTGGCCGAGGGTCAAGGGGTCCACCGTGGGCCTCAGGGCTGCCCAAGCGCGCTGTGGCGCCGCAGCGTGTTGCCCAGCACATCCTGCACAAAGCTGTCGAGGCTGTCGTTGTCACCGGTTTCGGGCTCCAGCACCACCGGCGGCACATCACGGCCGCAAAAGCGCAGCACGTCCCATTGCATCGCCGGCATGCGCTGCTCGCTGCGCGGCTGCGGCGGGCTGAGGTGGGCGACGATGGCAGGCGCCGGCTCACGGAAGATGTCTTCCACACGGTTGATCTGGCTCAGCAGCGAGCGGGGCTCCTTCTGGCCCCACAACAGCACCACACCGTCGGCCTCATCGAGCGGGAAGTCGTCGATCTTGTCGATGTCAAAACCGTAAATGCGCAGACTCAGCTGCGCATCCTCATGCCGGGCCTTCAGCAGCCGGTCCCAGCGCTCGCGGATCTGCGCACCCAGCTGCTTGCTGGCCTCGTTCTCGAGTGCGTTGTTCTCGATGAACACGCACGCACGGCGGGTTGGCCGCCGGGCCTGTTGGCTGCTGGGGCCAGCGCCAGTGATCGGCGGCGCCAGCCAGTCGAGCACCTTGCCCGGTGTGAGTTTCTCGATCGTGCACTGGTCGAGGAACTGCAGGTGCTCGGCTTCGGCGAGCTCGTCAGGCGCGATCTCGCCGAGGTCAAGCAGCCGCACCGCGTCGTCGCGCTTGCCCAGGCTGCGCCAGGCCGCCAGTTGTTGTGCGAGGTGCCCGCCGGGCTTGTCGTCGTTGATGGGTTGGCCCCGGTTGAACGGCAGCACCAGGGCTTCGGCGGGCGCCAGCAGCGCCTTGAGGGACTTGCTGCTGAGCAGCGCCGCCGGCGGCACCAGGTCGACTTCGGGCTTGAGCTCGGCCAGCTTGTCGGCCAGTTGGTGCACGCGGGCATCCAGTTCGGGCCGACAGGCGCCGATCACCCAGCGCGTGGTCGACTTGGGTGGCATCGCCTTGGCCAGATCGGCGCGGATCTTGGCGACCAGGTCGTCGCGCAAGGGCTTGTAGATCTTGAACATCGCATTGGTCATGCCGGGTGTGTCGTCGCGCAGCACGGGCACCGGGTCGCTGTTGAGATCGTTGGGGTCGAAGAAGCTGCGCCACACCGGATTGCGGCCATTGAACCAGGCCTGCCATTGCGGCTTCTCGGTGACCAAACGCATCGGGCGCTCGCGCAGCGCCACGATCATCAAGCGGGAGTCCAGGCCGGCGGCGCCAAAGGCCTCGTGGAAGTAGCCCAGCTCCTTCAGGCACCAGTCCGAGCTGGCGTACTTCTCGTCGACGATGATGACCATCGCAAAGCTGCGCAGCACCTTGTTGCGCAGCTGCGGCCCCAGGTTGCCGGCCACCGGGCCGGTGTATTTGCTGAGGTAGACCTGCGGCATATCGTCGCGGCCCTTGTCCTCACGCGCCAGCGCAGCCTCCAGGTCGCGCTTGAGCTCGGCTGCAAACTGGCTGATCCAGCCATTGTTGAGCTCATCGTCCGCATGCGCATAACTGATGAAAACGCTGGACTCGCACTCGGCAAATCTCTTCAAATCGGCCATCATTTCTCCTGCGGGCGGCCTGCGCGGCAGCCCAGGTCGCGTTGTGCGGGGCCACCACAGACCTGCACTCATTTCGCCAGCGCCCATGGCCAGCCAGCAAAAAGATCGGCTCGGCGTGCGCTGCCTGGCGCCATGCTGTCACGGATTGCCGTCGACGACCATCCCAAGCTTTATCGAGCGTGCGGTGGCTCGTCAGCCAGCGGTGCCAGCAGCGCCTGCAGGTCAGCGGGCTGCAAGGCGGCCGTGCCTCCCGGGTCCGCGCCCGCGCTCGCAGTGCCCAGCACCGCATCGGCCAGCGCCGCCTTGCGCGCTTGCAGCGCCAGCAGCCGCTCCTCGATGCTGCCCGCTGCGACCAGCCGGTAGACCATCACCGGCTTGTGCTGGCCGATGCGGTGAGCCCGCGCACTGGCCTGCTGCTCAACCGCCGGGTTCCACCAGGGGTCGATGTGGATCACGGTGTCGGCGGCGGTGAGGTTGAGGCCAACGCCGCCGGCTTTCAGGCTGACCAGGAACAGTGGCGCCTCGCCGCGCTGGAAGCGCGCCACGGTGTCGCCGCGATCGGCGGTGGGCGTGTCGCCGGTGAGCCGCAGCCAGGGCAGGCCCAGCGCGTCAAGCTCCACCGCCACCAGCGCCAGCATGCGCGTGAACTGCGAGAACAGCAGCACGCGCCGGCCTTCGGCCACCAGGCTGGGCAAGGTCTCACGCAGCCAGGCCAGCTTGGCGCTGGTGGCGGCCTCAACGCTGGTGGGGCCGATGGCAGCGTCAGGTTCGAGCAGCCGCGGATCATTGCAAGCCTGGCGCAGCTTGAGCAGTGCATCGAGGATGCTGACCATGGCGCCGTCGAAGCCGCGCCGATCGAGCACTTTGCGCAGCTGCTCGTAGGCGGCCAGGCGCACGCTCTCGTAGATCGCCCGCTGGCGCCCGGCCAGCGTGACGCGATGCACTTGCTCGGTCAGCGGCGGCAGCTCGGTGGCCACCTCGGCCTTGTGGCGGCGCAGGATGAAGGGCCGCACACGCTCGGCCAGCAGTTGCGCGCGCAGCGTCTCGCCGTTTTTTTCGATCGGCGTGCGCCAGTCACGCTGGAAGCTGCGGGCGTCACCCAGGTAGCCCGGTAGCAGAAAGTGAAACTGCGCCCACAACTCGCCGAGGTGGTTTTCCATCGGCGTGCCGGTCAGGCACAGGCGGTGGCGGGCGTTGAGCCGGCGCGCTGCGGTCGCGCTGCGGCTGCCGGCGTTTTTCACCATCTGTGCTTCATCCAGGATCACCATGTGCCAGGGCTGGCGCTGCAGCGCCATGGCATCGCGCCACAGCAGCGGGTAGCTGGTCAGCACCAGGTCGTGCTGCGGCATGCGCGCGATGTCGTTGGCGCGCCGCGGCCCTTGCAAGGTCAACAGCTTGAGCGCCGGTGCGATACGCGCGGCCTCGGCCTGCCAGTTGAAGATCAGCGAGGCCGGCGCCACCACCAGCGCCGGCCGGTCGAGCCGGCCGGCTTGTTGTTCCACCAGCAGATGGGCCAGTGCCTGCGCGGTCTTGCCCAGGCCCATGTCGTCGGCCAGGATGCCGGCCATGCCGAGCCGGCGCAGCTGCTGCAGCCAGTCCAGGCCCAGCCGCTGGTAGGGCCGCAGCGTGATGCCCAGGCCGGCCGGCGGCGGCACCGCCGGCGGCGCGCCGCTCGCGCCCTGCTCGGCCAGCCACAGCAGCCCGGGCTCACCTTGCAGCGCCCAGTCACGCCGTGCACTGGGGTGGCTGGCCATCGCATCACGCAGGCCTTGGCGCAGCAGCGCCAGACGCTGCGCTTCCCAGGACGACAGCAGCAGCGGCGCGTCGGCGCGGCGGCGTGGCCGCGTCAGCAGATCGATCATCGCGCGCACGATCGCCTTCAGCGGCGCGGCGGCGGCGTCGATGCGCCGTCCGCCCGGTGCCTGCAGGCGGATCAGCGCGTCATCGGGTATCGCGGCCAGCGCCGCGCTATCGGTCCAGCGGCTATCGCCGCTGATCAGCCGGGCCAGCAGCGGTACCAGATCGAGGGTCTCGCTGCCGTCACGCGTTTGCAGCTCAACACCCAGGCTCAGCAGCCAGCTGCCCATGCCCTTGGGCTGGCCCAGTGGCTCAAGCTTGATCTGCCAGCCGCTCACCGGCAGGCTGGCATGGGCAAAGCCGGGCTGCAGCTCGATCTGCCAGCCCTCGGCCTGCAGCACCGGCAGTTGCTCGGCCCAGTAGTCGCCAAAGTCGGCCTCGCGCAGCAGGCTCCACAGCGCCACCTGACCCAGCGGCGAGACGCCGCCGCGCCACTGCAGCGCATCGGCTGGCAAGGGTTGCAGGCCACTGGCCAGCAGCCGCGCCTTGGCCGCTGCCTGGGCGTTGGGAGAAGGCGGGCTGGGCCACAGCAGCATGGCCACAGTGAGCTGCGGCCCGCGCGCGGCAAACAGCGGCGTGCGCGCCGGCGGCCGCACCGGGCCGCAGGGCCGCAGCCCGAGCAGGCCGTCGCCGCGGTCGAGCGTGCGCAGCAGCAGGCGCGGGTAGGCAGCGGGCGGCGGCGGCATGCCGGTATTGTCGGGCGCTGGCCGGCGCTGGCCGCTGCCGCCAATAATCAGCGCTGGCGCCGCTGGCCGCGGCAGCGGCCGCGCCAGGCACAGTGCCAACCCCTCACTCAACTGCAAGGAGCATCAACATGGCTGAAGCCTTTATCGTGGCCGCGGCGCGCACCGCCGGCGGCCGACGCAACGGCCGGCTCTCGGGCTGGCACCCGGCCGACCTGGCGGCGCAGGTGCTGGACGCGCTGATGGCACGCACCGATTGCGACCCGGCGCTGGTCGAGGACGTGATCATGGGCTGCGTCGGCCAGATCGGCGAGCAGGCCAGCAACATCGCCCGCGGCGCGGTGCTGGCCAGCCGGCTGCCTGAGTCGGTGCCGGCGACCTCGATCGACCGCCAATGCGGCTCGTCGCAGCAGGCGCTGCACTTTGCTGCGCAGGCGGTGATGTCGGGCAGCATGGACGTGGTGATTGCCGCCGGCGTGGAGAGCATGTCGCGGGTGCCGATCGGCACACCGATGAGCCTGCCGGCAAAAAACGGCATGGGCTTCTACGTCAGCCCGGCGATGCAGCGGCGTTATCCCGGCGTGCAGTTCAGCCAGTTTGTCGGCGCTGAGATGCTGGTGCGCAAGTACGGCCTGGACAAGCCGGCGCTGGATGCCTTTGCGCTGCAGAGCCACCAGCGCGCGGCGACGGCCACGCGGGCTGGCGCCTTTGCCGCCGAGATCGTGCCGGTGGCGGTGCGCATCAACGGCGGCAGCCAGGATGGCCAAACACAGGACGAACTGCACACCGCCGACGAAGGCATCCGCTTTGATGCCACGCTGGAGGGCATCGCCGGCGTCAGGCTGCTGCAGGACGGCGGCGCGTTGACGGCGGCCAGCGCCAGCCAGATCTGCGACGGCGCGGCCGCTTTGATGGTGGTCAACGAGCGCGGCCTGAAGGCGCTGGGCGTGGCGCCGCTGGCCCGCGTGCACCACATGACGGTGCTGGGCCAGGACCCGGTGATCATGCTCGAGGCGCCGATCCCGGCCACGGCGCGTGCGCTGCTCAAGGCTGGCATGCGCATCGACGAAATCGACCTGTTCGAGGTCAACGAGGCTTTCGCCAGCGTGCCGCTGGCCTGGCTGCAGGCCACCGGCGCCGACCCGGCGCGACTCAATGTCAACGGCGGCGCGATCGCGCTGGGCCACCCGCTGGGCGGCAGCGGCGCCAAGCTGATGACGACGCTGGTGCACGCCCTGCAGGCACGCGGCAAGCGCTACGGCCTGCAGACCATGTGCGAAGGCGGCGGCCTGGCCAACGTCACCCTCATCGAGCGGCTCTGAGTGGCGCTGCGCCGCGCCGCGCCGCCTCGCGTCGCTGCGCCAGTGATCGACCAGCCCTTACTGGCCGCCCAGCCAGCGCGGCAGCGCAAAAGGTGGCGCCGCCTGGCCGGCGTTGTCGTCCTCAGGTGCTGCGATCAGCCGCACCCGCTCTTGGGCGCGGGCCTGCAGTTGCTCAAGTGGCAGGCTGCAGAAGCCGCAATGATCGAAGCGCACCGTGCCGTCGTCGCTGGCCGACAGCAGCGACTGGCCCGCCGGGTTGAACATCACGGTGTTGACGGCATTGGCATGGCGCGAGAGGCTGATGCGCGGATGGCTGCCGTCGGCGGCATCCCACAGCTGCAGGCTGTTGTCGGTGCCGCCGGTCAGCACACGCTTGCCGTCGGGGCTGAAGGTGGCCGATGCCAGGGCGGCGCTGTGGCCACCTTGCAGCACCACCGGCGCGCCGCCCGGCAGCGGCCAGACGCGCGCCGTGCGGTCGTTGCTGGCCGTCACCAGCGCGCGGCTGTCGCGGCTGAAGGCCAGGCTGCGCACCTCGCCCTGGTGGCCGCTGAGCTCGCGTGGCGCAGTGGCCGGTGACTGGCGGTCCCACAGCAGCACGCGGCTGCCGACCTGGGCCGCCAGCCAGCGGCCGTCGGCGCTGAGCTCGGCGCCGCTGGCCCGGCCCTGGCCGATGCGGGCCTGGAACAGCGGCGGGCCCGGCTCTTTCTCGGCCAGCGCCTGCTGCGGCCATACCACCAGCTCGGTGCTGGCGCTGTCATCGGCGGCCGGCCGCAGTGCCACCAGTTCGGCGCGGCCGCTGTTAAAGCGCGCCCATCGCCAGCCGCTCAGCCAGGCCGGCTTGAGCCGGCTGCGGTTGTGCGCGTCCCACAGCGCCAGCAGATCGGCTCGGTAGAGGTCGGGGCTGGCGCTGACGCCCAGCACCAGCTTGCCGTCGTGCGACAGGCTGACCGACTCGACCGCATCGGTGGCCACCGCCTCCAGCCACTCCTGGCTGTTGTCAGCGCGCTTGGCCAGATCGGTCAGCGGCGTGATGCGGCACTGGCTGGGTTGCTCGGGCCGCGCCTCGCCGCACAGCACGGCGCGCTGGCCGGGCTCGTCGATGGCGGCGCTGAGCTGGCGGGTGCGGCCGGCAGCCAGCATCACCGGACGGGTGAGCCGCCATTTGCGCAGCGTGCGATCCCGGCTGGTGGTGATGATGGCGTCGCCCTGCGGGCTGAAGAAGGCCTTGGTCACCTCGTTGCGGTGGCCGCGCAGCAGGGCGATTGACGTTGCAGCCCTTGACGACCACAAGTGCGCCGTGCCATCGGCGCTGGCCGAGACGATCAGCTCGCCATCGCGGGAGGTGCTGACATCGGTGACCGTGTCGTTGTGCGAGCGGGCATCCGAGGTGGTTTCGTCGGACCAGAAGAAGACGCGTTTGTCTGAACGTGTCATCAGCGCCGTGGGGTCGTCGGCACGGCGCACAAAACGTGCGCCCAGCACGGCGCGGTCATGCACCAGGTTGTACATGCCCTTCTGGCCGGCGAAGTTGGGCATCAGCCGGCGGTTGTCGAAATCAAGCGTCCAGACCCTGGCGCTGCGATCGTCCGACGCGGTGGCCAGCAGCGTGGGCTCGCTGGGATGGAAGCTGATGTCGCGGATGGCGCGGGCATGATTGAGCATTGAACTGCCGGGCGTGCCGATCCAGGGCTTGTCGGCCTGTCCGCGTTGCCAGACCAGCGCCTGGCCGTCAGCATCGCCCGAGGCCAGGTAGCGGCCGTCGCCCGAGAAGCCCAGCGCGTTGATGGCGCGGGTGCTGGCGCTGCCCGGCAGCAGGCGCTTGCTGGCGATGACACCGGCTTCGCCCAGCTCCCAGAGCTCGAGCTGGCCGTTGCGGCAACCGACTGCCAGCTGCGCCGGGTGCTTGTCGCGCGCGCCGCTGTAGGCCACGCTGGCCGCGCCATTGCCTTCGCCGCTGCACGACAAATCGGCGCGGCGCTGGCCGTTCAGCGTTTGCAACTGCACCTTGAAATCTTCGGTGAAGCTGATCACCTGCTGGTCCAACTGCCAGGCCTTGATCACCGGCGCCGGCGCCGCCAGTTCCGCAACAGTCTTGAGGCTGCCGGCGTCGAGCAACCAGATGCTGCGCCCGCCAGCCACCAGCAGGCGCTGGCCGTCGTCGCTGTAGCGGGCCTCGACCAGCGGCTCGGTCAGTTGCAGGATCTGTTCGGTGCTGGCCACCTCCAGCGCCGCCATGGCCTGGCGCAGCGCGATCTCGGCGCGCGGGTTCTGCCGGTCTTGCGCGATCGCCGCCAGCGCATGTTGGGCGCTGCGCACCGGGTCTTGCGACATCGCCAACTCCGCGCGGCCGACCAGGTCGCGTGCGCTGGCCTGGCGCTGCAGCATGATGCCCGCCACCGCCGCAGCCACCGAGGCCAGCAACACGGTGCCGCCCAGCGCTTGCAGGCCGCGCCGACGCAGCCGGTCACGGCGCAGCGCGCGCTGCTCGGCCAGCGCGCTGAGGTCGAGGAAGTTGCACACCGCCTCGAAGCGGGCCTCGCCCGCCGCCACGCCGCCGCCCAGGCACAAGCTCACCCAGGCCGCATTGGGCTGGTGGCGGCGCTGCCAGTCGCGGCCGCGCTGCAGGTCCAGACCGCGGCGCGGCTCGCCCCTGCCCTGCGCATGGGCCTCGGCCTCACGCAGCAGGTCGCGCAGTTCGGTGGCGGCCTCGGCCTCGGCCAGCACCCAGCCGCGCAGCTGCGCCCACTGGCGGATCAGGCTCTCATGCGAGATGTCGATCACCGGGTTGTCGGCCAGCGCCTGCTCGGGGCCAGGCACCAGGAATGCGGTGTCGGCGCGGCGGAAGCGCTCGACCACCTGGCTGACCTCGGCGCGGGCCGGATCGCCGCCGCAGACCGCACAGAGTTGCTCAAAGTCGAGCGGGCGGCGCACTTCGGTGCCCTCGGCCACGCGCTCGGTGAGGGCGCGCAACACCCGCTCGACACGGCCGCCGGCCTGACCCAGCGGGCCCAGCGAGTGGCAGGCTTCGTCGGCATGGTCGTTGAGCGCGCTGGCGGCGCCGCCGGTGGCCAGGTAGTCTTTGAGGTCGATCGGCCGCGAGCCGCCACAGTCATCGGCCCAGCGCTGCCAGGTGCGCGACAGCGCGTGCTGCATGATCGGCAGGTCGTCAAAATCGTCGCTGACGTCGTTGAGCAAGCGCTGCACCAGGCGGGGCGCGATGCGCGCGCCGCGCAGCTCAACCGGGCGCACGATGGCCTCTTTGCGCTGGTCGCGCTTGAGCCGTGGCACCAGGTAGCCGCCGCGGCTGGCGGCCTCGGGCAGGTCGCGGAAATCGGCGCAGGCGCCCAAGGTATCGGAGCGCAGCGTGATCACCACGCTGACCTGGGCATCGGGCGCGGCGGCGGCCTGCAGCAGCAGTTTGACAAAGGCGCTGGCCTCCTCGGTGTCGGCCAAACGCTTGAAGCGGAAGATCTCCTCGAACTGGTCGACCACCACCAGCACCCGCGTGCCGGCCGGCAGGCCGGACTGGCGCACCCGTTCGGCCAGCGCCAGGCCGCCCAGCCGCAGCTGGCCGTATAGCGTGTCGGCACGCTGCGCGCTGGTTTCGGGCGTCTGTTGTGCGTCGCCCAGTGCGGCGGCCAGCGCTGCCGCCAGATGGGCAATCGGCCGGTTGCCGGGGCGCATCACCACTGGCCGCCAGTCGGTCTCGAAGTCCTCGTCGTGGCGGCGCTTGAGTTCGTTGAGCAGGCCGGCCAGCACCAGCGAGGACTTGCCGCAGCCCGAGGCGCCCGAGACGGCGATGAAGGAGGTCTTGGCCAGCAGCGCCACCAGTTCGTCGATTTGCTGCTGGCGGCCGAAGAAGCGGTCGGCTTCGCCAGGCCGAAACGAGCGCAGCCCAGGGAAGGGGTTGGCTGCGATCAGCGCGGCACGGTCGGTGGCGGCGCCCTGGGTGTCTTGGCTGGTGTTGTGTTCGGTGTCGTGGCCGGCATCGGGGCCGGTGTCACGGCCGGCATCGCCGCCGGCTTCACCGCTGCGCGCACTGCTCATGGCGCGGCTGCCGGCAGTGCATCGAGAAACTGGCGCAGATCGGCCTCGCCCTGGCTGACCACGGCGTGCACCATGCGTGCCTTCTTGGTGGTGAAGCTGCTCTTTTCGTCGCTGGCTTCACCGCTGGCGTAGATGCACAGGCGCGCGGGGCCCAGCCGGTCGGCCAGCACATCGAGGTCCATCAGGTCGAACACCCAGTCCTCAGATTGGCGCGACCAGAAGATGATGGCCTGCGGGCAGGCGGCCAGCGTGCGCGCCAATCGCTCGGCGTCCTTGGGCTCGGCACGGCTGAACTTCAGCGGCCGCGGCTCGACCCCCAGCTTGTCAGCGAGCAGGATCTTCAGCGAGCCCAGCTCGGCGATGTCGGCCTCTTCAACCAGCAGCGCCACCTCACGCGGCTTGGGTGGTGCCTGCGCGATCGGCCGCGGCAGCTTGTCGAGCATCAGCGTCTTGAGGTCTTCCAGGCTGCCCTGCAGGTAGTCGACGCCTTCGTTGGCCAGATCGTTCTCGATGTAGTCGATCAGCGAGCGCGCTCTGGCATCGGTCTCGGCGGCGGCCTGCAGCCAGACCAGCGGCGCGCTGCGGCCGCGTTGCTTCATCTCGGCATGCGCCAGTTCCAGCTGCAGACGGCTGCGCGCCGGTGTCAGCGGTTCGATCGAGGCCTGGCGCGAGACCAGGTGGATGCACAGCAGCGCTTCAGACAGGTCGCGGCCGATGCGGTCGCGGTGATCATCGGCATTCCACAGGTACTCATGTTCGGGTACCACCAGAAAGCCGCGCTGGCGCAGATCGGTGCGCAGGCGCTCGCGCTCCTGCAGCAGCTCGGGGCCGACATTGGCGACAAACACCTTGCCCAGCGCCAGCTTCTTCTGCTGGCCCTGCAGCTCCTCGAGCGCGGCCATCAGATCAAACACCACGCGGCCCAGCCGCTCGTGGTAGTCGTCATAGTCGCGCTTGGGGTCAAGCTCGCGCCAGGGCTTGGGGTTGAGGTTGAAGAACTCGTGGTGGCCAATCTCGGCCAGCTCACGCGGCAGTTGCTGGTCGGGTTTGGGCGGGTGTTTGTAGATCGGCACCAGCTTGCGCCCGCCAGCGCCGTCGGCGCTCTTGAGCCGGCCCAGGAAACGGTCAAGCTCCTTGCGGCACTCGTCGCTCTCGAAATAGGTGCGCGAGATCACCGCCAGGAAGATGCCGGTGGAGTCGACCGCATCGGCGATCTCAGGGCGCCAGGCGTTGCCGGCGCGCAGCTCGGCGGTGTCGCGCCACATCTGCACGTCGCCCACCAGGTCACGCAGCTGGGCGCGCACCGAATCGCAGAAGTTGTCGACCCAGGGATCCTGACCTTCATTGGAGCTGCGGCGGTAGCTGATGAACAAGTCGTTCTTGAATTGCGGCAGGTAGCCCATGATCAGCCCGAGTTAGCCTTGTTCCAATCGGTGACCCAGGCGCCGTTCTCGCTGGAGAGGGTGCGCTCGATCTCGTCGACAAAGGTGCGCACCTGGTCGGCCGCGTCATGGCCTGGCCGCTGCAGCCACTCGTCGCGTTGGCTCTTGATCAGGTCATAGGTGGCAAAGTAGCGGTTGGCCAGCTCATCGTGGCGCGCCGCTGCCAGGTGGGCGGTGATGGCGGTGGCCGCCGTGGCCACCAGCGTCAGCCAGGGCAGCCAGCTCACGCCCAGGGCCTGGCCGGCCAGCTGATCGCCCAGTTCGGGCGGCAGGTTCTGGCCGCTGAGCGCGCCCAGGCCGACGGCCGCCAGCCCCAGCACAAACTCGGCGGCGTGCAGGCGACGCGCCGTCTTGCCGGCCTGCTCGCCGCCTTTCTTGTAGTAGCGGATCTGGCCTTCAACACGCTCTTCCAGGTAGTCGGCCAGGCTCAGCTGCAGCTTGCGCTCGCGCTGCGCCGGCGTCACCGCGGCGGCTAGCCGGGCCAGATCGGCCGCCGCCTGCTTGATCTCGCGGCAGCGCCGGCTGAGGCCGCCAGCGGCCGTGGCCTGGCCGTCAGGCGCAGCGCCATCGACCGTCATGGTGGCGCCCATCAGGTGGCGGTAGATGGCCTCCTTCAGCAACTCGGATACATTGCGTGCCCGCACCCAGGCCTGCAGTCGTTCGGGGGCCAGCATCTTTTGCCGCACATAGGGCACCAGCGCCAGCAGCAGCACGCCCACCAGGGTGATCTGGCCGCGGCGGTCCTGCCAGTCCGGGCTGGACAAGGTGCCGGCCAGCACGGTGAGAAACAAGCCGGCCACCGCCGCCAACGCGGCGCCGACGCGCCAGCGGCGGATCGAGTCGCCCAGCTCATTGGCCACGGCCGACCACAGTGCCTGGTCCTGCCAGGCCGACGCCACCAGCTTGTCCTGGTCGCCAGTTGCTTTGTCTGTCATGCGATGTGTCCCCGACATCCGATACCGCGGGCCGAACCTTGGCAGGCCAAGCCAGTTGCCCATCGACGACTGCACCGCTTCTATGGCGGCGCTGAAATCAGTATGGCATGGCCTCGGGTCGCCAGCGCCTGGCAAGCTGGGCAGCCAGGCCATGGTGATGGCCCACAATGCCCGCCAGATGAGCCTGCGCACCGGACCCACTGCCAGCCCCGCCGCCGCAGCGCCGGGCTCGATCCGCGATGCGCTGCGCCACCCGATGTTCCGCAGCCTCTGGCTGGCCAGCGGCATCTACTTCATGGCCAATGCCATGCACGGCATGGCCGCGTCCTGGCTGATGGTCGAGCTCACCGGCTCGTCCTTCCTGGCCGCACTGGTGCAGACGGCGGTCTTCCTGCCGATGTTCGTGCTGGCTTTGCCGGCCGGCGTGTTGGCCGATACCACCGATCGCCGCCGCTTGCTGCTGATGGCGCTGGGTGTGCAGGCACTCGCCGCCGCCGTGCTGGCCGTGCTTCTGCTGGCGGGCCTGGCCGGGCCGGGCACGCTGCTGGTCTTCACCGCCATCATGGGCTGCTGCACGGCGATGATGACGCCGGCCTGGAACTCGGCGGTGGGCGAGATCCTGCCGCGCGAGGAGCTGCCGCAGGCCATCATCGCGATGAGCATCGCCTACAACGGCGCGCGCGCACTGGGCCCGGCGCTGGCCGGCCTGGTGTTCGGCCTGGCCAGCGCCGCCGCTGGCGTGCTGGCCGGCGGCGGCGCGGTGTTTGCGCTGGCCATCGCCGGCACGCTGGTGCTGGCGCAGGCGATCCGTCGCAACCCGCCGCGGGCACACCCGCCCAGCCGGCTGCCACCCGAGCGGCTATGGGGCGGCACGCTGGCCGGGCTGCGCTATGCCTGGCATTCGGAAACCATCCTGGCGCAGCTGGTAAGAACGGCGGCCTACAGCGGTGCGGGCTCGGCGTTGTGGGCGCTGCTGCCGGTGATTGGCCAGCAGCGGCTGGGCCTGGGTGCTGCGGGTTTTGGCCTGCTGATGGCCTGCCTGGGCACCGGCGCGGTGGCCGCCGGCCTGATGCTGGGCCGGCTGCGCCAGCGGCTGGGGCTGGAACGGCTGGTGCGCTGGTGCTGCCTGGTCTTTGCCGCGGTGA
>JBBQJN010000032.1:0-20538 GCA_038325945.1 Burkholderiales bacterium | reverse complement strand
AGGCCAGCAGGGTGCCGAAGACGAGCAGCGCATTCATCTCGGGCATGCCCTGGGGCAGCACGTTGATGACGGCGGCGGCGGCGACCTCGTTCATGCGGCAGCGCGGTGGAAGGGCATGTCGCCCAGGATGGTGGCGCGGTGCATGATGCGGCGCGCCGGCAGGTAGTCGGCGCTGGCGTAGTGCTGGGTCAGGCGGTTGTCCCAGAAGGCCACGTCGCCCACCTTCCAGCGCCAGCGCACGGTGAATTCAGGGCGTGCGGCATGGGCGAAGAGGTGGCGCAGCACGGCGTCGCTTTCGCCCGCCGTCAGGCCGACGATGCGGGTCGTGAAGCCCTCGTTGACGAAGATCCCGTCATGGCCGCTTTCCGGGTGCGTGCGCACCACCGGGTGCAGGCGCGGCGGGTGATCGCTGCGCGCGCGTTCCCAGGCCGTGCGCTCGGCCGGCGTGCGCGCGAAGCGCTGGGCGGGAAAGGACTTCAGGAAATCATGTTCGGCCTGCAGGTCTTCCAGCATGCGCCGCCAGGGCGCCGACAGCGCCTGCCAGGCCGCGATGCCGCTGGACCACAGGGTGTCGCCGCCGCTGGCCGGCAGTTGCCGGGCAGCGAGGATGGCGCCCATCGCCGGCGCGGCCAGGAAGGTGACGTCGGTGTGCCAGTTGTCGTTGTCGGGCGGGTTGTCGGCATCGGTATCGAGGACGATGATTTCCGGCACGCCCGGCACCTGCGGGTAGACCGGATGAACGTGCAGCGGCCCGAAGCCGGCGGCCAGGTCGCGGTGCTGCTGCGGCGTCATCCACTGGCCCTCGAAGAACAGCACGTGGTGGCGCAGCAGCGCGGCGCGCACGGCCTCGCGCTGCGCCGCGTCCAGACCCGCGGCGAGGTCGACGCCCTCGACGCGGGCGCCGATGGCAGGCCCCAGGGGCTGGACGTGCAAGGCGGTCATCGTGTGCAGGGCGGGCTTCCGGCAAGACAGCAAAGGGCGCGATTGTGCCGTCCGCAGCAGCCGGCCTGCGGCCTTTGCCCCTGCCCGGTCAGCGGCTGCCTGCGCTGGCCGAAGGCAGCGCAATCACGGCCGCACGGCCGCCGACGCAGCCCTCGGTCTGACCCTTGGCGCAGACCGCCACGTCGGCGGGATGCAAGGCAGCATTGCGCACGGTGCCCGACTTGCGCGTCATGGAATAGGTGACGAAAGCCGCCGTGGCCACCGCCAGCAGGGCGATGAGCAGGCGCTTGCGACGCGACACGGGACGGTAGAGCTCGACTTCGAACATGCGCGGCAGACTAACCCATGACGGCCCCGCTACGATGCGCGGCTGCACCTGCAACGAGAGCGCGCCATGACCGAGACCCGCAAGACCCACCGCATCGCCGTGCTGCCCGGCGACGGCATCGGCAAGGAAGTGATGCCCGAGGGCGAGCGCGTGCTTGCGGCGGCGGCCAAACGTTTTGGCCTGTCGCTGGCGCTGACGCCCGTCGAATGGGCCAGCTGCGATTACTTTGCCCAGCATGGCCAGATGATGCCGGCCGACTGGAAGGCGCAGATCGGCGGCATGGACGCGATCTTGTTTGGCGCCGTGGGCTGGCCGGCCACCGTGCCTGACCATGTTTCGTTGTGGGGCAGCCTGCTGAAGTTTCGGCGCGAGTTCGATCAGTACATCAACCTGCGCCCGGCGCGGCTGTTTGAAGGCGTGCCCTGCCCATTGGCCAACAGGAAACCGGGCGAGATCGACATGCTGATCGTGCGCGAGAACACCGAGGGCGAGTACAGCAGCGTCGGCGGCGTGATGTTTGCCGACACCGCGCGCGAGTTTGTGCTGCAGGAAAGTGTGTTCACCCGCCATGGCAGCGAGCGGCTGCTGAACTACGCTTTCAACCTGGCGCGCACACGCCAGCGCAAGCATGTCACGGTGGCCACCAAGAGCAACGGCATCGCGATTTCCATGCCCTGGTGGGACGAGCGCGCCGCCGAGGCCGCCGCCCGCCACCCCGATATCACCTGGGACAAGCAGCACATCGATATTTTGGCGGCGCGCTTTGTGCTGTCGCCGCAGAAGTTTGACGTGGTCGCCGCCACCAATTTGTTCGGCGACATCCTCAGTGACCTGGGCCCGGCTTGCACCGGCACCATCGGCATCGCGCCCAGCGCCAACCTCAACCCCGAGCGCAACTTTCCCAGCCTGTTCGAGCCGGTGCACGGCTCGGCACCCGACATCTACGGCAAGAACATTGCCAACCCGGTGGCGATGGTCTGGAGCGTGGCGATGATGCTCGACTTCCTGGGCCACCGCGAGGCCCACGACGCCATCCTGCGCGCCGTTGAGACCCTGCTGCGCGACGGCCCGCGCACACCCGACCTGGGTGGCAGCGCCAGCACCACGCAGGTGGGCAAGGCGCTGGCCGCGCTGATCAGCGGCGGCTGCTGACAGCCCGCAGCGGGCCGGCGCATGGAGCAGGTCGATTGCGTCGTCATCGGCGCCGGCGTGGTCGGCCTGGCGGTGGCACGCGCGCTGGCCATGGCCGGCCGCGAGGTGATCATCCTCGAGGCCGAGAATGCCTTTGGCACCATCACCAGTGCGCGCAACAGCGAGGTCATCCACGCCGGTATCTACTACCCCACCGGCTCGCTGCGCGCCCGGCTTTGCGTGCGCGGCAAGCAACTGCTCTACGACTACTGCGCCAGCCACGGCGTGGCGCATCAGCGCTGCGGCAAGCTGATCGTCGCCACCGCGGCCGATGAGCTGCCGGCACTTGATCGCCTGCAAGCCACTGCCGCAGCCAACGGCGTGCACGACCTGCAACGGCTGAGCGCTGCGCAAGCGCAGGCGCTGGAGCCGGCGCTGCGCTGCGTGGGCGCGCTGCTCTCACCGTCCACCGGCATCATCGACAGCCACGGCCTGATGCTGGCGCTGCTGGGCGACGCCGAGCGCCATGGCGCGATGCTGGCACTGTGCTCGCCGCTGCTGGGAGGCTGCATCACCGCAGCTGGCATCGAGCTCCATGTGGGCGGTGATGCCTCGATGACGCTGCTGGCGCGCAGCGTGGTCAACAGCGCCGGCCTGCAGGCGCCGGCGCTGGCGCGCCTGCTGCAAGGGCTGGATCCAGCTGATGTGCCCGCCGATCACCTGGCCAAGGGCTGCTACTTCTCGCTGCCCGGCCGGGCGCCGTTTTCGCGGCTGATCTACCCGGCGCCGGGTCACAGCGGCCATCTTGGCGTGCACCTGACGCTGGACCTGGGTGGCCAGGCACGCTTTGGCCCCAGCTTCGAGTGGGTTGATCGGATCGACTACACGGTGGACCCGGCCGGCGCCGATACCTTCTACGAGCAGGTGCGCCGCTACTGGCCGGCGCTGCCCAGCGGCGCGCTGCAGCCGGGCTATGCCGGCCTGCGGCCCAAAATCAGCGGGCCGGGCGAGCCGGCCGCCGATTTCCGCATTGATGGCCCGGCGCTGCACGGTGTGCCCGGGCTGGTCAACCTGTTTGGCATCGAATCACCGGGCCTCACCTCTTGCCTGGCGATTGGCGAAGCGGTATCGGCGCAACTGGCCCGCTGAGAGACTGGGCCCGACTCAATCGCCGGCAGCGGGTGGCAATGCCGGACGGGCCGCGCGCTGCGCCACCGGCGCGCCGGCCGCCTTCCAGGCGGTGAAGCCGCCGTGCAGATGCGACACGCTGGGCAGGCCCATCTCCACCAAGGTACGCGCCGCCAAGGCCGACCGCCAACCGCCGGCGCAGAACAGCAGATAGTGCTTGCCGGGCTGGTTGAACACCGGCTTGTGATAAGGCGAGGCCGGGTCGACCCAGAATTCCAGCATGCCGCGCGGCGCATGGATGGCGCCGGGGATCAGGCCTTCGCGCTCAAGTTCGCGCGGGTCGCGCAGGTCGACAAACACCACCTCGTCGCGGCCGTGCATCGCCAGCGCCTGCTCGATCTGGTGCGTGACGATCAGCGCCAGCGCGTCGTCAACCATGGCCCTTACGGTCGTTGCCATCGTGTCTTGGCTCCTGTCAGGATGGCCGGGGACCTGCCCCGGGCCGGTTGGGGATGGCCCCGGGAGCTGCCCCGGGCCTGTGGCGTCGAGTATCGCCTCGCACCCGGCCGCCGCACTGCCAGAATCGCGCCATGCTGCCTGCCGACCCACCCCAGCCGCGCAACCCGCTGCACGGCCTCACGCTTGAAGCCATCGTCGGCGCGCTGGCCGCGCACTACGGCTGGCCCGGCCTGGCCGAACGCATACCCTTGCGCTGTTTCAGCCATGAGCCCAGCGTGGCGTCGAGCCTGAAGCTGCTGCGCAAGACGCCCTGGGCACGTGAGAAAGTGGAGAGCCTCTACCTCTACATGCAACGCGAACAACGCCGCAACAAGACTTCCGGAGCAACACCTTGAGCGATCGCCATCAACTCGACTTTCACAGCGCCGCCGTTGCTGGCCTGCGCGCCGATCTGGCGCTTGCGCTGCGCGCCGCCGCACACCACGGCCTGGCCGAGGGCGTGTGCAACCACTTCAGCCAGGAGCTGCCCGACGGCAGCGGCCGCTTTTTGCTCAACCCGCGCGGCCTGCTGTGGCGCGAGGTGCACGCCGACGACATCGTGATGGTCGATAGCCAGGGCAAGTTGCTGGCCGGGCGGCATGCGGTGGAGGCTACCGCCATGTTCATCCACGCCGCGATCCACCGCATCGCCCGCCAGCCCTGTGTGCTGCACAGCCACATGCCGCATGCCACCGCGCTGACGCTGATCAGCGACCGTGCGCTCGACACCACGCTGTCGCAGACCGCCATGCGCTTCCATGGCCGGCTGGCGGTGGACGCACACTACAACGGCCTGGCGCTGGACATCAGTGAAGGCGAACGCATCGCCCACGCGATGGCCGGCACCGACGTGGTGTTCCTGGCCAACCACGGCGTGGTGGTGTGTGGCCCGCAGCTGGCCCATGCCTACGACGATCTCTACTACCTAGAGCGCGCCTGCCAGGTGCAGTGGCTGGCGATGGCCAGCGGCCGGCCACTGGCGCCGGTAGCGCCCGAACTGGCCGCCCGTGTGGCGGCACAAACGATGGGCGAGCGGCTGCAGAGCGAGTTGTTTTTCGAGGCGCTGCGGCGCACGCTGTAAGCGCCGGCTGGGCGGCCGACTGCGCACCGGGCTGCTCAGCCCGATCCCGTACGCAGGCCAGCGCGGGAAGGCATGGCTTAGCCCGCCGCCGCGTAGGCCGTTCTGATCCAGGCGACCAACTCCGCGTCCACCTCCTGCACCTCGCCAAGCTTCACCTTGTAGTTGCACATCTGACCTGCAGGCAGTTGCAGCAGGCGCTCGGTGGCCGCCAAGCCCTGCATGTTCAGACCCACCTCAACCCGGGTCTGAGTGGCCGGGCCGATCGTCGCGAACTGCTTTTTTCTGCGGTAGCTGACATAGCTCTGCTTCGGCGCGGTCTCGAAGTTGCCAAAGGTCTGCAGCGCGGCGATCAAAGCGTCGTGGATCGGCCGCAGCGCCTGTTTGGGGCCTGCATAGAGCTGGTCGAGCACCTGCTCGGCCGAGCGCGCAGGCTCGCCGTTGGGCGCATCGGGCTGGCGCGCCAGGTGCACCACGGTGTTGGCATCACCATGGCCCATTGCCAGCGTGGTCTTGAGCAGGGCGACCATCTCGCCATGCTTGGCCAGACCGCTCTGCCGCACGATCTGCTTGAGCTCATCCAGCGTCTTGCCGCTGCGCTGCGCGATGTTGGCCAGTTGCGTGGCGAGTGCCTTGTCGAGATCGGTCATGAGGTGGCTCCTGGCTGAGAGACTGAGAGATCAGTGGATCAGCTAACCGGAAACGCGGCAGCTGGGCACGACCGCTGACGGACTCAAGCCGCTTTGAGCGGATGCCGTCGCGAGCATAGGGCCCGCCACAGCGAATCAGGCGGGACGCAGCGCCGGGTGGCTGGCCGGCAGCCGGTCGCCCTGGCCAAACAGCTTGTGGCGCAGCGTGCCGGCACGGTAGGCGGTCTTGAAGGCGCCGCGCGACTGCAACTCGGGCACCACCAAGCGGCCAAAGTCGACAAAACACTCCGGCGCCACGGTGCGCGACAGGTTGAAGCCGTCCACCCCGGTGTTCTCGGTCCAGCCGATCAAGGCCTCAGCCACCTGGCTGGCCGAGCCCACCAGCGGGCTCTGGCGGCTGCCCAGCACCATCTGCTCGAGCAGCTTGCGCCGCGTCCACTGTGGACCCTGGCTGCGGTTGATCGCCGCGACGTTGGAGGTGATGGCCTGGCTGGCCGAGGCATCAACCGGCTCGTCGAGGTCGAACCTGGCCAGATCGACGCCCAGCGAGGCCGCAGCGTGCACCAGCGCCGCCTCCGAGCTGACATGGGCACGGTAATCGTCGAACTTGTCGCGGGCCTCGGCCTCGGTGGCGCCGGTGACCACGGTGGCGCCGAGAAAGAATTGGATGTCCTCGGCCCGGCGCCCAGCGGCCACCGCCAGCGCGCGGATGTCGTCGACGATGGCTTTGACGCCGGCCACGCTCTGGCCGTTGAGAAAAACACACTCGGCATGCTCGGCGGCAAAACGGCGGCCGCGCGGCGACGAGCCGGCCTGGTAGAGCACCGGCGTGCGCTGCGGCGAGGGCTCGGCCAGGTGCATCGCGTCCACCTGGTACTGCCTGCCGTGGTGGTGCACGGCGCGCACCTTGGCCGGGTCGGTGTAGACAGCGGCAGCGCGATCGGCGCGCACTGCGTCGTCGTCCCAGCTGTGCTGCCAGAGCTGGTAGACCAGTTGCATGTACTCGTCGGCCAGGTCGTAGCGGTCGTCGTGCGCCGGCTGCTGGGCCAGGCCGACGGCACGCGCTGCGCTGTCGAGGTAACCGGTGACGATGTTCCAGCCAATGCGTCCGCCGGTCAGGTGGTCCAGCGTCGACATGCGCCGGGCAAAGCCGTAAGGCGCCTCGTAGATCAGGTTGGCGGTGACGCCAAAGCCCAGGTGCTGGGTGGCTGCGGCCATCGCCGGGATCAGCATCATGGGGTCGTTCACCGGCACCTGCACCGCGCCGCGCAGCGCGGCGTCGGCGCTGCCGCCGTAGACGTCGTAGACGCCCAGCACGTCAGCAAAGAAGATGCCGTCGAACAGCGCCGCTTCCAGCGAGCGGGCCAGGTCGGTCCAGTAGGCCAGTTCCTTGTAGCGGGTCGATTGGTCACGCGGGTGCGTCCACAGGCCTTGCTGGATGTGGCCGACACAGTTCATGTCGAAGGCATTGAGCAGGATCTCGCGCGGCATGGCAGGTGGCGGCAGGGCCGGTTGTCAGGTCAGGCTGCAGTGTCGCGGCAAACTGGCTCGCCGGCGCGGCGCGCTGGCAGCCCGACCGGTCACAGCGCGGCGACAATCGGCCATGACAACCCCCACATTGATCGTCACCCAGTCGTTTGCCGACGCCGATTCGGCGCTAACGCATGCCGCCAAGATCTACAGCACCGGCATCAACCACCTGCGGCAGAGCCTGCAAGAGTTTGTGGCCGGCGCACGACCGGCCAGTCGGGTGCGCGCCTGTTACCCGTTTGTGCGGGTGCGCACCAACACTGTGGCGCGTGCCGACTCAAGGCTGAGCTACGGCTTTGTGGCCGGCCCGGGCACCTACGAAACCACGCTGACCCGCCCCGACCTGTTCGCCAAGTACTACCGCGAGCAGTTTGATCTGCTGCTGCGCAACCACGGCGGCGTGATCGAGGTCGGCATGAGCAAGCAGCCGATTCCGATCCACTTCTCGTTCGCCCAGCACGACCATGTCGAGGGCACGATGAGCACCGAACGGCGCCAGCTGATGCGCGACCTGTTTGACCTGCCCGACCTGGCGGCGATGGACGACGGCATCGCCAACGGCACCTATGAGCCCGGCCCACGTGAGCCGCAGCCGCTGGCGCTGTTCACCGCGCCACGGGTGGATTACTCGCTGCAGCGCATGCGCCACTACACCGGCACCGCGCCCGAGCACTTTCAGAACTTCGTGCTGTTCACCAACTACCAGTTCTACATCGACGAATTCGTGCGCCTGGGCCACGAGATGATGGCCAGGCCGCTGGGCCAGGGCGGGCTGCTGGGCAACTGGCCCAAGCATGCCGCCGAGAGCGACGACTACGTCGCCTTTGTCGAGCCGGGCAATGTGGTGCAGCGCCGCGCCGGCACACCAACCCAACCCGGTGATGCGCTGGGCGTTGCGCCGCAGCGGCTGCCGCAGATGCCGGCTTTTCACTTGGTGCGGCCCGACGGCAGCGGCATCACCATGGTCAACATCGGCGTCGGTCCGGCCAATGCCAAGAACATCAGCGACCACATCGCCGTGCTGCGCCCGCATGCCTGGCTGATGCTGGGCCACTGCGCCGGCCTGCGCAACACGCAGAACCTGGGCGACTATGTGCTGGCGCACGGCTATGTGCGCGAGGACCATGTGCTCGACGAAGAACTGCCGCTGTGGGTGCCGATCCCGCCGCTGGCCGAGGTGCAGCAGGCGCTGGAGCGCGCGGTGGCCGATGTCACCGGGCTCAGCGGCTTTGAGCTCAAGCGCATCTTGCGCACCGGCACGGTGGCCTCCACCGACAACCGCAACTGGGAGTTGCTGCCGCATCCGGGCCCCGAGCGGCGCTTCAGCCAGAGCCGGGCGGTGGCGCTGGACATGGAAAGCGCCACCATCGCCGCCAACGGCTTCCGCTTCCGCGTGCCCTACGGCACGCTGCTGTGCGTCAGCGACAAGCCGCTGCACGGCGAGATCAAGCTGCCAGGCATGGCCAATGCCTTCTACCGCGAGCGCGTTGACCAGCACCTGCGCATCGGCATGCGCGCCATCGAACTGCTGCGCCGCCAACGGCTTGATCAGTTGCACAGCCGCAAGCTGCGCAGCTTCGCCGAGGTCGCCTTCCAGTAAGGCCTGCGGCGGTCGCTTCAGTTCGGCCGGCAGCGGTCGATACCTCCTGTAGACGCGCCATGGCGCCGTCGGCGTGCCGGTACAGGCCGCTGCGCTGTGCCAATGCCTTGTGCCGATGCCTTGTGCCGATGCCCGGTCGCCGACCGGGCGCCTCGGCTGCCTGCCAGACTTTTACCCCGAGCTGATGAACCTCGACGTCCAGACGCTGTTGATCGTGATGATGATCAACATGATCGCGCTGTCGATCGCCATCCCCGCCATCATGGGCTGGCGTGTCAGCTCGGCCGCCCGCCTGGCGCAGGGCGCACTGATCGCCCAGACCCTGGGCTGGTCCTGCCTGGTGCTGGCTTCAGGCGCCTGGGACCGCGCGGTGTCGGTGCTGGCGATGGCCGGCATCGCGCTGGGCACGGCGTTGCTCTGGCAATCGATGCAAGGCTGGCTGGGCCAGCGGCCCGGCCGCCACCTGGTCTGGGCGCTGGCCGTGTTGATACCACTGGGTTACGGCATCGGCTTCAACAACTACCCCTTCCGTGTCGGTTGGGCCAACTTTGGGCTGGCGCTGCAGATGCTGGCGGTTTGCCTGGCGCTGCTGTGGCCGACGCCGCAAGCATCGGGCCGTTGGCGCTGGATCATGGCCAGCAGCCTGGCGGCGTTGGCCGTGGCTACTTTGTGGCGCGGCGTGCTGGGCGCCTTTTACACCGAGCTCTACCCCAGCCTGCGCACGCCGCACCCGGTGAACCTGGTGTTCGCCCTGTTGAGCAACCTGACCGTGGTGCTCAATTCGATGTGCTTTCTGGTGGCCTGGCGCGAGGAGACCGAGCGCGCGTTGCGCACGCTGGCCCGCACCGACAGCCTGACTGGCCTGCTCAACCGCCGCGCCCTCAGCGAGGAGGCAGCGGCGCTGATCGCCCAAGCCCAGCGCCATGGTGATCCGCTGACCCTGCTGCTGATCGACCTCGACCACTTCAAGCAGATCAACGACTTGCGCGGCCACGACAGCGGTGACCGCGCACTGTGCCTGATGGCCCGGCTGCTGGGCGAGGCGCTGCGACGCGGCGATCTGGCGGCGCGCTGGGGCGGTGAGGAGTTCTGCGTGCTGCTGGCACGCGGCGGCGCCGATGCCGGGTTGGCCTTCGACCGTCGGCTGCGCGTCGCGCTGGCCGAGCAGGGGCTGACGATGCAGGGCTTTGGCCTCGGGTTTTCGACCGGCATGGCCACGCTGCTTGAATCCGACCAGCACTTGCAGCAACTGGTGCAGCGCGCCGACAAGGCCTTGTATGCCGCCAAAGCCGCCGGCCGCGGCAGACTGTTGAGCGATGAGGGCAGCGACGGCCGGACGCCGCCCCACCCAGCGCGGCAGCCGCAGCCGCCGGCCATGCTGCCGGCCATGCCTACCCTGCGGGCCTGAGCCAGGCCCGCTGTCTTCAGCGCCGTTGCCGGCAGGGCGCGTATGCGTCCAGGTCGCGTTGGTAGACGCTGGTCTGCAGGTTCAGCAGGCCCAGCACCGAGTGGAACAAGTGGTCGTGCAGCAGCGGCGCCTCCACGCGCGCCTGCAGACAGGCCAAATCCAGCCCTTGCTCGCTGGCGAAAACCGGGCTCAGCCAGCTGATCCACGGCACGCGTTTCTGCACATCGGGCGCCAGCGCATAGGGCAGGCCGTGCAGGTAAAGGTTGTTCTCGCCCAGCGATTCACCATGGTCCGAAAGATAGACCAGCGCCGTGCTGTTGATCGCCTCGCGCTGGCGCAGCCAGCTGATGGCCGACGCCAGCAGATGATCGGTGTAGACGATGCTGTTGTCGTAGGCATTGACCAGTTGCTCGGTGCTGCAGTCTTGCAGCACGTTGGTGGTGCACTCGGGCAAGAAGTGCTTGAAGGCCGGCGGCGCGCGCTTGTAGTAGGACGGGCCATGGCTGCCCAGTTGGTGCATCACCAGCAGCACACCCCGGGCACGGGCTGCGGCCGGCAGTGCGGCGATGCGCTCATCCAGTCCCTGCAGCAAGATCTCGTCAAAGCACTCGCCGTCGGGGCAGAGCTTGGCATCCTTGAGGCTGTTGGTATTGACGTTGGGCACACGGTCGCAGATCCCCTTGCAACCGGCCTGGTTGTCCAGCCACAGCACCGCCAGGCCGGCGCGCTGTGCCACGTCGAGCAGGTTCTCGTGGTTGACCTTGCGATCAGCAAAGGCCTCGCGACCCAGGTGCGAGAACATGCAGGGCAAGGAGGCTGCGGTATTGGTACCGCAGGACCAGGCGTTGCGCCAGCTGACCAGCGGCTCGGTCTGCGCGATCTTGGCCAGTTCGGGCGTGGTCGGCCGCGCATAGCCGTTGAGGCCGAAGTTGGCCGTGCGTGCGGTCTCGCCCAGCACCAGCAGCAGCAGCGGCGGCCGCGCGCTGCTGCCGGCCCGCGCCGGATCCAGCCGCACATCCTCAGCCAGCGGCAGCAGCGTGCTGTCATCGCGGCGCAGCGGCTGGCTGGCGATCACGCCCAGCGCGTACACCGAGTTCAGCGGGTTGATCAGGTAGCGCACCGACTTGTGGTTGCGCATGGTTGACGACAGCGACTGAAAGCTGGCCATCACCGCCACCACCACCAGCACCAGGCCCAGGCTGATCTTGAGCGTATTGAGCAGCAAGCGCCGCGGCCAGCGGCCATAGCGCACCGGCCAGCGCCAGACCCACCAGGCCGGCAGCGCGCCGCCCAGCAGCAGCGAGGCCAACATCGACGGGCGGAACAGATCGGCCGCCTCACGCGGGTCGGTCTGCAGCACGTTGACCAGCATCGTGCTGTCGATCATGACGCGGTAAGTGAGCATGAAATAGGCACCCGCCGCCGTGCTGAGCAACAGCACGATGGCCACCGGCTTGAGCGTCAAGCGCCAGGCCAGCAGGCTTTGCAGCGCCACCAGCGTGCCGGCGATGATCGCCACCAGGGCCAGCCCCAGTCCCCAGCCCGAAGCGCCGCGCAACAGGCCGAGCTCGACCAATTGCTGCCACAGCGGCCAGTTGCCCAGCGTGGCCATCCACAGGCTGGTGACGGCGATCAGTGGCAGCGGGCCGTACTTTGCCTTTTCGGCCGTCTCAGCCTTCATGCGGCAGTCTCGTCGGCAGCGCATGCCGCTGGCGCCAGGCGCCCATGCAACACGTCCATGCCCCAGGCCAGGCACCAGCACAGCCAGCCGCTCCACAAGGTATGGCTCATGAAGTGCGCGCCGCGCCACTGCTGGCCCAGGCCCAGCAGCAGGCCGGCAGCCAACGCGCCCAACAGCCAGCGCCGGGCCAACGCCGGCATCTGCTGGCGAAAGACAAAGTAGCCGCCGATGAACGCGAAGCCGGCGCTGGCATGACCGGCCGGAAAGCAGCGCCCACCAGCGCCGCCGGGCGCAGCCCACCAGGCCCAGTGCGAGACCGGGTGCGCGAAGCCGCCAAAGCCGGCCAGATCCCAGGGGCAGGAGGCCGGGTTGACCGACTTGAGCAGCGACACCACCAGCACCGACAGCAACACCGTGGCCGCCAGTTGCAGGCGCCGCGACAGCGGCAGGCGCCGCAGCACGCCTTGCGGCCACCACACCGCCAGGCACAGCGCCAGCGCCAGCGCCCAGGCCAGCCAGCGCCCACCGCTGTGCATCACCTGGCTGAGCAGCCAATGCTCGCGCAAGGCAAAACCGCCCGCGTCGCCAGCCAGATGGGCCAGCCAGGAGTCGCCGTTGGCGGCCTCCCAACCCAGGAAAATCAGCGCCAGCGCGCCGGTGGCCAGCAGCAACGCAACGTTGCCTGCCAGCGAAAGTGCGGGCACGCGACGCGCCTCAGACAGAGGTTCGGTTTTCATCACGGGCGGATGTTGGCCAGCGCGGCTTAACCGCGCATTAAGGCCGAATGAAGGCCGCCTGAAGGCCGCATGGCGGCCGCAGTCAGGCCGGCTTCGGGTCGCACTCAGGCCATGAAACGGCAGGGCGGCGGCCGCCTGACCACCGGCAACGGCGGTCGCACAATGGCGGCCATGCGCGTACTGGTGCTGGAAGACGATCAACGCATTGCCGACGGCCTGGCCACCCACCTTGGGCGCCTGGGCCATGCGGTGGACATCGCCGGCACGCTTGCGGCCGGCTGGGCCGCGCTGCGCGCCGAGCCCTTTGAGCTGGTACTGCTGGATCTGGGCCTGCCCGACGGCGATGGCAGCAGCCTGCTGGCCCGCTTGCGCGCCAGCCCGGCGGGTGGCCTGCCCGACCCTCGGCTGCCGGTGCTGGTGATGACCGCACGCGACGAGGTGGCGTCGCGCATTGCCGCACTCGACATCGGCGCCGACGATTTTGTCGGCAAGCCCTTTGATCCGGATGAGCTGGCCGCCCGCATGCGCGCACTGCACCGGCGCGCTGCGGGCCGCAGCACGCCGCTGCTGCGCCACGGCGACCTGGTGCTCGATCCGGCGGCGCGCAGCGTCACGCGCGCCGGGCGGCCGCTGTTCTTGTCGGCACGCGAATTTGCGGTGCTGCAGTTGCTGCTGGAGGTGCAACCGCGTGTGCTGTCGCGCCAGCAGATCGAGGCCGCGCTGTACAACTGGGATCACGCACTCGACAGCAATGCGATCGAGGTGCATGTGCACCACTTGCGCAAGAAGCTGGGCGAGGGCGTGATCCACACCCTGCGCGGCGTCGGCTACTTTGTGCCCGAGACCGGCCCGTGAAGCCCATCGCCGCCGCCGGCCGGCCTTCGCGCTGGTTGAGCAGACTGTCGGGCAAGCTGTTGGGCAGCTTGTCAGGCAGCCTGTTGAGCCAGTTGCTGGCCTGGTCGATGGGCGCGCTGGCCCTGCTCTGGCTGGGCTTTGTGATCGCCGGCTACCGCAGCGGGCTGCTTGAGACCGAGGAACTGACCGACGGCCAGCTGGCCAGCGTGGCCGCCTTGCTGATCGACAGCGGCAGCCCAGGCCTGGCGCTGTTGCCGGCCACCATCACCCCGCACAGCCCCTTGCGCAGCCACGAGTACCAGGTGCCGCTCAGCGTGGTGGTGTGGGACGACAGCGGCCGGCTGCTGCTGCACAGCGGCAGCGCGCCGTTGCCCGAATTCAGCCCCGACGAAGGCTATGCCAGCCTGGCGCTGGGCACGCCGCCGCAGCCCTGGCGTGCCTTTGCGCGCTGGCGCAGCGCCGAACCGCGGCATCGCGTGATGGTGCTGGTCAGTGAGTACCAACGCAGCGCGCTGGCCTGGGACATCGCCGGCCAAGTGGCCGCGCCCGGCCTCTGGCTGCTGCCGGCACTGGCGCTGGCGCTGGGCCTGGCCATGCGCCGGGGGCTGCGGCCGCTGCAGGCCTTGTCCAGCGATCTGCGCGCACTGGAGGTGCAGCATGGCCAGGGCCTGCGCAACGCCCACCCCGAACGTGAATTCAGCGAGATCGTGGCCGCCGTCAATGCCCTGGTCGAGCGCTACCACGCTGCGCTACAGCGCGAGCGTGAACTTGCCAGCGAGCTGGCGCATGAACTGCGCACACCCTTGGCGGCGCTGGTGCTGCAGGCCCGTGCGCTGCGCAAAGCCCCTGCCGGCGCCGACGCGCAGGCGCTGGCCCGGCTGGAGCAGGACGCGCTGCACGCCGGCCAGGTGTTGAACCAGCTGCTGGCGCTGGCGCGCGCCAACCATACCGCGTTGGCCGAAGCCGCTGCGCCAGTGGACCTGGACGCCCTGGCCCGCCAGGTGCTGGCCGATGGCGCACAGGCCGCGCTGGCCGCCGGCCATGAGCTGGCGCTGGTCAGCGAGGGGCCGTTTGTGGTCGACGGCCATGCCCTGCTGTTGCTGCTGGCGCTGCGCAACCTGGTCGACAACGCGGTGGCCCACACACCGCCGGGCACGCTGGTTGAACTGCGGCTGCTGCCGGGGCAAGGCCTGCTGCAGGTCTGCGACGGCCCGTTGGACGGCGCCGCCGCCGCAGCCACCGCCTCAGCCACCGCCTCAGCCACCGCCCAGCCCGCCACCGTGCTGGGCCTCGGCCTGGGCCACCGGGTGATCAACAAGGTGGCGGCCATGCACCAGGCCCGTTTTGACGCCATGACGCCGCCGCCGGGCTTCGATCACTGCTACCAACTGCGCTTTCCATCGCGCTCGTTGCCGCGCGGCGCCAGCTGATCGCGCCGGGGCGCAGCGCACGCTGCGATTTACCTCGTCACAGGCACTTCCGGGCCCTGAAAACCGCCGTGGCGAAAGGTCAGCACCAGCGTATCGCGGTGGCCGGCGCCGTCAGCCCCCAGCGGTTGGATCGGCGTGCTCTCATGAATCACCCGCTCGTCATCGAGCAGCAGCACGCTCCAGGGCTCGGCCAGCGTAAAGCGCAGGCCTTGCGGGCCGCGGTTGTCAAAGACCCGCGTCTCGCCGCCCTTGATGGCCTGGCGCGCCACCAGGATCACCGCCACCAGGTCAACACCGTCGCGGTGCGCACCTTCGGGTGTGGGACGGCCGATGCCGTCGGTGGTGTCGATGCGAAACGGATGGGCCTCGACATGGCAGGGCTGGTCCGGCGCCACGCCGCGCAAGCGCGCGCACAGCGCGGCCAGCGCAATGAGCAGGCTGGCCCAGGCCGGCGATTCACTCATCAAAGGATGCAAGGGCTCGAACCAGCGCTCGATGCCGCCGTGCAACGCGTTGTAATCCAGCGGCTGCCAATGCGCGCGGTGCGGCATCGCCCGCAACCGGCCGGCAGCTGGCTCGACCACAAAGCAGCCGTGCCGGCGCCGCCGATAGCGCCCGCCGTCCTTCAAGAAACCATCGGGCGGCAAATCGTCCCACAGCGGCTGCCATGCGGCCAGTTGCCCGGCCGGCAAGCCGGCCAACTGGGCCAGCGAAGCGGCGTCAAGCACCGCATAGCCGCTGCCCGTCAGCTGGGCATCGAGGTCGGACAGCGCAGTCAGCGGCGGCGGCAAGGTCATGGCGGAGCGGGATGGCAGGATGGCTGAGCAGCCGGGCGGCAGACCGGGCCGGTCGCCAACAGGCTGGCATTTTGCGTCAGCACAAGGCATGGGCCGCGGCCACTAAACTGCATTGCGCTGGCCAGCAGTTTCAAAAACCGCTGGCTCCTAGCGACAATTCACGGCCCGCTGAGCGCTGGCGGGCTGGCGGGCTGGCGGCCACCCGAGTTTCTGCTGCTCAAAAGCCAGCTTGCACTTGTGCCGCGTCATGACTTACTGCCCGTCGTATCCGCCTCGCCACCCCTGACATGGTTCGCCAGCCGCCCCACAGCTTGACGCCCGCCCCCGACCCCAGCGTGCCCGCAACTGACGCCGCCAGGGCCGAAGACGCCCTGCAGCTGCTGGCGCTGCCGGTGGCCTGGGCCGATGACAGCGGCGCTCTGCTGGGTGCCAATGCGGCCTTTGAGGCCGTCACCGGACTGTTCTGTGCCGACCAGATCGGCCGCCGACTGGTCGACCTGCTGGGACTGACCGCCGCCGACACCGGGCTGGCCGCCAGCGTGCAAGGCGGCCAGCGCGTGGCGGCGCAGCCCTGGGTTTCGGTCAGCGCCGCCGGTCTCGCGTTGCGCGGCCGCCTCAGCCAGCAATGCCAGCCGGGGCTGCGCGTGTTGAGCCTGCAAATCGACACGATAGCGGTCGATGCCGTCGCCTCTGACACCACCGAAACCCTGGCCATCGCCAAGCAGCTGGGCCGCTTCGGCACCTGGCGCCACGACTTGCAGACCGGTGAGCGCCACTGGGATGAGCAGCTCTGGCGCTTCATGGGCCTGCCTCTGCGGCCCGGCGCGCCCCCGGTGGGAGCAGCCCTGGCGATGGCCCATGCCGACGATCACGATGGCCTGAAACAGGCTTTCTTCGACTCGATCACCCAGCCGGGCCGCTACAGCCACAGCTGGCGGCTGCAGGCCGCCGACGGTGTGTTGCGCCATGTGCGCTCGCTCTGGCAGGTCAAGGCTGGGCTTGACGGCCGGCCCCAGCGCTTGCTGGGCATGATGGTCGATGAGACCGAATCGGTGCAGCTGGCGCATGAGGCCGACGAAGCCCAGGCCCAGCTCAAGCTGGCGATCACGCTGGCCGACATCGCGGTTTGGCACTACGACGCGCCCAGCCGGCGTTTTCAACTCAGCGCACAGGCTTGGGCGCTGCTGGGGCTGGCGCCGGTGGCCGGCGGCCTGTCGCTGCCCATGCTGCTGGCACGTTTGCACCCGGACGATGTGGCGACGTTGCGCTCACAACTGCGGGGCGTGCTTGGCGTGCAGGCCGGCCCCGCCTCGCCGCAGGATCTGCTGCCGCTCGACCTCGGCCTGCGCTGCCGGCGGCCCGACGGCCTCTGGCGCTATCTGCTGACACGCCGCGTGCGCCGCCGCGACGCGCAAGGCCGCGTCACCGGCCATGTCGGCGTGGCACTTGATCTCAGCGATCGCTACAACCAGCAGCAGCAGGCCTTGTCGCTGGCCAAGCGGCTGGAGCTGGTTACCGCGGCCGCCGGACTGGGCGTCTGGAGCATGCAACTGGGCGATTCGCCCGTGCTGATCTGGGACGCGCAGATGCGCGCGCTCCATGGTCTGGCGCCTGAGCAGCCGCCGCCGACACCCGCCAACTACGTCGACCAGCATGTCGTGGCCGCTGACCGCGCTTGGGCCGCCGCCCAGCTGGCGCGGTTGATGTCGGGCGATCTCAAGCAACTTGATCTGGACTGGCGCGTTGTCTGGCCCGACGGCCAGGTGCGCCGGCTGACCACTCGGACCTCAGTCAGCGGCCCGATCGGTCAGCGCTGGCTGCATGGCGTGATGCTCGACGTCTCCGAGCGCCATGCCACCGAGGAGCGCTTGCGCCAAGTGACCGAGCGCGCAGCGCTGGCCGCCCGCGGCGCGGGCATCGGCACCTGGGAGTCAGACGCCGAAGCCCAAGAAGGCTGGTGGGATGAGCAGATGTTCCGGCTGCGCGGTCGGGAGTCTGCACCCCGGCTGGTCAAGACCGACGACATGGCGCAGTGGGTGCACCCCGATGACCGCCAAGCCATCCGGGAATCGATGCGCAGCGCGGTGGCCGCCGACGCGCCGAGCAACGCCGAGTTCAGGGTGGTCTGGCCGGATGGCACGGTGCGCTGGCTGGCCACGCGCTCACTGCCGGTGCACGACGAAGGCGGCCGCACGCTGCGCCGCATCGGCGTCAACTGGGATATCACCGACGCCCGCAACGCCGCCGCGATCCGGCAGGAGCGTTTGCTCGCTCAGCACGAGAGCCAGGCCAAGTCGCGTTTTCTGGCACGCATCAGCCACGAACTGCGCACGCCGCTGAACGCGGTGCTGGGTTTTGCGCAACTGCTGCTGGCCGAGACCCCGGCCGGCGCCGCGCCCGACCCGGCCGTGTGGCGGCGCCGGGTTGAACATGTGCAGGCCTCGGGCGAGCACCTGCTGGCGCTGATCGACGATGTGCTTGAGTTGTCCAGCCTGCAATCGGGCGAGTTGGCGCTCGACTTGCGACCAGTGGCGCTGGCGCCGCTGGCCGAAACCAGCTTGCCGCTGGTCGAGATGATGGCGCGCGAGCACGGTGTGCGGCTGGAACTGGGGCCACTCGACGGCTGGGTGATGGCCGACCCGGTGCGCCTGCGCCAGGCGCTGTTCAACCTGCTGACCAACGCCATCAAGTACAACCACCGCGGCGGCCTGGTGCGATTGAGCGCAGAGCCCAGCGCAGCGCCCAGCGCCGAGCCCAGTGGCGATCCCGGCGTCGAACGGCTGCTGCTGCGTGTGCAGGACAACGGGCGCGGCCTCTCCGACGAGCAACTGCGCCATGTCTTCGAGCCCTTCAACCGCCTGGGCATGGAGCGCGAGGGCATTGTCGGCACCGGCATCGGGCTGGCCATCGTGCAGGCCTCGGTGCAACACATGGGCGGCACGGTGCAGGTGCACAGCCGTCCCGGCGAGGGCAGCGTTTTTGAACTGAGCCTGCTGCGCGCCGCGCCGCCTCAGCCAGCACCGCCACCGGCGGCAGGCTTGGCGCCCGCGCCGGCACCCCAGCCGCCAGAGCTGGCTGGCCACTGCCTGCTCTACATCGAGGACAACGAGGTCAACCTGCTGATCGTCAGCGAGTTGCTCAAACGCCGGCCCGACCTGCGCCTGCTCAGCGCGGTGGACGGCGCCAGTGGCGTGGCGCTGGCGCGGGCACAGCAGCCGGCGCTGATCCTGCTCGACATGCAATTGCCCGACATGGACGGCCATGAGGTGATGCGCCGGCTGCGTGCCGACCCGTCCACCGCGGCCATCCGCTGCATCGCGCTGAGCGCCAATGCGATGCCTGAGGACTTGCAGCGAGCGCGCGAATCCGGCGTTGACGACTACTGGACCAAGCCGTTGAACCTGGCGGGCTTCATGCGCTCGCTCGACGCCTTGTTCGGCCCGGCGCCGCTGGCCTGATCAGGCCAGCGCCGGCGGCGCCACGAAGGCCCGGTACTCGCGCTCCAGCCACTGCGCAAAGCGCAGGCAGTCCGGGTCGGCAAAGGCCGGACCGATGATCTGCGCGCCCACCGGCAGGCCGCCGGGGCTCAGGCCCAGCGGCACGGCGGTGGCGGGCAGGCCCACGATGCTGGGATAGCCGGCCCAGAACAAGCCATCAGTGACGAGTTGCGGCTGGCCGTTTACCGGGATCATGCGGCCCCAGCGCTCGCCCTGTTCATCATGGACAAAAGCCGGCGAGGTGGCGGTGGGGCAGATCAGCAGGTCATGCTGCTCGAAAAAGGCCGCCCACTGCTGCTGCAGCGCGGCCCGCAGGTCGTCGATCTGCGCCCACTCGCGGTGGCTGCTGGCGTTGCCACGGAAATGGCGGGCGACATAACTCTGGTCGTCCGCCGCATAGCCCTTGGCGCGATCACAGGCGGCGGCATACACCGCATCGTCGTAGTTGGCGCCGGTGGCAGCGCGCATCAGGTGCACGTAGACACGGTGGCTCTGCGCGCTGTCCACCGGCCGCGCGTCCTCGCTGACCTGCACGCCTTGCTGGCGCAGAAAGTCAACCAGCCCACGCAGCGCCTGCTGCACGCTGGTATCCACCTCGGCCAGTGGATCGTCATAGAGCACCGCCACACGGCAGCGCTGCGGTGGCGTGCCGCGCTCCTGCCAGGCCAGTGGCACGCGGCCCATGGCGGTGTGCAGGCTCAGCGGCGCGGCCAGGATGTCCATCGCCAGCGACAGGTCGAAGGCGCTGCGCGCCAACGGGCCGACTGCGGCGACGTCGAAGCTGTCGGCGCTGCGCTTGGGTGTGAGTTCATGACCGGTTTGTGGCAGCACGCCCCAACTAGGCTTATGGCCCCAGACACCGCAGTAATGCGCCGGATTGCGGATCGACGCGCCGATGTCGCTGCCGAGCTCCAGCGCGGTGAAGCCGGCGGCCAGCGCCGCCGCCGAGCCGCCCGACGAGCCGCCCGGCGTGCGCGTGGTGTCCCAGGGGTTGCCGGTGCGGCCGTATACCGGGTTGAAGCTTTGCCAATCGGCCAGCGAGACCGGCACATTGGTCTTGCCAAAGATCACCGCGCCGGCGGCCTGCAGCCGCTGCACCGCCACCGCGTCACTGCGGGCGATGTTGTGCTTGAAGGCCTCGAAGCCGTAAGTGGTGGGCAGGCCGTTGATGTTGAACGACTCCTTCACCGTCATCGGCAGGCCATGCAGCGGGCCCCACAGCTCGCCACGGGCCAGCGCCGCGTCGGC
>JBBQJN010000031.1:0-20902 GCA_038325945.1 Burkholderiales bacterium | reverse complement strand
GGTGCTGGTGGTGCGGCCGCAACCTGGGCAGGCGGTGACGCTGGGGGCGAAATTGCGCAGCCCCAGCGCCTGCAGGATTTCCAGCGCCACCACCACTTCCTGGGTGCGGGCCTCGCCGGGCTGCGGCGTCAGACTGACCCGGATGGTGTCGCCTATGCCTTGCTGCAACAACTGGCCGATCGCCACCGCCGAGGCCACCGTGCCTTTGGTGCCCATACCGGCTTCGGTCAGGCCCAGGTGCAGTGGGTAACTGCAGCGCGCGGCCAGTGCCTGGTAGACGCTGATCAGGTCTTGCACGCCGCTGACCTTGCAGCTGATGATGACCTGGTTGGCCGCCATGCCCAGCTCGCAGGCCCAGTCAGCCGAGTGCAACGCCGATTTGATAAGCGCCTGGTACATCACCTGCTTGGCGTCCCAGGGCTGGGCGCGGCGGGCGTTGTCGTCCATCATCTGCGCCAGCAGCTCTTGATCAAGGCTGCCCCAGTTGACGCCGATGCGCACCGGTTTGTCGTGCCGCAATGCGGCCTCGATCATGGCGCTGAACTGGCGGTCGCGCTTGTGGCCCTTGCCGACGTTGCCGGGGTTGATGCGGTACTTGGACAGCGCGGCCGCACACTCGGGGTGCTCGGTCAGCAGGGTGTGGCCGTTGTAGTGGAAATCGCCCACCAGCGGCACGTCGATGCCCATGCGGTCAAGCTGCTCGCGGATCAAGGGCACGGCCTTGGCCGCCTCGGGCGTGTTGACGGTGATGCGCACCATCTCCGAGCCGGCTATCGCCAGCTGCTTGACCTGGATCGCGGTCTCGATCACCTGCACGGTGTCGGTATTGGTCATCGACTGCACCCGCACCGGCGCGTCGCCACCCACGGTGACAACGCGGTCGCCCCAGACCACGCGGGCCTGCAGCGAGCGGCGCACCAGCGGCAGCGCCGGCGGGATCAGGGTCAGCTCGTCAAGATCGGATGAGGAGGTGCTCATGGCAGGCTCAGGTTGGCGATGTTGTTCTGTGTGCTGGCTGCCAGGTCGACTGGCTGGCCGCGAAAGCGCAGCTCGGTGCCCTGGGCGTTGCCGATCCTCAGGCGCAGCGGTGGCTTGGCCGTCAAGGACACCGTTTCACCAGCGGGAACCAGCCTGGCCATCAGCACTTGCTGGTCGCCGTCGGTGAGCTGCACCCAGGTGGGCTGCAGTGCGCGAAGCACCAGCGCATCGTCGACCGCCGACACACCCGTCGACACACCCAACCGCACACTACCCAGTGGCACCGGCGCGCTGGCCGGCAGCGCGGCACTGGCCGCAGCGTCCACCGCTGAGGCCGCTTCGGCCGGCGGCAAGACGGCGGCCGCCGGCGTCTCCAGCAGCGCTGGCTCGCTCGGCCGCGGCGCCGACGGCACCAGTACAAAGGCCGCAGCGGCCAGCAGCAGCAAGCCCACCAGCCAGGCCACTGGCCGCTGCCAGGGCGCCCAGTCGCTGGCATCCCTGGCGCCGCTGCGCTCGCGGTAGGGTGTGTTCAGGCCGGTGTCCACACTGGCCAGGCCGGATCGGCCGGCGCCGGGCAGCAGCGCCAGCACAGGGGCGGCATCAATCTTCAGCACGCGGCAGACGGTATTGGCCAGCGCACGGGTGAAGGTGGTGTCGAGCAGTTCGTCGTAGCGGCCGGCTTCCAGCGCCTCAAGCTTGGCCTGCGGCACCTTGATCGCCGCCGACAAGGCACCGATGTGCAGGCCTTGTTGCATGCGCGCAGCGCGCAGCAGCGCGCCGGCGTTGGGCGCCTCGGCAGCTGGCCCTGGCGCTGGCGCTGGCCCCGGCCCTGGCCCTGGCGGGGCCATCGTCTCTTCAGTCATCAAATTGACCCCGTTCGAACAGCGCGGCCTCGGGCGAACGCAAGAACTCGCGGCGCAGCCGATCACCCAGCACGCGTACTGCGGCGTCGCGGCCCAACTTGCGCTCAATGCGCGCACCCAACCACAAGGTCTGGGCGTTGGCCACATCGGGCACCTCGTTGATGCGCCCGATGTAAAAACTGGCGCGCTCGTAGGCCTGGCGGCGGTACAGCACATCGGCCAGGTTGATGCCGACGCTGGGGTTGGCGGGCTCCAGCTCGTAAGCCCGCATCAGCGCAGCCTCGGCTTCGGCCAACTGGCCATCGCGGCCGTAGCAAACGCCACGCGCCAACAGGCTGCGCGCGACATCGCGGTACTGCGGTATCGCCAGCAAGGCGGTGAACTGGGCCTGCGCGACACTGAAGCGGTTGCGCTGGCAATTGAACCAGGCCTGGTTGTGCAGCGCCGCGCCGTCGCGCGGATTGAGCTGCAGCGCGCGCGCAAAGCTGTCTTCGGCCAGCCGGTCTTCGCCCATCGCGGCGTAGATCAGCGCGCGCAAGTTGTAGGCCTCGGCCATATCACCCTTGGCGGCAATCGCAAGTTTGACCTCGTCGAGCGCGGTCTCCAACTGGCCGCGGCTGAAATAGCCGCTGGCCAACTCCATGCGCACGCGGGCGCGGCGTTCAGCGTCGGTCTGGTCAGACGCGGTGGCGATGGCATTGGGCTGGTCAGCGGGCAGACCGCCCGGGCCGGCGCAGGCCGTTAGCAGCGCCATCATCAGCCCCACCATCAGCCCTACCTGCAGGCCAGGCAGCGCCAACGCGGCGCGAGCTGGCAGAACTGAGCTCAGGCGTGATGGGATCATGGCGAGCCCGGCGCGACGGCCTCGATGCGGATCACCGGGCGCGTCAGCCGTTGCTGGGCGTTGGTGCGGTCCTGCACTTCGCCGGCCAACTGGCCACAGGCGGCGGCGATATCGTCACCCCGGGTCTTGCGCACGGTGGTCACGATGCCGGCCTCCTGCAGTTGTTTGGCAAAGGCCATCACCCGCTCATGCTTTGAGCGCAGCAGGCCCGAGGCGGGGAAGGGGTTGAACGGGATCAGGTTGAACTTGCAGGGCACGCGCGGCGCACCGGCCTGACCGCAGACCAGATCAATCAACTGGCGAGCCTGCTCGGGGCCGTCGTTGACACCGTCGAGCATGCAGTATTCGAAGGTGATGAAATCACGCGGAGCGGCACTGAGGTAGTCGCGGCAGGCGCTCAGCAGTTCGGCCAACGGGTATTTCTTGTTCAGCGGCACCAGCTGATCGCGCAGCGCGTCGGTGGGCGCATGCAGCGACACCGCCAGCGCCACCGGACAATCGGCCTGCAGCCGCGCGATCATCGGCACCACGCCCGATGTTGACACCGTGACACGGCGGCGCGACAGGCCGTAGCCATGGTCGTCCAGCATCACCCGCAGCGCCGGCAGCAGCGCGCTGTAGTTCTGCAGCGGCTCGCCCATGCCCATCATCACCACGTTGCTGATGACGCGCTCGCCCGCCGCCCGGCCCAAGCGCCGGCGCAACTGGTGCTCGGCAAACCAGAGCTGGGCGACGATCTCGCCAGTGGTCAGGTTGCGGCTGAAGCCCTGGTGGCCGGTGGAGCAGAAACGGCAACCCACAGCGCAACCGGCCTGTGACGAGATACACAGCGTGCCCCGGTCGGACTCGGGGATATAGACGGTTTCCACCGCATCACCGTTGCCGACGTCGAACAGCCACTTGATGGTGCCGTCACTCGATGCCTGCTCGCTGAGGATGGCCAGCGGCCGCAGTTCGGCCGATGCGGCCAGCTTGTCGCGCAGCGACTTGGCCAGATCGGACATGGCGGCGAAGTCGGTCTCGCCCTTCTGGTGAATCCAACGGAACAACTGCACCGCGCGAAAACGCTTCTCGCCCTGCGCTGCACACCAGTTGGTGAGCGCATCGAGGTCGAATTCGAGCAGGTTGACGAGAGACGTCACGCTTGAAGTGGCCGCAGCGGTGCAGCTGGTGGCAATCAGCCTGCGGTCGATCAGCGGCTGTAGAGGTTCATGCCGGCGAAGAAGAAAGCAATCTCCTGCGCGGCGGTCTCGGGGGCGTCGGAGCCATGTACCGCATTGGCATCGATCGAGTCAGCGAAGTCGGCGCGAATGGTGCCCTTGTCGGCCTTCTTCGGATCGGTGGCGCCCATCAGATCGCGGTGCTTGGCGATCGCGCCCTCACCTTCCAGCGCCTGGATCATCACCGGGCCGGAGATCATGAAGTCGACCAGGTCCTTGAAGAAAGGACGCGCCTTGTGCACCGCATAAAACGCCTCGGCCTCGCCGCGCGACAAATGCGCCATGCGGGCGGCGACCACCTTCAGGCCAGCGCCTTCAAAGCGGGCGTAGATCTGACCGATCACGTTTTTGGCGACTGCGTCGGGCTTGATGATCGAGAGTGTGCGTTCGATGGCCATGAAAAATTCTCCTGAATCAATGACTTAAAGGTAAACCTGAAATTCTAGCGCGGGCCGGACTGGGGCTGACCCGCCAACTTTGGCAGGCCAGCGGGCGAGACAGCGGCCTCGGCCACGGACGCAACCCAGACAAGGCGATCAGCGGCCGCCGCCGCCGCCGCCGCGACGACCGCCGCCACCGCCACCGCCTTTGCGGCCACCACCGCCAGCGCCACCGCCACCGCCACCGCCACCGCCACCGCCACCGCTTCCGCCACCGCCGCTGCCACCGCCGCCACCACGGCCGCTATTGCCCTGGAACTTGCGCACGAAGGCATCGGCGCCGATGTAGCCCATCGAGGTTTTCATCGGGTCGGGCTGACCACCGGCGCCACCACCGCCACCGCCCTTGCGGCCACCGTCACCGCCGCCAAAGCCCTTGGGCTTCTGCACAAAGCGCTTGTCGTAGGTCTGCTCCAACGGATTGGGGATCGGGCCGTCCTCGGCATACTCGCGCCGCGGCGTGCGGGCTTCCTTGATTGCCCGCTTGTCGAAGGTCTGCATCAGCGGATTGGGGATGTTGCCGAAGTTCTCGGGCTCACCATCGACATCGCGGTCGACTGGCGGCCGCTCGGCGGGACGCTCGCGGCGCTCCTGCTGGCGCGGGCCGCCACGCTCGGGGCGGTCACGCTCGGCGCGCGGCTGCGGCGGCCCGCTGCGCTGCTTGTTCTGGCGCGGCTGAACACCTGCGGCCTCGCGCGGTCCACGCTCCTGCGGGCCACGCTCTTGCTGACCGCGCCCTGGCTGCTGACCCGACTCGTTGCGCACGGGCCGCTGTGCGGCGCCGCCCGCCACCGGGTGCTGGTCGCGCGCATTGCCGGCGAGCCGGCGCACTTCACGCACCTCGCCCTCGTTGAGGTCAACAAACACCCCCCGACGCAGGCCCCGCGGCAGCACCACGCAGCCATAGCGGATGCGGATCAGCCGGCTCACACCCAGGCCGACCTTGTCAAACAGTTTGCGCACCTCGCGGTTGCGGCCTTCGGTGATGACCACGCGGTACCAGTGGTTGACACCCTCGCCGCCGCCGTCCTCGATCGACATGAACATCGCGCGCTGGCCGTCAATGTCGACGCCTTCGAGCAGGCGCTGCTTGCCTTCGGCCTCCAGCGTGCCGAGCACCCGCACCGCGTACTCGCGCTCGACACCAAAACGCGGATGCATCAGCTGGTTGGCCAGTTCACCCGAGTTGGTGAACAGCAGCAGGCCTTCGGTATTGATGTCGAGCCGGCCCACCGATTGCCACTTGCCGTGCGGCAGCCGCGGCAGGCGGCGAAACACCGTCGGCCGCTGCTGCGGATCGTCATGCGTGACCACTTCGCCCACCGGCTTGTGGTAGGCAATGATGCGCGGCGGCGGCGGCGCGATGCGCACCTTGATCAACTTGCCGGCAACGCTGATGCGATCACCAAAAGAGATGCGCTGGCCGGTATGCGCAACCTGGCCGTTGACCATCACCTGGCCTTCGGCGATCAGCGCTTCCATGTCGCGGCGTGAGCCGATGCCGGCCTGGGCCAGCACCTTGTGCAGTTTGGGCGCGTCGGGCTCGGCGGCCAGCACGCGGCGCTCGGGCTCGGCAGCGGTCTCACCGGATTCGGTGTCGTAGTCACCCGACAGCACGGCGGCAAAGGTCTCGCCGGCATCCAGCGGCGCGGCCTGCGGCGCCGCATCGTCGGCCTGCTGATCGGCGCGATCACTGTCGTCAGCGTCAGCGCCGTCGTCGTCGTCATCGCCCAGCGAGGCGCTGACGGTCAACAACTGTTCGGCTTCACCCTCGCCGCCGGTGTCGTCTCGCGCAGCGCGATCGGCACCGCCACGGCGGCCACGACGGCGATTGCGGTTGCGGCGACGCGGGCCGTCGCCATCGGCAGCCTCGGCGCCCTGGCCGGCCTCGGCGGCGTCGTTGCCGGTCGGCAGTGCCGTCGCAACAACGGCCATGGCCGCGGCCAGCGGCACCGCAGGCGGCTGTAACGCAGCGGCCAGGCCGGGCGTGGCCATGGCACCGGCATCGGCCAGCGCTGCGGCCGCCGCCACGGCCAGGCGCTTGGGCACCTTGCCTGCGGCGATCACTTCGGCCGGGCTGGCCAGCGGATGCTGCTCAACACGGGTCTCCACCGCCGACAGGCCCGCAGCATCGGCCTCAGGCGCGGCACGGCGTCGGCCGCGCGTTGGCCTGGCAGGCGCAGCCAGGTCGGCCGCCGCAGGCTCCGGCGCGGCGACTTCGGCAACCACTGTGGCGGCCTCAGCCTCCACCGGCTTGCGTCGGCTGCGCTTGGGCTTGGCCAGTGTGTCGCCGTCGGCCGCTGTATCGACCACCACAGCGACTGCTGCGGGCGCCTCGGTCGGCACGGCATCGGCCGCGACAGGGCTGCGCTTGCGGCGCGGCTTGGGCGTCGCCCGCTCGTCATCGGGCGCATCGGCCGACGGGTGGGACAGGGGCTGATCGGAGTCTTGCGAGTTCATGCGTGTGCTGCGGGGGGGGAAGAGTCATCGGCCTGTGGCGCTATGGCCTCAGGGCTGGCGGCGGAAGCGGGTTCGGCTGAAGGGGCTTGGCTTGGCAAAGCGTTGGCGCTGGCGTTGGCGTTGGCGTTGGCGTTGGCGGCGTCGGGGCTGGCGGCGTCGGAACTGGCGTCATCGGAGCTGGTTTCGTCGGAGTTGACGTTGTCGGCCTGGGGCACGGCCGCCGGCTCGGGCGCCGCCTGGGCCAGCTCGGCAGCCGCCGCCACCGTGGCCAGACCCTGCTCGGCCTCCAGCGCCAGCTGGGCCTGCTCGTCGCCGTCGATCAACGACGACTGCCCGGCTGCGCCAAGGTCAAACACCGCCGCGCCGGGCGGACCGTCGAGCATCGGCAACTGGTCAAGGCTGGCCAGACCCAGATCGTCGAGGAACTGCCGGGTGGTGGCATACAGCGCCGGACGGCCCGGCGCCTCGCGGTAGCCGATGGCGTCGATCCAGCCGCGTTCTTCGAGCTGCTTGACGATCTGGCTGCTGACGGTGACACCGCGGATATCTTCGATGTCGCCGCGTGTCACCGGCTGGCGGTAGGCAATGATGGCCAGCGTTTCCATTGCGGCGCGTGAGTAGCGCGGCGGCTTCTCCGGGTGCAGCCGATCAAGAAACTCACGCATCTCGGGTCGGCTCTGGAAACGCCAACCAGTGGCCAGCGCTACCAGTTCGACGCCGCGACCCTGCCAATCTTGCACCAGCTCGTCAAGCATGCTGCGCAGCGTGTCATGGCCAACCTGCTCATCAAACAGGTTGCGCATGTCGCGCAGCGGCAGAGGCTGCTGGGCGCAAATGAGCGCGGTCTCGAGGACGCGCTTGGCCTCGTAGGTGTTCATGGTCCTCGGTTCAGGGTTGGCCGTTGTCGTGCCAAGGCGCCGGACGGGGGGTTGCTGGATGACGCGGGTGCGGCGCCAGTCAGGCGCCCGGCAGTCGGCTTGTGGGCGACTGCGCACGGCTTGTCATCGGTCTGCAACGAAGGCCCGGCGGCTGCCGTTGCGTGCTCTGGGCTTGCTTTGCGCTTGCTTTGGGCTGCTTGCTTGGGCTATTGCCCGGCGGCAACGCATGCGCGCCTGGGTGCTACAGCAAGCCGTTGCGGATGCCATCCGACGCGCCTGCTGGCTTGGCTGAGGCCGCCGCGCGGGATCATCCATCCACCGCTCGCCTGCTTCAACCGAATGCCCGATTGTAGCCGCTGAATGCGCCGAGGGCACGCAGCGCGCGACAGCGCCTGATTCAAGCCGGCTGCACCACTGCCCAGGCCGCCGCCAGATCGGGCGGCAACTCGGCCCGGAACGCCATCGGCCGGCCATCGTCGGGATGGGCGAAGGCCAGCTCGGTGGCATGCAGCGCCTGCCGCAGCAGCCCCAACGCCGGGCGACCGCCGTACATCGTGTCGGCCACCAGCACATGACCACGCGAGGCCAGGTGCACCCGGATCTGGTGCGTGCGCCCGGTGTGCAGCTTGCAGCGCATCGCGCTGATGCTGCCCTTGCCATCGCCGGCCTCGCCGTCCCAGATTGCCAGCCGCTCCACATCGGTACGTGCCGGCTTGCCGCTGGACACCACCGCCATGCGCAGCCGCGACACCGGGTCGCGGCCGATCGGGGCCTCGATGCAGGCCGATTGCCATGGCACCCTGCCTTGCACCAGACAGAGGTAGATGCGGCGCACCTCGCGCGCGGCGATCTGGCGCACCAGCGTGGTCATGGCCGGCAGCGTCTTGGCCACCACCATCAGGCCCGAGGTGTCCTTGTCGAGCCGGTGCACGATGCCGGCGCGCGGCAGCTGCGCCGCGCCAGCGTGGTGAGCCAGCAGGCCGTTGAGCAAGGTGCCCGACCAGTTGCCCGGCGCCGGGTGCACCACCAGGCCGGCGGGTTTGTTCACCACCAGCAGGTAAGCGTCCTCGTAGACGATGTGCAGCGCCATCACCTCGGGCCGGAAGGCCAGGCTCTCGGCGGTTGGCGCCAGCGTGAGCTGCAGGCGCTGGCCGGCCAGCAGCTTGCGCGAGGCGCTGTGCTGCAACTGCCCATTTACCCGCACATGGCCGCGACCGATCAGCTGCTGCAGCCAGCTGCGCGAAAACTCGCCGGCCATCGCCACCAGCATCTTGTCCAGCCGCAGCCCGTGCTGGGCCGGGCTGACCACTGCCTCGCGGGTTTCGACCTCGTCGTCGGCGGCGTTGTCGAGCAGGCTGTCGCCCGCCGCATCAGCCGGCTGCTCGGCGATCACTGCTTGTTCGGTGTCGGGCGCAGCGGCCGGTGGGGGGCCGGAGATGGCGGCCATTAGAATCGTCTGATTTGCATAGTGCCTGGAAGGACGCTGGCCGCGACGCGGCCGCCGACAGCGATGAACTTGTTCAAGGTTTTGCACCCGACATCGGGTCTTGCACCACGCCACCCTCAGGGCCGCATGGCAGGCCTGGCAGTACTGATTCTGCTGGCAACACTGGCAGGCTGCGGCAGCAATCCGTTGGACGATGCGCGCAACTCGCCCGAGAAATTGTATGCAAGCGCCAAGGATGATCTGAATTCCGGCAGCTTCGACCTCGCCATCAAGCAGCTGGAGCGGGTCGAGGGCCGCGCCTCGGGCACCTTGCTGGCGCAGCAGGCGATGCTCGACATCGCCTATGCCAAGTGGCGGCTGAGTGAGCGGGTCGAAGCGGTGGCGGTGCTTGACCGCTTTATCCGCCTGCACCCCTCGAGCCCGGCGATGGATTACGCGCTGTACCTGCGCGGCGTGGTCAATTTCAACGAGACCATGGGCTTCATGAGCGGCGTCTCGCGCCAGAAGTTGTCCGAGCGTGACCAGCAGGCGGCACGCGACTCGTTCCAGGCCTTTGGCCAGCTGGTGGAGCAGTACCCGGCTTCGAAGTACAGCGACGATGCGCGCGCGCGCATGAACTACATCGTGCACTCGCTGGCCGAGTACGAGGTGCATGTGGCGCGCTACTACTACAACCGCCAGGCCTATGTGGCCGCCGCCAACCGGGCCCAGTTGACGGTGCGCGAGTTTCAGCAGTCACCGGCGGCGGAAGAAGCGCTCTACATCATGGCCTCGAGCTACAACAAGCTGGGCCTGACCCAGCTGCGCGACGATGCCGAGCGCGTGCTCAAGCAGAACTACCCGAACACCCGCTTCATCCGCGACGGTGTGCGGGCGCCAGAGCGCGCTTGGTGGCAGTTCTGGTAGTCCGACCGGGCTTACAAGCCGGCCCGCAGAGGCTTGCAAGCCCTTGATCAGGCTGCGGCATTGACCGCGGCGATCTCGTCCAGCCAGGCCAACGCATCGGCTTCGGTGTCGAGCGTGCCCATCGCCGGCAGCGCGGCGCGCAGCTTGCGGCCATAGGGCATCTGGCGCAAGCGCGGGTCGGTGATGACCAGGAGGCCGAGGTCGGTTTCACTGCGGATCAGCCGGCCTGCGCCTTGCTTGAGCGAGATCGCCGCCTCCGACAGGTAGTAGTCGTTGAAGGGGTCGCGGCCGCGTGACGCCAGCTCCTTGCTGCGCGCCTGCACCAGCGGATCGTGTGGCGGCGGAAACGGCAGCTTGTCGATGATCACGCATTGCAGCGCCGCGCCCGGCACGTCGATGCCCTCCCAGAAGCTGGCCGAGCCGACCAGCACACTGCCTGGCGTGTCCAGAAAACGCTGCAGCAGTGTGCGTTTGGGGTGTGTGCCCTGCACCAGCACCTGCAACGGCGTGCCGGCGGCGGCCGCCGCCTCGCTCAGCGCTTCGGCAATCACCGGCAGCACGCGCAGCGTGGTCGTCAGCACAAAGGTGCGGCCGCCCAGCCGGCCGGCCAATCGCGCCGCCAGCGCGCCCACCGCCGCCGGATGCGCGGCCTCGTTGGGTTTGGGAAAACGCGGCGGCACCCAGGTGCGGGCATGGGCGGCGTAGTTGAAGGGGCTGCCCACACGCAGCTTGCGCGCATCCTCCAGCGCCGCCGCTTCACTGAACCAGCTCAGCGCATCGTCGCTGCCCAGCGTGGCCGAGGTAAAGATCCAGGCCCGCGGTGCGGCCGCGCGCTGCTCGGTAAACAGGTCGCGGATGTGCAGCGGCGATTCAACCAGCCGGGCATCACGCGGCCCGATGTCGATCCAGCGCACGCGGTCGCTGGCCGCCGGCTGCACAAAGTCATGGGCCAGCTGGGCCAGCCGACTGCCACGCTCAACCAGACGGGTGAAGTCAGGCGCCGTGTCCTCAACTGCCTTGGCGGCGTCACGCGCGGCGTCGGCAGCGTCGGCCAGGCCCTGCAGGGCGAGGGCAAACGCCGATTCATGGGCGCGCTCATCCCAGCGCAGTTTGAGGATGCCCTTGAGCTCACGCAGCGGCCCGGCGCAGGCCAGCCGCAGCTCGCGCGCAGCGCGGTCGAGCCCACCGGCCACCGCCGGCCAGTCGGCCAGGCCACGGGCATGGGTCAGGCCGGCGGCCACCAGATCACGCCCGAAGTCGATCAGCTGGTTGCTCGACAGCAGCGTGCCCAGAAACTGCAGGCCGGTTTCCACCAGCTGGTGAGCCTCGTCGAACACCGCAGCATCCACCGTGGGCAGCAACTCGGCAACACCGCTGTCACGCAGCGACAGGTCGGCAAAAAACAGGTGGTGGTTGACGACCACCAAGTCGGCCGCCATCGCCTCACGCCTGGCCTTGACCACATGGCAGTCGCGGAACTGCGGGCAGTCCTGGCCCAGACAGTTGTCGCGCGTGGAGCTGACCAGCGGGATCACCGGGCTGCGGTCATCGAGGCCGTCGATCTCGGCCAAGTCGCCGCTGCGGGTGCTGCGAGCCCAGGTCTCGACACGCGCCAGTGCGCGCACCGCAAAACGGTCGGGCAAGCTGCCGGTTTCGCGCGCCAGTTGCAATCGATGCAGGCACAGGTAGCTGCCACGGCCCTTGAGCAGCGCGATGCGCACCGGCAGCCGCAGCGCCTCGCGCAGCCGCGGCAGGTCACGCAGGAACAGCTGGTCTTGCAGGCTCTTGGTGGCAGTGGAGACCAGCGCACGGCGGCCCGACAACAGCAGTGGCACCAGGTAGGCAAAGGTCTTGCCGACGCCGGTGCCGGCCTCAGCCACCAGCGTGGCGCGCTCGTCGATGGCGCGCGCCATCGCCTCGGCCAGCAGCAACTGCACCTCGCGCTCGACAAAGCCCGGATCGGCCTGGGCCAGTGCGCCGTGCGGGCCCAGCGCCTCACGCGTGGCCCGCACCAGATCCAGCGTGCGCAGGCTTGACGCGGCGGCGCTGTCGAGGGCAGGCGGGGCCAAAGCGGCAGTGGGGGCCGCCGCTTCTGCAGGGCAGGGCTCGGCGCCGGCCCCTGCATCAACCCCGACACTGGCGCCGATCAAGCGGGTTCCGGCGGATCGATCTCCGCCGCCAGGTGGGCGATCTGGTCGCGCAGCAGCAAGCGGCGCTTCTTCAGTCGGCGCAGGCTCAGCTCGTCCAGCGGCGCTTGTTCGGCGCAGAGGTCGATCAGGTTGTCGAGATCAGCATGCGCCATGCGCAGCTCAATCAGCTGGCGTTGCGGTGAACGCAGGTCGCTGCCCGGAGTCGGCTCATGTTCCATCGTGGCCTCAGTTTATAGTGCTGCGCCATGAATGCTGTGCTGCCCAAGGCCCCCCTCGCCTACCGATTGCTGGCCGCCACGGCACTGCACAAGGGCGACCGCCCCTACCAGCAGGATCAGGTGCAGGTCCTGCGCCATGGTCGCGTCAACGGCTGCCTGCTGGCGGTGCTGGCCGATGGCATGGGTGGCAAAAGCGGTGGCCGCAAGGCCGCTGACCAGGTGGCGCTGACCGCGCGCCAACTGTTCGACCGCCATGTGCCAGCCAAGGACGACCCGGCCGAGATGCTGCGCCAGCTGCTGCTGGAGTCGCACCTGATGATCAAGCTGACCGCGATCACCACCGAGGAAGAGCCGCACAGCACCGCCGCAGCATTTTTGCTGGGGCCGGGACTGAGCTGCCATGTCGTGCATGCCGGTGATTCACGGGTCTACCACTTCCGTGGTGCCGACCTGATCAGCCGCACACGGGACGACTCCTACGTGCAGCGGCTGATGGACGAAGGCCAAATCACCGAGGAGCAGGCCAACGGCCATCCGCAGGGCAACCTGCTGATCGGCTGTCTGGGCACCAGCTCGGAGCCACCGGTCAACCAGCACCACATCGACGATCTGCAGCCGGGCGATACGCTGATGTGCTGCAGCGACGGACTCTGGCATTACTTCACGCCGCGCGAGCTCGGCATGTATGTCAACAGCTTTGCGCCGCGCAACGCCGTCGAAATGATGGTGACCCGCGCCCGCCAGCGTGCCGGTGGCCATGGCGACAACCTGTCGCTGGCGATCGTGAAGGTCGAGCAGATCCTCTGAGCTTGAGCAGGCCCCGCGCCAAGTCGCCGTGCGCGTGGCTTCAACGTGCCGGCGCGCTGGCGCCCGGCACCGGCAGTGCGGCCGCTGCCGGGCGCTTGCCCTGCTGATCGGCGTTGCGTGCCGCCAGCGCCTGCTGGTGCGCCTTGGCGCCAGCCAATCGGCTGTTGTATTGCGCCAGTCGCCGCTGCTCGCGCAAACGCTGTAGCTCCCGGCTGGCGGCGGGCTGCGGCGCCGGCTTGGCAGCCTGTGCCGGTGTCGTCGAAACGGCCGCTGGGTCGGCTTTGGCCAGCTCTCCCGTCTGGGCTATCGGCCGCTGCGGCCTTAGCGCCGCGCTGGCCACCCGCTCGGCGGTCTCGGCCTGGCGTTGCTGCTGCCATTGCAGCCGCTGCGCCGCCTTGTGCCGGCGTTTGGCGTCGTCGAGTTGCAGCGTCTGTTGCTGCAATCGGTTTATCGCCTGCCGGCGCTCGGCGCTGGCACGGCTCAGGCAGTCAGTGACCTGAAAACGCTGTTGGCAAGCCAGCCTATCGGTGTTGAAACGCTTGTCAACCGCAGCACGCTCGGCGGCGATGGCCTGGTGCTGCGCAGCGGCGTCGATCGGTTCGGCCATCAAAGGGCGATCAGTGGCCGCCGCAGCGCTCAGCCAGGCCGCCAGCAGGCCGCCGATCAAGGCCCGGCCCAGGCGCTGAACCAAGCTACTGCAGCCCCTGCAGCCCCTGCGGCTCATGCGGCTCATGTGATGCGCGTATCCACATCGCGCCGCTGCAAGGCCAGGTAGTCGGACGAGCGCATTTCCTGCAAACGCGACACGGTGCGGGGAAACTCGTGCGACAAGGGCCCTTCGGTATAAAGCTGGTCGGCCGGCACCGCCGCCGAGAGCACCAGCTTGACGCGCCGGTCGTAGAGCACGTCGATCAGCAGGGTGAATCGCCGCGCCTCGCTGGCCAGCCGGGGCGGCATCTGCGGCACGCCGCTGAGGATCACGGTGTGAAACTGTTGGGCAATCTCGAGGTAGTCGTTTTGCGAGCGCGGGCCGCCGCACAGCGTGCGGAAATCAAACCAGACCACGCCGCCGGCGCGCCGCAACGCACGCAGCTCGCGGTGCTCAATGTGCAGCAGCGCGCTCTCGTCGCGCGCCTCGGCGAGTTGCTCGAAGGTCAACTTAAGCTGCGCATCCGCAGCCTCACCCAGCGGGCAGATGTAGAGCTGTGCCTGCTCCAGCGTGCGCTGGCGGTAGTCGGTGCCGTGATCGACGTTGATGACCTCAAGCTTGTCCTTGAGCAGCTCGATCGCCGGCTGGATGCGGTCGCGGTGCAGGCCGTTGGGGTAGAGGCCGTCGGGCTCGAAGTTGCTGGTGGTGACGATGGCCACGCGGTTGAGGAACAGTGCATCCAGCAGCCGGTGCAGGATCATCGCGTCGGTGACGTCGGCGACGTGAAACTCGTCGAAGCAGATCAGCCTGAAGCGCCGCGCGATGCGCCTGCCCAGCTCGTCCAGCGGATCGGCCGTGCCCTTGAGCTCTTGCAGCTCGCGGTGCACCTCGCGCATGAACTCGTGAAAGTGCAGCCGCGTCTTGCGCTTGAGCGGCACCGACTGGAAAAAGCAATCCATCAGAAAGCTCTTGCCCCGACCGACGCCGCCGAACATGTAAACGCCCCGAGGAATGGCCGGCTTGACCAGCAGCTTGGTCACCGCGTTGCTGCGCCGCGCCTTGTAGCCGGCCCACTCGTTCTCGCAGCGCTCCAGCGCGTCAACCGCGTGCAGCTGTGCCGGATCGGTCTGGTAACCACGCTCGGCCAGCGTGGCCAGGTAGAGCGCACGAACGCCCACGACCGGCCTGGTCAGAAGTTCAGCGTGCGCTTGTCGACCGCCAGCGCGGCTTCCTTGGTGGCTTCGCTCAAGGACGGGTGGGCATGGCAGATGCGCGCGATGTCCTCGGCCGAGGCCTTGAAGGCCATCGCCACCACGGCCTCGGCGATCAGCTCGCTGGCGTACGGGCCGACGATATGTACACCCAGGATCTCATCGCTCTTGGCGTCGGCCAGCAACTTGACAAAGCCGGTGGTATCGCCCAGCGCTCGGGCGCGGCCGTTGGCCATGAACGGAAACTGCCCCGCCTTGTAGGCCACGCCGTCGGCCTTGAGCTGCTGCTCGTTGCGGCCGACCCAGGCGATCTCGGGCGAGGTGTAGATCACCCAGGGCACGAGGTTGAAGTCGACATGGCCATGCTGGCCGGCGATGCGCTCGGCCACCGCCACGCCTTCTTCCTCGGCCTTGTGCGCCAGCATCGGGCCGCGCACCACGTCGCCCACTGCCCACACATTCGGCAGGTTGGTCTTGCAGTCGGCATCGACGACGATGGCGCCGCGCTCGTCGAGCTTGAGGCCCACCACATCGGCTGCCAGGCCGGTGGTGTTGGGCACGCGGCCGATCGACACGATCAGGCGCTCGACATCGAGCTTGACGGCCTCGCCCTTGGCGTTGGCATAGCTTACGCTGACGCCTTTCTTGCCGGCCTTGACGGCGTCGATCTTGACGCCGAACTCGAACTTCAGGCCCTGCTTGGTGAAGGCCTTGAGCGCCTCCTTGGCCACGCCTTCGTCGGCGGCGCCCAGGAAGTTGGGCAGGGCTTCGAGGATGGTCACCTGCGCGCCCAGCCGGCGCCAGACCGAGCCCATCTCCAGACCGATCACGCCCGAGCCGACGACGCCCAGCGTCTTGGGCACGGCGCCCAAGCGCAGCGCGCCGTCGTTGGACAGGATCTTGTCCTCATCAAAAGCCGCGCCGGGCAGCGCGCGTGCGCTGGAGCCGGTAGCGACGATGACATGCTTGCCCTGCAACGTCTCCTTGGCCGTGCCACTGACGCTGATCTGATAGCCCTCATCGGCCGCCTTGTCGAAGGCGCCGCGGCCATGGAAGAAGCTGACCTTGTTCTTCTTCAACAGATAGAGGATGCCGTCGTTGTTCTGCTTGACCACCTGGTCCTTGCGGCCAACCATCTTGGCCACATCGATGCTCAGATTCGACAGGCCGATGCCGTGATCGGCAAAGTGGTGGCCGGCGTGCTCGAAGTGCTCGCTCGACTGCAGCAGCGCCTTGCTGGGGATGCAGCCCACGTTGGTGCAGGTACCGCCGGGCGCGGGACCGCCCTTGTCGTTCTGCCACTCGTCGATGCAGGCGACCTTGAAGCCGAGTTGGGCGGCGCGGATGGCGGCGATGTAGCCGCCGGGGCCGCCACCGATGACGATGACGTCGAATTGCTTGGACATGGTGTGATGGTGAAGTTGATGGCCGGCCGCAGCACTGCGGCCGGCCGGGCGGCTCATTCAGCCGGCACAAAGACCCAGAGCAGGACGTAGAGAATCAGGCCGGTGCCGGCAAACAGCGCCAGCAGGGTGAAAGCCAGCCGCCAGACCCAACTGTCGAGACCAGTGATGCCGGCCAGGCCGCCGCAGACGCCAGCCAGCCATTTGTCGGTCTGCGAGCGCCGGTAGTTGTTGACCACCGACACGCCGGCCGGAGCGCCTGGCGGAAGCGGCGGTGGCACGGGCGGGCCGTCGATCAGCCGCAGTTTGGCGCGCTGAAATTCCTCATCGGACAACGTGCCGCGGCCGCGCAGTTCTTCGAGTCGGGTGAGATCATCAACGAGGGACATGGCGGCCTCCTGGCACAGGGTCAGATATCAAACAGCAGGCGCGCCGGATCCTCCAGCGCATCCTTCATGGTCACCAGCGCCAACACGGCTTCGCGGCCGTCGATGATGCGGTGGTCGTAGCTCAATGCCAGGTAGTTGATCGGGCGCACCACCACCTGGCCGTTCTCCACCACCGCGCGGTCCTTGGTGGCGTGCACGCCCAGGATGGCACTCTGCGGCGGGTTGATGATGGGCGTGGACAGCATCGAGCCGAAGGTGCCGCCGTTGCTGATGGAGAAGGTGCCGCCGATCAACTCGTCGATGCCCAGCTTGCCGTCGGCCGCCTTCTTGCCGTACTCGGCGATCTTCTTCTCGATGTCGGCAAAGCTCATCTGGTCGGCATTGCGGATCACCGGCACCACCAGGCCGCGCGGGCTGCCCACGGCGATGCCGATGTCGAAGTAGCCGTGGTAGACGATGTCGTTGGCGTCGACGCTGGCGTTCAGGATCGGGTACTTCTTCAGCGCCGCCACCGCGGCCTTGACGAAGAAGCTCATGAAACCCAGCTTGGTGCCGTGCTCCTTCTCGAACTTCTCCTGGAATTTCTTGCGCATCTCCATCACCGGGGCCATGTTCACCTCGTTGAAGGTGGTGAGGATGGCATTGGTGGACTGGCTCTGCACCAGCCGCTCGGCGATGCGGGCGCGCAGGCGGCTCATCGGCACGCGCTGCTCGGGTCGTTCACCCAGGTTGAGGCCCGGCGGCGCAGCCACGGCGGGTAGCGGCCTGGCGGCAGCGGGTGCAGGTGCAGCAACGCGCGGTGCGGCGGGTGCGGGTGCGGGTGCGGGTGCGGGTGCGGGTGCGGGTGCGGGTGCCGACACCGGCGCCGGCGCTGGTGCGGCAACTCCAGCAGCCACGGCGCCCAGCACGTCGCCCTTGGTGATGCGGCCGTCCTTGCCGGTGCCTGCCACGGCAGTGGCCGAGATGTTGTTGTCGGCCATCAGCTTGGCAGCAGCGGGCATCGCCACGCCGCTCTTGATGCCGGCGATCTCGGCAGCTGCGGCGGCGGGTGCTGCGGCAGCCACGGCGGCGTCGCTGGCCACGGCCTTCACCTCCAGCGGGCTGATGGCCTCCTTCGCCTCGGTATCGATGCGGGCGATGACCTGGTCGCTGACCACGGTGGCGCCGTCTTCGCAGACGATCTGGGCCATCACGCCGGCCGCAGGCGCAGGAACCTCCAGCACCACCTTGTCGGTCTCGACCTCGATGATGATTTCGTCGATGGCCACGGCTTCGCCGGGCTTCTTCTTCCACTGCAGCAGCGTGGCCTCGGCCACGGATTCAGACAGCTGCGGAACTTTGACTTCTACGATTGCCATGGTGTGAATTCCCGGAATGTGGTGCAACCCTCAAGCGGATGCTGCGGATCCGGCTCTGCCGGTCGCTGGCGTCGCCAGTCGGCAAGCATGCCGGCTGGCCCTCGCAGGCGGGAGACAGTCCGCAGGGACTGTCTCCCGTCCGGCTCGGCCCGCATGAGGGGGAGGCGCCTGTGGCGCCTCGGGGGTGGGTCTCATTTCGTGAGGATGAAGCCCTTGAGCTTGCCAAAGGCCTGGTCGAGCAGCGCCTTCTGCTGCTCCTGGTGCAGGTGGGCGTAACCCACTGCGGGTGAGGCGCTGGCCGGCCGGCCGGCATAGCCCAGTTTCTGGCCGTCCTGCATGTTCTCGTGCACATAGTGCTGGACGAAGAACCAGGCGCCCTGGTTCTGCGGCTCGTCCTGGCACCACACCACCTCGGTGGTGTTGGGGTAGCGCTTGAGCTCGGCCGCGAATGCCTTGTGCGGGAAGGGGTAGAGCTGCTCCACCCGCACGATGGCCACGTCGCCGGCTTTCTTCTCCTCGCGCTTCTTCACCAGGTCGTAATACACCTTGCCCGAACAGGCGATGAGGCGCCTGACCTTGTCGGCAGCGATGTCGGCGTTCTGCTCTGCGATCACCGTCTGGAAGCTGCCCTTGGTGAAGTCGGACAGCGGCGAGGTGGCGTCCTTGTTGCGCAGCAGGCTCTTGGGCGTCATGATGACCAGCGGCTTGCGGAACATGCGCACCATCTGCCGGCGCAACAGGTGGAAGATCTGGCTGGCCGAGGTGGGCTGCACCACCTGCATGTTGTTGTCGGCCGACAACTGCATGAAGCGCTCCAGCCGCGCCGAGCTGTGCTCGGGGCCCTGCCCTTCGTAGCCATGCGGCAGCAGCAGCGTGAGGCCGTTTGCCCGGCCCCATTTCACCTCGCCCGAGGCGATGAACTGGTCGATCACCACCTGCGCGCCGTTGACGAAGTCGCCGAACTGCGCCTCCCAGATGGTCAGCGTGTTGGGTTCGGCACTGGCGTAGCCGTACTCGAAGCCCAGCACCGCTTCTTCCGACAGGATGGAGTCGATCACGGTGAAAGGCGCCTGGCTCTCGGCCACGTGCTGCAGCGGCGTGTAGCTGCCGATGTCCCACTTCTCGCGGTTCTGGTCGTGCAGCACCGCATGGCGGTGCACGAAGGTGCCGCGGCCGCAGTCCTCGCCCGACAGGCGCACCGCATAGCCGCTGGCCACCAGCGAGGCATAGGCCAGGGTCTCGCCCATGCCCCAGTCGACGTTGATCTCGCCACGACCCATGGCGCCGCGGTCGGCCAGCACCTTCTCGACCAGCGGGTGCACCTTGAAGTTGGCGGGCACCGTGGTGACACGCTCGGCCAGACGACGGATCTCGGCCAGCGGCAGCGCGGTGTCGGCCGCATCGGTCCACTTCTTGCCGAGGAAGGGCGCCCAGTCGACCGCGTACTTGCTCTTGAAGTTGGTCAGCACCGGGTCCATGGTGTGGCGGCCTTCGTCGAAGGCGGCGCGCAACTGCTTGACCATGTCGTCGGGGCCGCTCGGCGGCAGCACGTCCTGCGCCACCAGCTTCTCGCCATACAGCCTGCGGGTGCCGGGGTGGGCGGCGATCTTCTTGTACATCAGCGGCTGGGTGAGCGAAGGCGTGTCCTGCTCGTTGTGGCCCAGCTTGCGGAAGCAGATGATGTCGACGACCACGTCTTTCTTGAAGTGCTGGCGGTAGTCCAGCGCCATCTGCGTGCACAGCACCACCGCCTCGGGGTCGTCGCCGTTCACGTGCAGCACCGGCGCCTCGATCATCTTGACGACGTCGGTGCAATACAGCGTCGAGCGCGAGTCGCGCGGGTCGGACGTCGTGAAGCCGATCTGGTTGTTGATGACGATATGGACCGTGCCGCCGGTGTAGTAGCCGCGCGTCTGCGCCAGCGCCAGCGTCTCCATGACCACGCCCTGCCCGGCGAAGGCGGCGTCGCCGTGGACGAGCACGGGCAGGACGGTGTCGCCTTCGGCGTCGCCGCGGCGGTCGAGGCGCGCCTTGACCGAGCCCTCGACGACCGGATTGACGATCTCGAGGTGCGACGGATTGAACGACAGGCTCAGGTGGACCGGCCCGCCCGGCGTCGTGATGTCGCTCGAGAACCCCTGGTGGTACTTGACGTCGCCCGACGGCAGGTTTTCCGGCGCGGTGTGGTCGAACTCCGCGAACAGATCCTTCGGCATCTTGCCGAGCGTGTTGACGAGGACGTTGAGGCGGCCGCGATGGGCCATGCCGATGACGATCTCCTGCACGCCCCTGCCGCCGGCGCGCTGGATGAACTCGTCCATCGAGGCGATGAAGCTCTCGCTGCCCTCGAGCGAAAAGCGCTTCTGGCCGACGTACTTGGTATGCAGATAGCGTTCCAGCCCTTCGGCAGCGGTCAGCCGCTCGAGGATGTGCATCTTCTCGTCGGCAGGAAGCCTCGGCTTGGAGCGGATCGATTCGAGCCGCTGCTGCCACCAGCGCTTCTCGATCGGCTCGGTGCAATGCATGTACTCGGCGCCGATCGTGCCGCAGTAGGTCTCGCGCAGCGCCTGCACGATCTCGCGCAGGGTCATCTGCTCGTCGGTCGTGAAGTAGGTGTTCGTCGCGCTGAACACCATGTCCATGTCGGCTTCGCTCAGGTCGTAGAACGCCGGCTCGAGCTC
>JBBQJN010000030.1:0-20973 GCA_038325945.1 Burkholderiales bacterium | reverse complement strand
GGCGCCACGCTGGGTGGCCATGCCATAGCGCACGCAGTGCAGCGCGCCGGCATTGACCCCGGCGCGATCGAAGACGTGCTGATGGGCTGCGCCAACCCCGAGGGCGCCACCGGCATGAACATCGCGCGCCAGGCGCTGCTGCGCGCGGGTCTGCCGATCACGGTGAGCGGCGTCACCATCAACCGCTTCTGCTCCAGCGGCTTGCAGACCATCGCAATGGCAGCGCAGCGCATCATCGCCGGCGAGGGCGATGCCTATGTTGCTGGCGGTGTCGAAAGCATCTCCTGCGTGCAGCAGGAGATGAACCTGCACATGATCCAGGACAGCTGGCTGAAACAGCACAAGCCCGAGATCTACTGGAACATGTTGCAAACGGCCGAGAACGTGGCCAAGCGCTATGGCGTCAGCAAAGAGCGCATGGACCAGTACGGCGCCGCCAGCCAGCAAAAGGCCTGCGCGGCGCAAGAAGCGGGCTTGTTCAATGACGAGATCGCGGCGATCACTGTCACCGCAGGTGTGGCTGACGCTGTGATGGGCCTGCGCAGCAAGCAGGTGACGGTCAGCGCCGATGAAGGCCTGCGCCCCGGCACCACCTTTGAGGGCATCGTCGGCGTGCGCTCGGCGGTGCCCGGCGGCGTGGTCACCGCCGGCAACGCAAGCCAGTTCAGTGACGGTGGCGGCGCCTGCGTGCTGGTCAGTGACAGCTATGCCCAGCAGAAGAACCTGAAGCCGCTGGGCCGCTTCCTCGGCTTCGCCGTGGCGGGTTGCGAGCCGGATGAAATGGGCATCGGCCCGGTGTTTGCCGTGCCCAAGGTGCTCAAGCGCCTGGGCCTGACGGTGGCCGATATCGATCTCTGGGAGCTCAACGAGGCCTTTGCGGTGCAGGTGCTGTACTGCGCCGACACGCTGGGCATCCCGATGGACAGGCTCAACGTCAACGGCGGCGCGATTGCGGTGGGCCACCCTTACGGCGTCAGCGGCCAGCGCCTCACCGGCCATGCGCTGATCGAAGGCAAGCGCCGCGGTGCCAAGAAAGTTTGCGTCACCATGTGCATCGGTGGCGGCATGGGTGCGGCGGGCGTGTTCGAGGTGTTGTGATCCCCCCCGCCATGCTGCGCACGCCTGACGAGCGCTTTGCCGGTCTGCCCGACTGGCCCTATGCCGCCCGTTATGCGCAGCCGCTGGCTGCGGGCGGGCCGCGCATGGCCTATGTCGACGAAGGTCCACGCGACGCGCCGGCCACCGTGCTGTGCTTGCATGGCAACCCGAGCTGGGGCTATTTGTACCGTCACATGATCCCGGTGTTTCTGCGTGCCGGCCTGCGTGTGGTGGCGCCCGACCTGATCGGTTTCGGTCGCTCGGACAAGCCGGCTGACGAGGCCTGGCACCAGTTTGATACGCACCGCCAGAGCCTGCTGAACTTCATCGAGGCGCTGGATCTGCACGATGTGCTGCTGGTCTGCCAGGACTGGGGTGGCATCTTCGGGCTGACCTTGCCGATGGCCGCACAATCCTTGGCCCCCAAGACGGCTGCGGCGGCCGCCGCCCAAGGCGGCGCGTCTGACTTGGGGCGGCCCGGCGGCGGACAACGCTTCACCCGCCTGCTGGTGATGAACACCACGCTGGCCACCGGAGAGCTGAATGAAGGCTTTCGCCAGTGGCGGGCTTACAGCAACAGCCAGCCCGATCTGCCAGTGGGCAAACTGCTGAGGCGTGGCAAGCGCGAGATGAGCGAGGCCGAAGCCGCCGGCTACGACGCGCCGTTTCCCGATGCCAGCTTCAAGGCCGCGCTGCGGGCCTTTCCGGATCGGGTGCCGGATGGTGCCGATGCCGCAGGTGCTGCGCTCAGCCGGGAGGCCCAGGTCTTCTGGCAGCAGCAATGGCAGGGCCAGAGCTTCATGGCCGTGGGCCTGCAAGACCCGGTGCTGGGCCTGGCCACCATGCAGGCCCTGCGCCAGCACATACGCGGCTGCCCCGAGCCCTTGCAAGTGGCCGAGGGCGGCCACTTTGTGCAGGAGTGGGGTGGGCCCATAGCCACGGCTGCGCTGGCTCACTTCGGGCTGGCCGCGACATGAGACTGAGGCTGGCGGCTGCGGGCTGCCTGGTCTTCGGCCAGATGCCTTGTCCTGAGGTTGCTGGATTGATCGCTGCTTGGATAGCGAAGCCAGCGCAAACCGCCGCGCGGTCGAATTCGGGCGCATGCTCGGGGCATGAAAACCTCTGCGGTCGAAGCCTGGGTCTGGGTACTGATCTATGGCGGCATGCTGCTGATCTGCCTGGGCCTGTTTGTCTATCGCAGCGAGCCCGCGCTGGGTTGGTTGCTGGGCAGCGGCGGCGGCGTGGCCGCTGCGGCCGGCGGGCTGCTGATCGTTGTGCGCTCGCGCATGCGGCCTTGAATCATCACCTGCTTGTCACCTTGCAATGAAAGTTTTCTCCTTGGCTACAGCAGACCCCGCACGCTTCGACCTGCCCCGCCGCGGCGCAGGGGCCGGCGGTGCAGCCCCATGAGCGCGTCAACCGCCCCCGGTAGAAAGAAGCCCTCACCGCTGCCCTTCCCGGTGCGCGTGCCCTTTGTCGACTCGCTGGGTATCGAGTTGCATGCCTATGCCGACGGCCATGCCGAGATCTGGGTTGATCTGGATGCCGCTCATCTCAATACCTGGGACGTGGCCCACGGCGGCGTGGTGATGACCATGCTCGACGTGGCGATGGCGCTGGCCGCGCGCAGCGGCAGCAGCCACAGCGGCGGCGTCGCCACCATCGAGATGAAGACCAGCTTCTTGCGCCCGGCCGAGCACCGGCTGCGTGCGGTGGGCAAGCTGCTGCACAAGACCAGCACGCTGGCCTTCTGCGAGGCCACGCTGTTTGATGACCGTGGCCAGCTCTGCGCCAGCGCCAGCGGCACCTTCAAGTACCTGCGTGGCCTGTTGGCGCGCGGCCGCTTGGCCGGCCAGAACCTCGATATTCCGACGACATCTCAACCCAACCCGGCCCGCGCGGCCGACACCAATACAGCCTGAGCACCATGAGCAACAAGATGAACCAGCAGATTCAACTCGCCTCGCGTCCTACGGGCGAGCCCACAGCCGACAACTTCCGACTGATCGAGAGCCCGGTGCCCGAGCTCGCCGACGGCGAGGTGCTGGTGCGCCACCACTACATGAGCCTCGATCCCTACATGCGCGGCCGCATGAATGACGGCAAGAGCTATGCCATGCCGCAGCCGCTGGACGCGGTGATGGAGGGCGGCACGGTGGGTGAGGTGCAGTTCTCGCGCCATCCCGGCTTTGTTGTCGGCGACACCGTGATCAACCGCGGCGGCTGGCAGCAGTACGCGGTGGTCAACGCCAGCCAGCCCGGCGCGCTGCACAAGGTGGACACCACCCATGTGCCGTTGTCGGCCTACCTGGGCGCGGTGGGCATGCCCGGCGTCACCGCCTGGTACGGCCTGGTCAAGATCATCAACCCGCAGGCCGGCGAGACAGTGGTGGTGTCGGCGGCCAGTGGCGCGGTGGGCAGCGCGGTGGGCCAACTGGCCAAGGCACGCGGTGCACGCGCCGTGGGCATTGCCGGCGGCGCCGACAAATGTGCCTATGTGGTCAACGTGCTGGGCTTCGACGCCTGCATCGACTACAAGGCCCACAACGATGTCAAGGCCATGTCGCAGGCGCTGAAGGAAGCCTGCCCGCAGGGCATCGACGGCTACTTTGAAAACGTCGGCGGCATGATCCTGGACGCCGTGATGCTGCGCGCCAATGCCTTCAGCCGTGTCGCCATGTGCGGCATGATCAGCGGCTACAACGGCGCGCCGATCCCGATGGCCGCACCGCAGCTGATTCTGGTCAACCGCATGACAGTGCAGGGCTTCATCGTCAGCGAACACATGAAGCACTGGCCCGAGGCACTGAAAGAGCTGGGCGAGGGCGTGGCCAGCGGCAAGCTCAAGTACCGCGAGACCGTGGCCGATGGCCTGGCGGCCGCACCCGAAGCCTTTATCGGCCTGCTCAAGGGCAAGAACTTCGGCAAACAGCTGGTCAAGCTGGTCTGAGGCAGCGAAGTGGGCAGTCTGATCGCCCTGCAGCTTGCAGCCCGGCCTGATCCGGAGACGCTGGCCTGGACCTGGCAGCGCTTTGCTGAGTTGGGCGTCGACGGCCTTTATGACCTGCTGGCCCTGCGCGCGCAGGTGTTCATCCTCGAGCAAGGCCCTTACCTTGACCCTGATGGACTGGATCGGCACAGCGGGCATTTGTTGGGCCGTGACAGCGCGGGCACGCTGCACGCCTACTTGCGCATCGTCGACCCCGGCTTGAAGTACGCCGAGCCGTCGATGGGTCGGGTGGTGTTGGCCAAGCCGCTGCGCGGCAGCGGGCTGGCCGATGTGTTGGTGGCCGAGGGCCTGGCGCGCAGCGATGCCGCCTGGCCGGGTGGCGGCAACCGCATCAGCGCGCAGGCCCATTTGCAGCGCTTCTATGGCCGCCACGGCTTTGTGGCCGTGGGCGAGCCTTACCTCGAGGACGACATACCGCACTTCCAGATGTGGCGACAGCCGTGAGCCATCGGCCTCGGCCATGACTTACCTGACGACCGCAGATGACGCCGTCCAGCCGCGCCGTCGCTTGCTGACCGCCCACTGATCCTAGATCCGTCACTGGCGATGCCCAGACGAAAGCCAACATGTCCGAACTCATCCTGCACCATTACCCGATGTCGCCGTTCGCCGAGAAGGTGCGGCTGATCTTGGGTTTCAAGCAACTGCCGTGGCGCTCGGTGCTGATCCCGCCGGTGATGCCCAAGCCCGATGTGTTGGCGCTGACCGGCGGCTACCGCAAGACGCCGGTGCTGCAGATCGGAGCCGACATTTACTGCGACACCGCGCTGATTGCCCGCGTGCTGGAGGCCCGCCAGCCCTCGCCGACGCTGTATCCGAGCGCATCGCCGCTGGCGGTGCCGCTGGCGCAATGGGCCGACAGCTTTTTGTTCCAGGTGTCGGTGGTCTGGGCTCTGCAGCCGGCCGGTGCGCCTTCGATCATGGCCGGCGTGCCGCCGGAGACCCTCAAAGCCTTTGCCGCCGACCGCGCGGCGATGCGTGGCGGCGCAACCCGCCCGACGCTGGCCGATGGCTCGGCGCAACTGAAGGGCCATTTGGCGGTGATCGCTGCGCAGTTGGCCCAGGGCGGGCCCTGGCTGTTTGGCGCGACGCCCTGCATCGCTGATTTCTCGGTAGCGCAGTGCCTGTGGTTCATCCGCCGCGCGGGGCCGGTTGCGCAACTGCTCGACGGGTACGCAGCGATCGGCCCCTGGCTAGCCCGCGTGCTGGCCATTGGCCACCACACATCGACTGACATGAGCAGCACCGAGGCGCTGGCCGTGGCGGCGTCGGCCGCTGGCCATGCGCCAGTGGCCGTGGTGCCAGGCCTGGGCTTTGAGCCCGACCAGGCGGTCAGCGTGGCCGCCACCGACTACGGCAGCGATCTCGTAGCCGGCACGCTGGCAGGCCTGTCGGACGACGAGGTGGTGATTCGCCGCCAGGATGATCGCGCCGGCACGGTGCAGGTGCATTTCCCCCGTTTTGGCTTTCAGATCAAGAAGGACACCCCCGCATGACCGATTTCAAGGGCCGTACGGCCGTGCTCACCGGCGCCGCGTCGGGCTTCGGCCTGGCCTGCGCGCGCATCGCCGCCCGCGAAGGCATGCATGTGGTGATGGTCGATGTGCAGGCCGATGCGCTGGCCGCGGCCGCCGAAGAGATCGCCGCGCTGGCCACGCCGCAGGGCGGACGCGTGCTGGCACGCCAGGTGGATGTAGCCAACGCCGAGGCCATGCAGGCGCTGGCCACCGAGGTGCAGCAGCAGTTTGGCGCGCCCAGCTGGCTGTTCAACAACGCCGGCGTTGGCAGCGGCGGCCTGGTGTGGGAGAACACGCTCAAGGACTGGGAGTGGGTGCTCGGTGTCAACGTCTGGGGCGTGGTGCACGGCGTGCGGCTGTTCACACCGATGATGCTGGCCGCCGCGCAGGCCGACCCAGCCTTCGAGGGCCACATCGTCAACACCGCGTCGATGGCCGGGCTGGTGAACCCGCCCAACATGGGCGTTTACAACGTCAGCAAGCATGCGGTGGTATCGCTCAGCGAGACCCTGCACCAGGATCTGGCGCTGGTCAGTGATCAGGTCTTTGCGCATGTGCTGTGCCCGTTTTTCGTGCCCACCGGCATCAACACCAGCCACCGCAACCGTCCGGCCGATTTGACCGACGCCTACGCCGGCCTCACGCCCAGCCAGCTGATCGGCAAGGCGATGGGCGAGAAGGCGGTGGGCAGCGGCAAGGTCAGCGCGGCCGATGTGGCGGCCAAGGTGTTCGAGGCACTGCACGAGCGGCGGTTCTACATCTACAGCCACCCCAGGGCATTGGCCTCGGTGCAACTGCGGCTCGAAGACGTGGTGCAGGGCCGCAGCCCCAGCGATCCGTTCAAGGACCGGCCCGAGGTGGGCGCGCAGCTGCGTCAAGCGCTGCGCGGCGCATGACGGGCCGTGGTCTCGATTCGCGGTCTGGGGCTGCCCGGCATAGCGCTTGGCGTTCAACCCGGTCTGCCTGTGGGGCAGCTGTGGGCCAGCTGTGGGCCACCTGCGGGCCGCCCGTGATGCCGACCAGTCCGAATCGCTCCGTTATCCTCGCCGTCCATGTTCAAACGCTGGTTTCGCCGCCCCGATCCCGCCCGCCTGCGGGTGTTGATGGTTTGCAGCGGCAACATCTGTCGCTCGCCGATGGCCGAGGCGGTGCTGCGCGCCAAGCTGCAGCGTGAGGGCATGGGCGACAGCGTGGCGGTGGATTCGGCTGGCACCCATGGCTTTCAGAAGGGCACGCGGCCCGACCCTCGGGCCGCCGCGCAGGCGGCGCTGCGCGGTTATGCGCTGGACGGCCTGAAGTCACGACCACTCGATGTGCAAGACTTCAGCCGCTTCGACCTGTTGCTGGCGATGGACCATGACAACCTCACCACGCTGCGCGAGCGCTGCCCGCCCGATCAGCAGCACCGGCTGCACTTGCTGCTGCCGTTTGCAAGCGGAGCGTCAACCGATCAGGTGCCCGACCCCTATTTCGGTGCGCCGGCCGGTTTCGAGCTGGCGCTGGACCTGATCGAGCCGGCCTGCGACGGGTTGGTGATCGAGCTTCGACGCCGCTTGACGACGCCGGCTTGAGTCGGGCGACGGCTTGAGTCAGGCGCCGGTTCAATGTCGACTAAAACAGTAGGTTTCTGCTATACTTGACTGCATCAGTCGGGTACAGGCTGGTCTGCCCTGCAAGGCGAGGGCGGCTGAGCTTCCCGCATCCGCATTCATTACTGGAGAGGCCCCATGAGATTGACCACCAAAGGCCGTTTTGCCGTTACCGCGATGATCGATCTGGCCCTGCGCTCGAACAACGGGCCGGTGGCGCTGGCGGCGATCAGCCAGCGCCAACAGATCTCGCTGTCCTACCTGGAGCAGCTGTTCGGCAAGCTGCGCCGCCATGAGCTGGTGGAGAGCACGCGTGGGCCAGGCGGCGGTTACTCGCTGGGCCGCAAGAGCGAGCTGATCACCGTGGCCGACATCATCGTCGCGGTGGACGAGCCGATTGACGCCACCGGCTGCGCCGGCAAGGAAAACTGCAGGGGCGAAGACGCCGGCCGCTGCATGACGCACGACCTTTGGTCCAGCCTGAACCAGAAGATGATCGAGTTCCTGGATTCGATCTCGCTGAAGAAGCTGGTCGACGATCAGCTGGCCAGGGGCATGTCGATCGAAGAGTCGCCGATCAGGCGCGCCATCTCCACGGTACCGGTGGTCAAGCCGATCAAGATCACCGCGCCCAATTCGGTCTTTGCATTGGGCAGCATGAGCAGTGCGCTGAGCAAGTGACGCACCGATCCCCTCTTCAATTCGAACCACAATCCTCACCATGACCCCGCACTTTCCCATCTACCTCGATTACGGCGCCACCACACCGGTGGATTCACGCGTCGTTGACGCCATGATTCCATGGTTGCGCGAGCACTTTGGCAACCCGGCCTCACGCAGCCATGCCTGGGGCTGGGAGGCCGAGGCCATCGTCGAGAAGTCGCGTGAGCAGGTGGCTGCACTGATCAACGCCGATCCGCGCGAGATCGTCTGGACCAGTGGTGCCACCGAGAGCATCAACCTGGCGATCAAGGGCGCGGCGCAGTTCTACAAGAGCCGCGGCAAGCACATCGTCACCGTCAAGACCGAGCACAAGGCGGTGCTCGACACCGTGCGCGAGCTGGAGCGCCAGGGCTTCGAGGCCACTTACCTCGATGTACAGGCCAACGGCCTGCTCGACCTTGACCAATTCAAGGATGCGCTGCGCCCGGACACCGTGCTGGTCTCGGTGATGCTGGTCAACAACGAGATCGGCGTGATCCAGGACATCCCGGCGATCGGCGCCATCTGTCGCGAGCGCGGCATCCTGTTACACGTCGACGCGGCCCAGGCTACTGGCAAGGTGGTGATCGATGTGGCCACGCTGCCGGTCGATCTGATGAGCCTGGCCTCGCACAAGACCTACGGCCCTAAGGGCATCGGCGCGCTGTACGTGCGCCGCAAGCCGCGGGTGCGGCTCGAAGCGCAGATGCACGGTGGCGGCCATGAGCGCGGCATGCGTTCGGGCACGCTGCCCACCCACCAGTGCGTGGGCATGGGCGTAGCCTTTGAGCTGGCGCGCCAGGAGATGGGCGCCGAGCAGGAGCGCATCCGCATGCTGCACACCAAGCTGGTGAGCGGCCTGACCGACATCGAGCAGGTGTTCATCAACGGCGACATGGCCAGGCGCGTGCCGCACAACCTGAACATCTCGTTCAACTATGTTGAGGGCGAGTCGCTGATCATGGGCGTCAAGGGCCTGGCGGTATCGTCCGGTTCGGCCTGCACCTCGGCCAGCCTGGAGCCCAGCTATGTGCTGCGCGCGCTGGGCCGCAGCGACGAACTGGCGCACAGCAGCCTGCGCATGACGATCGGCCGCTTTACCACCGAGGCTGAGATCGACTACGCAGTAGAGACATTGAAGGATCGCGTGGCCAAGCTGCGCGAGCTATCGCCCTTGTGGGACATGTACCGCGATGGCATCGACATCAGCGCAATCCAGTGGGCGGCACATTGACCCACCCTCGAAGCGCCTGCAGCGCTCTCCGTCAAGGGGGCGCCGCCGATGGCCCGGCGAAGCCGGATCTGCGGCGTGCGCTTCCGCTTGACTAGCGGCGGCAGGCTGATTTGTTTTTTTGAAATTTGGAGATTGACATGGCATACAGCGACAAGGTCATCGACCACTACGAGAACCCCCGCAACGTCGGCGCCTTTGACAAGGGCGACGAGGATGTCGGCACCGGCATGGTGGGCGCGCCCGCCTGCGGCGACGTGATGAAGCTGCAGATCAAGGTCAACCCGGCCACCGGGCTGATCGAGGACGCGCGCTTCAAGACCTATGGCTGCGGTTCGGCCATCGCCAGCAGTTCGTTGGTGACCGAGTGGGTCAAGGGCAAGACGCTGGATCAGGCGCTGGAGATCAAGAACACCAACATCGCCGAAGAACTGGCGCTGCCGCCGGTGAAGATCCACTGCTCGATCCTGGCCGAGGACGCCATCAAGGCGGCGGTCAGCGACTACAAGTCGCGGCATGGCGAAGCGCAAGCCGTACCGGCCGCGCCGGCTGCGGCGCAGGCCCAGGCTTCCTGAGACCATGGCGGTCACCCTGTCCGAAGCTGCGGCACGCCATGTGTCGCGCTATATCAGCAAGCGCGGCAAGGGCGTAGGCGTGCGCCTGGGCGTCAAGACCACCGGTTGCTCGGGCCTGGCTTACAAGCTGGAGTACGCCGACGATGTGGCGCCCGAGGACGTGATCTTCGAGGCTCACGGCATCAAGGTGCTGATCGACCCCAAAAGCCTGCCCTACCTCGACGGCACCGAGCTCGACTTCGTGCGTGAAGGCCTCAACGAGGGCTTCAAGTTCCACAACCCGCGCGAGAAGGACCGCTGTGGTTGTGGCGAGTCTTTCCGCGTTTGATGCCGCTGCACCGGGCCTTGCGCTCGGCTGATCCCAAGGCGCGGCGAGTTTCTCCCGCGCCTTCGTCTTGTGGCTGGCGCTGCGAGCCCTGCGCAATCTCTACGCCTGATCACGGCAAGCCCCTGTGAGCGCCCTTTGACCTCGACGATGACCCTCAGCGACGACGATTTCAGCCTGTTCGGCCTGGCGCAGCGCCATGCGCTGGACCGTGCCGAGCTCGATGCCTGCTGGCGTGCTCTGCAGTCGAAGGTGCACCCTGATCGCTTTGCCAGCGAGGGCGCGGCCGCCCAGCGGCTGGCCATGCAATGGGCGGTGCGCGTCAACCAGGCCTATCAGCGGCTGAAAGACCCGCTCAAGCGCGGCGCCTACCTGTGCGAGTTGCGCGGCGCAGCGATCGAAGCCGAGAACAACACCGCGATGCCGACTGCCTTTTTGATGCAACAGATGGCCTGGCGCGAGGCGCTCGACGATGCCGCTGACGCTGATGCGGTGCAGCAGTTGGATGACCAGGTTGAGGCCGAAGAGCGTGGTCTGCTCAGCCAGCTGGGCCGTACGCTTGACGAACTGGGCGATGCACCTGCCGCCGCGCAGCAGGTGCGTGCGCTGATGTTCGTGGCGCGCTTTCGTGACGACATCCATCGCCGCCTCGAAGCGCTGGACGCCTGAGCTGCAGCACCGGACATCTGCCGCCACATTCCCGTACCCCTTCAAGCCGACCCGAACCCGCTGACATGGCCTTGCTGCAGATCTCCGAACCCGGCCAGGCGCCTGACCCGCACCAGCGCCGCATTGCCGTGGGCATTGACCTGGGCACCACCCACTCATTGGTGGCGGCAGTGCGCCATGGTGTTGCCGAGTGCCTGCCCGATGAGCAGGGCCGGGTGATCCTGCCCTCGGTCGTGCGTTACCTTGAGGGCGATCGCCGCCAGATCGGTTTCGAGGCCCGCGACGCCCAAGCCGAGGACCCCGAAAACACGCTGGCCAGCGTCAAGCGCTTCATGGGACGGCGGCTGGCCGACATCGCCGGCCATGCCCGGCTGCCTTACCGCTTTGTCGACCAGCCCGGCATGGTGGCCGTGGCTACCCGCCAGGGTGACAAGTCGCCGGTCGAGGTATCGGCCGAGATCCTGGCCACGCTGCGCTTTCGTGCCGAGGACAGTTTTGACGACGAGGTTTTCGGTGCCGTGATCACCGTACCGGCCTACTTTGACGACGCCCAGCGCCAGGCCACCAAGGACGCCGCCCAATTGGCCGGGCTCAACGTGCTGAGGCTGATCAACGAGCCCACCGCAGCGGCGGTGGCCTACGGCCTGGACAACAGCAGCGAAGGCCTCTACGCCGTGTACGACCTCGGCGGTGGCACTTTTGACATCAGTTTGCTGCGCTTGCAGCGCGGTGTCTTTGAGGTGGTGGCCACCGGCGGCGACGCTGCGCTGGGTGGCGACGATTTTGATCAGGCGCTGGCCGATTGGGCGCTGGCCCAGGCGCATCGACACGCCGACACGGCGCACGACAAACGCGCCATGCTGGTGGCCGCACGTGCCGCCAAGGAAGCGCTGACCGAAGCCGACGCGAGCACGCTGACGGCCGAGCTCAGCGGCCAACCACTGGCGGTGCCGGTGAGCCGCCTGCAGTTCGACGCCATCACCCGTCCGCTGATCGAGCGCACGCTGGCTGCCGTTCGCAAGGTGCTGCGCGACGCGCGGCTCAAGCGCCACGAAGTAGCCGGCGTGGTGATGGTGGGCGGCGCTACCCGCATGCCGGCGGTGCGCTCGGCGGTGGGTGAACTGTTTGGCAAACCGCCGCTGACCAACCTGAACCCCGACGAGGTGGTGGCGGTAGGCGCGGCGATCCAGGCCAATGCACTGGCCGGCAACAGCGGTGATGGCGAGCTGCTGCTGCTCGACGTGATCCCGCTGTCGCTGGGGCTGGAGACCATGGGCGGGCTGGTTGAGCGGGTGATCGAGCGCAACACCACGATTCCGGTGGCCAAGGCGCAGGATTTCACCACCTTCAAGGACGGCCAGACGGCGTTGGCCATCCATGTTGTGCAGGGTGAGCGTGAGCTGGTGGCCGACAACCGCAGCCTGGCCCGCTTTGAGCTGCGCGGCATCCCGCCGATGGTGGCCGGCGCAGCGCGCATCCGGGTCAGCTTTCAGGTCGATGCCGACGGCCTGCTCAGCGTCTCGGCCAAAGAGCTGGGCTCGGGCGTCGAAGCCTCGGTGGTGGTCAAGCCCAGTTACGGCCTGGCCGATGACCAGATCGCCAACATGCTCAAGGACGGCTTTGCCAGCGCCGAGAGCGACATGGTGGCGCGCTCGCTGCGCGAAGCGCGGGTCGAGGCCGAGCGCATGAGCTTGGCCACGCGCGCCGCACTGGCCGCCGATGGCGAGTTGCTGGACGAGGCCGAGCGCAGCTTGATCGAGGCCTTGCTGCTTGAGCTGGCCGGCATCGCTGCCGGCGACGACCATGCGGCCATCGACAGCGCCGTCGAGCGCCTGGCCGATGGCACCGAAGGCTTTGCCGCCGCGCGCATGAACCGCGGCATCCAGGCCGCGCTGACCGGCCGCAAACTCAACGACATCTGATCGCCTGATCGCCTGATCGCCTGATCGCCTGATCGCCCAATCCCCTGATCGCCCACCATGCCTGTTATCAAGATCCTGCCCCACGCCGAGTTGTGCCCCCAGGGCCTGGAAATCAAGGCGCCGCGCGGCACCTCGGTTTGTGAAGCCCTGCTCGACAACCACATCGCCATCGAGCATGCCTGCGACATGAGCTGCGCCTGCACCACCTGCCATGTCATCGTGCGCCAGGGCTTTCGCTCGCTCAACGAGATGGAAGAAGGCGAAGAAGACCTGCTGGACCGCGCCTGGGGGCTGGAGCCCGATTCGCGGCTCAGCTGCCAGGCCATCCTGGCCGATGCCGACCTGGTGATCGAGATCCCCAAGTACACCATCAACCACGCTCGCGAGAATCACTGACTCCGGCCGCGCCGGCGCCCACAAGTGCTCAGCCTCTCACTCCTGGCGCGGAAACACCAGGATCAGGGTTGCTGGCATGCGGCCGTCGGTATCGCGCGGCAGACTGCCGGTGCGGTCGATGGCGCGCAACACGGTTTCGTCCCAGGCCGCATTGCCGCTGGGCTTGACGATGCGCCGGCCGACGATGCTGCCGTCGGGCGCGCTGCGCACCTCAACCTCGGCCACCGGATTGCCGCTGACTTCGGACAACAGCACGATATTGGGCTTGATGCGGGCCTTGATGCGCCCGGCGTAAGCCGCTGAGGGGCCGCTGTCGCGGGCGGCGTTGCCGGCGGCCTGCGGTGCGCCGGTGGCGCCGGCCTGGCCCATCATGCGTTTGAGGTTCTCGGCGCGCTGCTTGGCCAGTTGCTCGTCCTGCAGCTTGGCTTCGCGCTCAGCTTCGGCAGCGGCCTTGGCTGCCTCGCGCTGCGCCGCCAGCTCTTGCTGGCGCTTCAGCTCGCGCGCCTTGTCGGCACGCAGTTTGTCGTCGCGGGCCTGCTCTTCGCGCGCTTTTTGCTCCTGCTTGAGCTTGGCCGCCTTTTGCGCGTTTTGCTCGGCCAGCCGCTGCTGCTCAAGCTTCTGCTTGCGCTGAGCGGCTTCTTCCTGCTGCGCCCGCTTGCGCTCGGCGGCGGCCTTTTCCAGCACGATCTGGGCGTCGCGTGCCGCCGCGCTGGGCGGCGGCGGTGGCTCGACGCGGCGCTGTACGGTTGGCGATGGCGATGGCGCCGGCGTCGGCGCAGGGGCTGGCGCCGGGACGGGCTCTGGGGACGGCGGCGGCACCGCCGCTGCGGGCGCCGCCTGCTGCGGCACGGCGCTCCAGATCTCAGCGCTCATCACGCTGTTGGGCACCGGCAGCCGCCAGTTCAGGCCGATCGCCAGCGCGGCGATCAGGCCGCCATGGGCCAGCAACGCCAGCGCCGCACCCAGCCCCAAGCGGCTGTCATGGCGCGGCAGCAGCGAGGCCGGGCTCAGTTCAACGACGCTCATGGCTTTGGCTTCAACCGCCTTGCTTGACCGACAGGCCAACGCGCAGGATGCCGGTGCGCTGCAGGATGTCCATCGCCCGCACCACTTGCTCGTACTTCACTGCCTTGTCGGCCGAGATCACCACCGGCACCTGGGCATCGCCGGCCTGCAGCGCTTGCACCTCGCTGGCCAGTGACTTGAAGGAGATGGCCTTGGCCTCGCCACCATCAACGCGCAGGCGCAGCCGTTCGTCGCTGCCGATGATCACCTCGACGACGCGGTTCGGGCGCTGCGCCGCCTTGCCGACGCTGGGCAGATCGACGATGCCGGTGGTGATCAGCGGCGCGCTGACCATGAAGATGATCAGCAGCACCAACATGACGTCGATGAACGGCACCATGTTCATATCGGCCATGGCGCGACGCGCGCGCCGGCCGTTGCTGCGGGTGGCGGTGGCGGGCATCTCGGCCTAGCGCCCCGTTGCGGCCGCCGCAGCCGCTGGCGGCTGGCTGGCGTTGCGCTGCAGGATGTTGGTGAACTCTTCGATGAAGCTCTCAAGCTGGATCGCGATGCGGTCGATGTCGCGCGCGAAGCGGTTGTAGGCCACCACTGCGGGAATCGCCGCAAACAGGCCGATCGCGGTAGCCACCAGCGCCTCGGCGATGCCCGGCGCCACCGTGGCCAGCGAGACCTGCTGCACATTGGCCAGGCCGACAAAGGCGTGCATGATGCCCCACACCGTGCCGAACAGGCCGACATAAGGGCTGACCGAGCCAACGCTGGCGAGGAAGCCGACATTGCCCTCGATCAGATCAAGCTCACGCTGCAGGCTGGCGCGCATGGCGCGGCGGGCGCCGTCGAGCTGGATGCTGGATTCTTGCCGGCGCTCGCGCAGCTTCAAAAACTCACGCATGCCGCTGGCGAAGATGCGCTCCATCGGCGAGTTGTCGGTCTTGCCGGCGGCGCCGCTGTACAAGTCGTTGAGGTTCTTGCCCGACCAGAAGTCGCGCTCGAAGTCGTCGTTGCCGCGGCGCAGGCCGCGCAGGCTGAACAGTTTGGAGAAGATCACGGTCCAGCTGGCCAGCGAGGTGATCAGCAGACCCACCATCACCAGTTGCACCACCAGACTGGCGTTGAGCACCAGGGTGATGATCGAGAAATCCTGATTCATGGGCAAAGGGCCAGGTTGATGTCTTGGGGGAATCGGCAGGGCCGGAAGCTGAGGGCGTCGACGCAGCCGATGCGGATGTGGCCCTCGCACAGCAGCGTGGCTTCAGAAGCTTCAGCCTGGCCAGTCTCGGGCAGCTTCCAGGCCTGCTGTTGCAGGCGCATCGAGGCTCGGCCCAGGGCCAGCGGCGTCACGGTGATGCGCAGTTGGTCGTCCAGCCGCGCCGGCGCCAGGTAGCGCAATTGTGTCTCGCCGACGACAAAAATGGCGCCAGTTCGCTCGCGCAGCGCCTGCTGGCCAATGCCGCGCTGGCGCAACCATTCGGTGCGCGCGCGTTCAAAAAACTTCAGGTAATTGGCGTAGAAGACCACGCCGCCGGCGTCGGTGTCTTCCCAGTACACCCGCAGCGTGTGGTGCCAGGCGGCCGCAGCGCTCACGCCAGCACACGCTGCAGGCGGTGCAGCGCTTCCTCAAGCTGGCTGCGGCTGCTGGCAAATGACAGCCGCAGCCAGCGCTGCGGGTCATGGCGGCCGAAATCGCGCCCCGGCGTCAGCGCCACCTTGGCGCCGCGCATCAGCTCAAACGCGAAGTCCCAGCTGTCGGCGCTGTAGGCGCTGCAATCGGCATAGGCGTAGAAGGCGCCGTCGGGCATCACCGGCACCGACAGGCCCAGGCGCTGCAGCGCCGGCACCACCAGGTCGCGCCGGGCCTTGAACTCGGCGCGGCGGCGTTCGTACTCGGCGATCGACTCGGCCTCGAAACAGGCCAGCGCCGCATGCTGGGCGATGGTCGAGGCGCAGATGAACAGGTTCTGCGCCAGCCGCTCGACCGCCGGCACCAGCGCGTCGGGCAGCACCAGCCAGCCCAGCCGCCAGCCGGTCATGCTGAAGTATTTGGAAAAACTGTTCACCGAAACGATGTGCTCGCCCAGCTTCAGCGCACTCTGGCCAAAAGCCGGGTCGTAGCTCAGGCCGAGGTAGATCTCGTCGATGATGCTGACCCCGCCGTGGCCCTTGACCACCTGGTCGATGCGTCGCATCTCGTCGGGATGGATCGAGGTGCCGGTGGGGTTGGACGGTGAAGCCAACAGCACGCCGCGGGTGGCCGGGCCCCAGGCCTGGGCCACCGCCCGGGCGTCGGGCTGAAAGCGCTGCTCGGGGCCGGTGGGCAGCAACCGCGCCACCGCCTCGGCAGCCGCTACAAAGTGGCGGTTGCAGGGGTAGCTGGGGTCGGGCATCAAGACCTCGTCGCCGGCCTCGAACAAGGCCAGGCAAGCCAGTTGCAGGCCGGCCGACGCGCCGGCAGTGACCATGATGCGCCGCGCTGGAATCGCCAGCCCGAAGCGCTGCGCATACCAGGCCGAGATCGCTGCGCGCAGCGCGGGCAGGCCCATGGCCTCGGTGTATTGGCTGCGACCGGCGCGGATGGCGCGTTCAGCGGCCTCCTGCACCAGCGGCGGCGCGGTGAAATCGGGCTCGCCGATGTTCAGGAAGATCATGCGCTCGCCACCCTGCGCCGGATCACAGGCCGCGCTGGCGGCGATATCACGCGCCGCCTTGGCGCACTCCATCACATAGAAGGGCTCGATGTGGTCGAGCCGGCGCGCCAGTTTCATACGCTGCGCTCTGCCGCCGAGCTGGGCAGGCTCATCGGTTCTCGCGGTTCTCGCGCGCGGCCTTGCGCGCCTGGACCTCGAGCGCGCGCAAATCGCTGGCCGCCTTGTCGAGCACGCCATTGACGTACTTGTGGCCGTCGGTGCCGCCAAAGGATTTGGCCAGTTCCACCGCCTCGTTGATGACCACCCGGTAAGGGATGTCCAGGCAATGCGTCAGCTCATAGGTGCCGATCATCAGCACGCCATGCTCAACCGGCGACAGCTCGCTGGTCTTGCGGTCAACATGGCGGGCCAGCACGGCATCGAGCGCAGCGGCCTCGGCGATGCTGCCGTGCAGCAGCGCATCGAAGTGCAAACGGTCGCAGCGCTCGAAGCTTTCTTCCTCGACGAGGTGGGCCTCGATCTCGGCGCCGTCGGCACCGCTGAGCAACCACTGGTAGAGGCCTTGCAGCGCCAGCTCACGGGCGCGGCGTCGGGTCGACTTGGCCTGCGGCTTGCGCGCCGGCTTGGGCGGCGGCTTGGGCGGCGCGGCTTCGCCGGCCGGGGAGTCGGGTCGCTCGCTCACGTCAGCGTGCCCAGCAGATTGGCCATCTCCACCGCCACGCGGGCGGCGTCGCGGCCCTTTTCCTCGGCGCGGGCCCAGGCCTGGTCGATGTTCTCGACGGTGAGAATGGCGTTGGCCACCGGCAGGCCGCTGTCCAGCGCGACCCGGCTGACGCCCGCGCCACTCTCGTTGGCCACCAGCTCGAAGTGGTAGGTCTCGCCGCGGATGATGCAGCCCAGCGCAATCAGCGCGTCGTAGTCGTCCGTCTCGGCCAGCGCCTGCAGCACCAGCGGCACTTCCAGCGCGCCGGGTACGGTGATGAGGCGGATCTGGTCGGCGGGTACGCCCAGCGCAGCCAGTTCGGCCTGGCAGGCCTGGCTTAGCCGGTCAGTGATGGCGGCATTGAAACGGGCCTGCACGATGGCTATGGACAGCGTGCTGCCGTTCAGATCAAGGGCAGCGCCTTGTTCAGCGTTTTGCATGGGTTCTCTCGGAAGAAGCGGGGCGGGCGAGTGCGATCACCGGGGTTCAGCGATCGGCGCATGGAAGCTGGTCACCTCGAGGTTGTAGCCCGCCATGCTGGGCATGCGGCGTGGCTTGCCCAGCAGCTTCATGCGGGTGACGCCCAGGTCGCGCAGGATCTGGGCACCAACGCCGTAGGTGCGCAGATCCATTTGCATACCACGCGGCGCGCGCTGCGCCTGATGCGGCAATACCTGAGGCAGCAGGGTCTGCACATCGAGGCCGCAGTTCAGCAGCACCGCCACGCCGGCCGAAGAGGCCTGGATCGCGGCCAGCGCCTTGGCCAGCGCCCAGCTGTGGGCACTGTGCCCGGTGTCGAGCAGGTCCATTGCGGTGAACGGCTCATGCACGCGCACCATCACCTCTTCGCCGGGTTGCCACTGGCCATGGCGTAGCGCGAGATGCAGGCCACCCGAATGATCACGGAAGGCGATGCACTGGAAAGCACCCTGCGCCGTCTCCAGCGAGCGCTCGCCCAGCCGCTCGATCAGCGTCTCGTTGTGTGATCGGTGGGCAATCAAGTCGGCGATGGTGCCAATCTTCAGGCCATGCTGTTGCGCAAAGATTTGCAGGTCAGGCAGCCGGGCCATGGTGCCGTCGTCGTTCATGATCTCGCAGATCACCGCCGCCGGCGCGCAGCCGGCCATCGCCGCGAGATCGCAGCCAGCCTCGGTATGGCCTGCGCGCATCAGCACGCCGCCGTCCTGGGCTTGCAGCGGAAAGATATGGCCGGGCTGCACTAGGTCGGCGGGTATGGCGTCGCGGGCCACCGCAGCCGCCACGGTGCGGGCGCGGTCGGCGGCACTGATGCCGGTGCTGACGCCTTCAGCGGCTTCGATCGACACCGTGAAAGCCGTGCCGTGGGCCGTGCCGTTGCGCGCCGCCATCGGCGGCAACTGCAGTTTTTCGCAGCGTTCGCGGGTGAGGGTCAGGCAGATCAGACCGCGGCCATGCTTGGCCATGAAGTTGATGGTTTCGGCCGAGACATGCTCGGCGGCCAATACCAGATCGCCTTCGTTCTCGCGGTCTTCTTCGTCGACGAGGATGACCATGCGGCCTGCGGCCAGCTCGGCTACGAGCTCGGGTACGGGGGAAAGTGCCATGCTCGGATTGTAGGCGGGCAGGGCCCGCTGCGTGGTCGGCGCAGGGGATCAGCCGGCCGCTGCAGGGGCCGCATCGGCCCAGGCCCACTGGCCTTCACGCAGCAGCTGGTGCGGGCCAAATCCGGCCTTGTAGTCCATCTTGCCGCTGTTGGCGATCCAGTAGCCCAAGTAGAGGTGGGGCAGCTTGAGCAGCTTGGTCTGCTCGATCTGCCACATCACGCCGTAAGTGCCCAGGCTGCCCTTGAGATCGGGGTCGTAGAAGGTGTAGACCGCCGACAGGCCGTCATTGAGCACATCGACGATCGCCACCATGCGCAGCGCGCCCTTGTCGTCGCGGTCCAAGTCAGACACAGGCTCGCGGAACTCCACCAGCCGCGAGTTGACCCGGCTCTGCAACAGGAACTGGGTGTACTGGTCGATGCTGTCGTGGTCCATGCCGCCGCCGGCATGGCGGCCTGCCTGGTAGCGCAGGTAGAGCTGGTAATGCTCGGGCACAAAGCCCAGGCGCAGTACCCGGGTGCGCAGCGCTGCATGGGCCTTGAAGGCGCGCCGCTGGCTGCGTGTGGCGACGTAGTTCGCCACCGGCACGCGCAGTGGCACACAGGCGCGGCAGCTGTCGCAGTAGGGCCGGTAGGTGAACATGCCGCTGCGCCGGAAGCCGTTGGCGACCAGGCCGGAGTAGGCGTCGGCATGGATCAGGTGGCTGGGCGTGGCCACCTGGGAGCGTGCCATGCGGTCCGGCAGGTAGCTGCAGGGGTAGGGCGCCGTGGCATAAAACTGCAACGACGACAGCGGCAGTTCCTTGGGATGGGTCACGCGGTTTCGGCTGAGGCAGATGGGGGTGCGGGGCGGTCGGCACTGGCCAATTTGACGGCGGGCGGGGCGCCTTCCAGCTCAAGCAGCGCCCACAGCCGGGGATCATAGGCCCAGATCGGTGGTGGCGCTTCCCCCAAGGTGCGGGAGAGATGGGCCTCAAATTCACGCCGGCTGATCTCTCGCGCACCAAAGCGGGCCAGGTGGCTGGTGTTTTGCTGGCAGTCGATCAAGCTGATGCCGTGGCCGCGGCAGAAGGCGATCAACGCGGCCAGCGCAATCTTCGACGCATCGGTGCGGCGGCTGAACATCGACTCGCCAAAGAACATGCGGCCGATGCCCACGCCGTAGAGGCCGCCGGCCAGTTCGCCGTCAATCCAGGTCTCGACGCTGTGCGCAGCGCCGGCGTGGTGCCAGGCGACGTAACCATTGATCACTTCATCGACGATCCAGGTGCCGTGCTGGCCTGGGCGCAGGCTGCCCGCGCAGCCGAGCATGACTTCGCGGAAGGCGCTGTCGATGCGGATCTCGCAGTCGGGCGTGCGGATGAAGCGGCGCAGGGTCTTGCGCAGCGATTGCGAGATCGTGAAGGCGGCCACCGGCAGCACCATGCGCGGGTCGGGGGTCCACCACAGTGGCGGGCTGGTCGGGCTGTACCAGGGAAAGATGCCGCGACGGTAGGCTTCATCCAGCCGCTGCGGCGTGATGCGCGCGCCTGCGGCCAGCAGCCCTGGCGCCTCGCTATCGGCGCCCAGCGCCCAGTCGGTGGGCGGCAGTGGCTCGCCGTCGTCGATCCAGGTCAGGGGCTTGTCGGGCATGGTGGCCGCATTTTGCGCGAGCCAGGCGCGTTGGGCACTGACGGCTGCTGATGTTCAGGGTTGTCGCACAACTGCCCTCAGACCGGTGTGGCTCGATGCATTGCCGCGTGCCAGGGCAGGTGTCCGACAACCCTTAACAAAACCAGCCCCGTAATTGATCGCGCGCTTGAACAGGGCGGATCGATTCTGCGGTGACCTGACCACCGCATGTCTGCACTGCGAGGTGTTCACCGGCGCGCCCGAACTTGTCATGTTCGTCAACGAACAGGTATCTCACCACAACATCCCACCCAAGCCGATCAGCTTGACCAAGTGCGTGCACGACATCTTGCAGAAGGTCATGCGGGCCTA
>JBBQJN010000029.1:0-21019 GCA_038325945.1 Burkholderiales bacterium | reverse complement strand
GGAGATGGCGCTGCACGAAACCTTGAGCGCCGACCTGAAGATGGACATCTACTTCTGCGACCCGCACAGCCCGTGGCAGCGCGGCTCCAACGAGAACGCCAACGGCCTGGTGCGCGAGTTCCTGCCCAAGGGCATGGATCTGAGCCAGGTCAGCCATCAGCAACTCACCCACATCGAGCACCTGCTCAACCACCGCCCGCGTAAGATTCTCAATTTCCACTCCCCGCACGAAGTCTTCTCAATGCTGACTTCGGATTTCATTGCCGGCGTCGCGCTTCAAGCTTGAAACCGCCCTCTCTAGTGTTGGACTCGTTTGCGGGCTCGGGCACGACTGCCCATGCGGTGCTGAAGGCGAATCGCCAAGATTCGGGGAATCGACGGTTCATCCTTGTAGAGACGGAAGCGTATGCGGACACGATCACTGCGGAACGAGTACGGCGAGTGCTTGGCGGCTACGGCGAAAACTCGAAGACAACTCAGGGCCTCGGCGGCGGCTTCGACTACTACACCGTCGGTGAACCGATGTTTCTGGCCGACGACAACCTCAATGAAGTTGTCGGCAGCGAAGCCATCCGAGGCTATGTCGCGTACAGCGAAGGCATCCCGGCCACCGACCGAGCTTCGGCCGAAAACCCGCACAGCCCCTACCTGCTGGGTCTGAGCCGCGAAACGGCCTGGTTCTTCCACTACGAGCCCGACCGCGCAACAAGTCTGGACATGGCCTTTCTCTCTGGCCTTCGTTTTGGCGGCAAGACGGGTGCCTGCAAGCCCGGCATGGTGATCGTCTACGCAGACCGATGCTTGCTTTCGGCAGCGTTCATGGCCAAGCACGGCATCATCTTCAAGAAGATTCCTCGGGACATCACTCGGTTCTGACCCAGAACAACGAGAACGACAGCAGACATCATGGAACTCAAGGACTATCAGGCCCGCGTGCTGACCGACTTGGCCGCCTACCTCGACGTGCTGGATGGCACCCCCAACCTCGCGCTCAGGCCTTCAAGGACTATTGGGCAGCCAAAGGCGTGCGGGTGGGCAACGAGGGCGGCCACGCAGGCATGGAACCGTACAAGAACACGGTGCGATGTGTGCCCCACATCTGCGCTAAGGTTCCAACAGCGGGCGGCAAGACATTCATCGCGGTGAACGCGCTCGACACCTTGTTTACCGCGCTGTCCAAGCGTGCACCCAAGCGGCCGAAGATGGTGGTGTGGCTGGTGCCATCGCTCACCATCCTCGACCAGACGGTGAAGGCTCTGGCCAGCCCCGAGCATCCTTACCGTAAGCGCCTTGATCAGCTGTTTCGGCACCGCGTGGCGGTGTACGAAAAACGCGATCTGTTGATGGGCGCTGGCTTCTCGTATGACACCGCGCAAGAGCAACTCTCCATCGTGGTGATGAGCTTCGATTCGCTGCGCGCCCGGAACAAGGAAGACCGCAAGATCTTCCAGGAGAACGGCAATCTGGCTTCGTTCCTTCTGCCTGACCAGCCCGGCAATGGCGATTGGTTGCTGCCCGAGCACGATGCATCGGCACTGATCAACGTGATTCGACGCCTGCGGCCCGTGGTGGTGGTGGACGAGAGCCACAACGCCGAGAGCCAGTTGTCGGTCGAGATGATGACTAACCTGAACCCGGACTTCATCCTCGACCTCACCGCCACGCCGCGCAACAACAGCAACATCATCAGCTACGTGGATGCACTGGCGCTGAAGAAGCAACACATGGTGAAACTGCCTGTGATCGTGGCCAACCGCAGCAGCAAGGGCGAGGTCATTGAGTCGGCCCTGATCCTGCGCCGGCAGCTCGAAGACTTGGCCAAGCAAGAAGAAGCTGCGGGCGGCAAGCACATCCGCCCCATCGTGTTGTTCCAGGCGCAGCCACGCATTGATGAGGACAACACCACCTTCGAAAAGATTCGCGAGAAGCTGGTTGAGCTGAAGATCCCGGCCGAACAGATCAGGATCAAGACCGCCGACATCAACGAGCTCAAAGGCATTGACCTGATGAGCCGGGATTGCCCTGTGCGCTTCATCATCACGGTGAACGCGTTGAAGGAGGGTTGGGACTGCCCTTTCGCGTACATCCTGGCCTCGCTGGCCGACAAGACATCGGCAGTTGACGTGGAGCAAATCCTAGGCCGGGTGCTGCGCATGCCCCATGTGCAGCAGCACGGCCATGACTTATTGAACCTGTCCTACGTGTTCACCGCCAGCAACCGTTTCATGGACACGCTGCAAAGCGTGGTGAAGGGCCTGAACCGGGCCGGGTTCTCGGACAAGGACTATCGCGCCATCGACGCGACTGCTGTAGATTCATCAGCGGGAACGGCGGCCCAAGCTGGCGCAGCCGGCGGTGTGCAGTTGCCTTTGGGTGGTCTGTTCGACCAGCCAGTCGCTGAAACCAAGGCACAAACAGCCGATGAACTGGACGTGAGCGGTGTATCGCCCGATTGGGAACTGGCCGCCACGGGTGCGGCCGGCGCTCAAGGCGACCCAGGCGCGAACGATCCCGGCACCACGACGCCGGATGCAGCGTTGCCCGGCGCTGCCTTTGTGGCCGACATCAAGGCCCGAGCACTGACCGAAAACCAGGCGTTCGAAGAAAAGGCGCAGGCCAGCAACGACGACGTGTCACCGGAGTTGGAAGACAAGATGAACCGACACAAGGTCAAAGACATCTTCCGCGACGAAGCCTTGGCGATACGCTTGCCGCAATTCTTCATCCAGGTGCAAAACGGCGGCTTCTTCGAGGAAGACCAGCCCTATCAGGTGTTCGAGCGCGAGGAACTGCTGAAGGACTTCCGCCTGTCGCAGGGGGACGCGACAATCTCATTCGAGGATGTCGAAACTGAGGTCTACCGTGTCGACCTGGAGCAGCTCGGCGATGAGAACTACGCCCCACGAGCTTTCAAGTTGGCAGCACGCGCGCGGGTGAAGTTCACCAACTACCTGCTGGCACTGTCGCGCGATAGCCAGGTGACGAACCTGGTATCGCGCCTGGCCGAACTCGTGGGCAACCTGTACCCGATCACTGACCCCGAGGTGAAGGAGTACATCCGCCGAGTGGTGATCGGCATGAACGCCGAGCAAGTCCGCGATTGCATCGAACGCGACGTGGCCTACGTGCGCAAGATCAAGCAGAAGGTCACCACGCTGGCCAACGCCCACGCGCTGAAAGCCTTCACGGACATGCTGGACGTGGACCGCATCGCCGTGCACCCGAGCTTCGTTCTGCCGGAGTCAATCACACCCAGCGCCAACGCATCGGCCGTGCCGAAGAGCCTGTATGTCACCGAGGCCGCCATGGGTGACTTCGAGCGCCGCCTGATCAACGACGTGGCCAACCTGGACGGTGTGCGGTGGTGGCACCGCAACGGCTCACGCGGCAAGGGCTTCAGGATCAACGGCTTCCTGAACCACTACCCCGACTTCATCGTCAAGACCAAGGCCGGCCGGATCATTGCCCTGGAAACCAAGGGCGACGACCGCGACAACACGGACTCCGAACTGAAATTGAAGCTGGGCAAGCTGTGGGAGGCCAAAGCGGGCCACGACTACCGCTACATGATGGTGTTCGAAAACAACCCAATCATCGGTGCGGAGAGACTATCGGACACTAGCCAAGCTCAGGCAGCTTTGATTGCTCGGGAACAAGCGTCAGCGCCTGCAGATTTGACTGCAGCAAACGGCAAATGGTGACCGAACGGTGACCAAAAGCTGATCAAGGCCCAGAAAGCCAAAAGGCTTAGCCCCTTGTAAGAGCTAAGCCTTAGATTCAATGGTCGGGACGGCGGGATTCGAACTCGCGACCCCTTGCACCCCATGCAAGTGCGCTACCAGGCTGCGCTACGCCCCGACTGAGCCTGGCAGTATAGCCCGAAAGCAGCCGTATTCAGACAGTGAGCAGCGCGCGGATCGACAAAAGCTCGGCGCGCAGTTGTGACGGCACGATTTCCATCACCTCGGGCACCGGCAGCATGGCCTGGCTACCGCCATCGCCATCGCCATAGCCATCGCCATAGCCGGCTTGGCCCTTTCCGTCGGCGGCGTCAAGGGCAGCGTCGTCAGCCGGGTTGCCGTGGAGGCTGGCGGCCGCTGCCGCGCTTAAACGACCGCCGCCGAGCAGGTCACCCAGCTGATTGCGGGCACCGCTGATGGTGAAGCCCTGGTCGTAGAGCAGGTCGCGGATGCGGCGGATCAGCAGCACCTCATGGTGCTGGTAATAGCGCCGGTTGCCGCGGCGTTTCATGGGTTTGAGCTGGGTGAACTCCTGCTCCCAATAGCGCAGCACATACGGCTTGACGCCGCACAGGTCACTGACCTCACCGATCGTGAAGTAGCGCTTGGCTGGGATGGCTGGGAGCTGTTTCTCCATGAAAATCAATAAGGTGGGAGTGAAAACTCAGACTCTACTCGAACTCGTCCCCGGGCGGTGCGTCACCTTGCACGATGGCCTTGAGCTTGTGGCTGGCGTGGAAAGTGACGACGTTGCGCGCCTTGATCGGAATCGCCTCTCCGGTGCGCGGGTTGCGGCCCGGTCTTGGCGCCTTGCGCCGGATGTTGAAGTTGCCAAAGCCCGACAACTTGACGTCGTCGCCGTTGACCAGGTTGTTGTGCACCAGTTCGAAGAAAGCCTCGACCATGTCTTTGGACTCGCGCTTGTTCAGCCCCAGTCGCTCGAACAGCAGTTCGGCGAGTTCGGCCTTGGTCAGGGTGGGCGTCTCCAGTGACGGCAAGATCACGCGGCCGACAACAGGCTCTTCGATGCTCATGGTGTTGCGTTTCCTTGGTTGCAGGATCAGCCGCGCAGGCGCGCACCCTGGGCCGCAGCCGCACGCGCAACGGCAGCAGCCACCGCAGTCTCGATGCGCTCTTCGGTCAGGGTGGCGGCGCTGTCCAGCAGTTCCAGCCGTACCGCCAGGCTGCGCTCGCCGGCGGCCATGTCGGCGCTGGGTTGCGCCGGCTTGTAGACATCAAACAAGATGGCCGAGCGCACCAGACCGCTGGGGTCGTCGCGCAGTGCGCCGATCAGCGCGTCGTGGCGCGCTGATTCCGGCACCACCAGCGCCAGGTCTCGGGTGGCGGCCTGATGGCGGGCGATGGCGCGGAAGGCGGGCACGCGCTGGCTCAGCAGCGCGGCCAGCTCAAGCTCAAAAACCATTGGCGCGGCCGGCAGCTCATAGGCTTGGCGCCAACGCGGATGCAGCTCGCCGATGTGACCGATGGCCTGGCCGTCGAGCCAGACACGGGCGCTGCGCCCTGGGTGCAGCGCCGGATGCTCCGACGGCGTGAACAGCGGTTGGCGCGGCGCCAGCAGGGCTTGCAGATCACCCTTGATGTCGAAGAAATCGACGGCGCGCTCTTTGCTGCCCCATTGCGTACTGTCCACCGGCCCGTAAACCAGGCCGGCCACGCGCATCGGCTGATTGACACCGGCCACCGTCAGGTCGCCAGAGGCCACGCCGGCATCTCGCCAGGCGACACGGCCCAGCTCGAACACCCGCACCCGCTGCGCCTTGCGCGCCAGGTTGTGGCGCAGCACCTGTACCAGACTGCCGATCAGGCTGGAGCGCATCACCGACAGCGGCGCGGCGATCGGGTTCAGCACCCGAATCGGGTCGGCGTTGCCGTGCAGCTCATGCTCCCAGCGCGCCTCAACAAAGCCGAAGTTGATGGTTTCCTGGTAGTCCAGTGCCGCCAGCAAGTGGCGCACCGCAAACGCACTGCGCTGCGATTCGCTGCGCACACGCGGCGTCACCGGCGCCAGCGGCGCCGTGGCGGGCAGCTTGTCGTAGCCGATGACGCGCACCACTTCCTCGATCAGGTCTTCTTCGATGGCGATGTCGAAGCGCCAACTCGGCGGCGTCACCTGCAGTTCACCGTCAGCACCGGGCGACTCAGTGAAGGCCAGGCCGAGGCGGGTAAAGACTTCGGCGCACTGCGCGCTGCTCACCGACATGCCCAGCACCCGTTGAGCACGCGCCGGCCGCAGGCGCACCGGCGTCGGCGCGGGCAGGTTGATCTGCTGGTCATCGATCGGGCCGCACTGCGTGTCGGGCGTGCCGCAGATACCGATGATCAAGCGTGTGATGTGCTCGATGTGCTCAACCGTCAAGGCCGGATCAACGCCGCGCTCGAAGCGGTGGCCGGCGTCAGTATTGAAGTTGAAGCGGCGCGAGCGGCCAGCCACCGCCTCGGGCCACCAGAAGGCGGCCTCGACGTAGATGCTGCGCGTATCGTCCGATACCGCAGTGGCGTCGCCGCCCATGATGCCGGCCAGCGATTCGACGGCCTGCGCATCGGCGATCACCCCCACCTGCTCGTCCAGCGTCACCGTGCTGCCGTTGAGCAGCTTGAGCGTCTCGCCGGCGCGGGCCCAACGCACCACCAGGCCGTCGTGGATCTTGTCGAGGTCGAAGATGTGGCTGGGCCGGCCGTACTCGAACATCACGTAGTTGGAGATGTCGACCAGCGCGCTGACCGAGCGCTGGCCGCAGCGCGCCAGGCGGTCGACCATCCAGGCCGGCGTCTTGGCTTGCGTGTTCAGGTGGCGCACGATGCGGCCCGAGAAACGCCCGCACAGATCAGGCGCCAGCACCTTTACCGGCAAGGTTTCGGCCAGCGCCACCGCCACCGGTGGAAACGTGGGCGACAGCAACGGCGCGCCGGTCAGCGCGGCCACCTCGCGCGCCACGCCGTAAACGCTGAGCGCATGCGCCAGGTTGGGCGTGAGCTTGAGCGTGAACAGCGTGTCGTCGAGCTTCAGCCACTCGCGCACATCGGCGCCCAGCGGCGCCGCAACGTCGAGCTCGAGCAGGCCGCCATGGTCATCGCTGAGCTTGAGCTCACGCGCCGAGCACAGCATGCCCTGGCTCTCGACGCCGCGCAGCTGGCCAAGCGCGATCTTGAACGGCTGTGCGCCCGCTTCAGCCGGCGGCAGCTCGGCGCCCACCAGCGCCAGCGCCACCTTGATGCCGACCCGCGCATTGGCCGCGCCGCAGACGATCTGCAGCGCACCGTCGCGGCTGTGCGGGCCGGCGTCCACCCGGCAGATGCGCAAACGGTCAGCCTTGGGATGCTGCTCGGCCTCGACGATCTCGCCGACAACGATGCCGGTGAACGGCGGCGCGGCCGGGCGCAGGTCTTCAACCTCCAGGCCCGACATGGTCAGCAGGTCGGCCAGTTGTTGGGTCGACAGCGGCGGGTTGCAGAACTCGCGCAACCAGGATTCAGGAAATTGCATGGCAGCTCAGGATTCGGGGTCGGGGGCGCAGGCGGCTATGGCAGCGGTTCAGCGGTTCAGCGGAACTGCTGCAGGAAGCGCAGGTCGTTCTCGAAGAACAGCCGCAGATCGCTGACGCCATAGCGCAGCATGGCCAACCGGTCGGGGCCCATGCCGAAGGCGAAACCGATGTAGCGCTCGGGGTCGAGACCGAAGTTGCGCACCACGTTCGGGTGCACCTGGCCCGAGCCGGCCACCTCCAACCACTGGCCCTGCAGCGGGCCCGAGGCAAAGGCGATGTCGATCTCGGCCGAGGGCTCGGTGAACGGGAAGAAGCTGGGCCGAAAGCGCAGCTGAAGATCCTCGCTCTCGAAGAACTTGCGGCAGAACTCGGTGAACACCACCTTCAGGTCCTTGAAGCTGACGTTCTCGCCGATCCACAGGCCTTCGCACTGGTGGAACATCGGCGAATGGGTGGCGTCGCTGTCTACCCGGTAAGTGCGACCCGGCGCGATGACGCGGATCTCGGGCATGCTCGGCTGGCCGGCATACCTGGCGGCATGGGCGCGCGCATACCGCACCTGCATCGGGCTGGTATGCGGGCGCAGGTTGTACCAGCGGGCGTCTTGGTCTTTCATGTCGACGTAAAAGGTGTCTTGCATCGAGCGCGCCGGGTGGTTCTCCGGGTTGTTCAAGGCCGTGAAGCTCATCCAGTCGGTCTCGATCTCGGGGCCGTCAGCAACATCAAAGCCCATCGAGCCGAAGATCGCCTCGATACGCTCCAACGTGCGCGATACCGGGTGCAGGCCGCCGGTGCCGCGCTGGCGGCCGGGCAGACTGACATCCAGCGCTTCGGCGCGCAGCTGGGCATCGAGCTCGGCTTCGGCCAGCGCCAAGCGGCGCTCACCGAGCGCGGCCTCGATGCGCTGCTTGGTCTGGTTGATCTCGGCGCCTCGGGTCTTCTTGTCGTCGGGCGACAGCGCCGCCAGGCCCTTGAGCAGGTCGGTCACGCGACCGGATTTGCCGAGAAAACGCGCCTTGGCGTTTTCCAGTTCGGCGGGCGTGGGCGCGGCGGCAAAGTCGGCGGTGGCGCTGGCCACCAGGGTGTCGAGATCGGTCATGGACTGTCAGAAAACAAAAAAGGCCGTCCACGGGTGACGACCTTCAAAAGCTCGATCTGCCAGCGGGCCAGGCCCACCGGCAAAACCTGCCGGCACACGCCCGCCCCGTTAACGGGGGCGGGCGAAGCGGTGATCAAGCGAACTGGGCCTTCACCTTGTCAACGATGGCGCCAAAAGCCGCCGGGTCCTTGACAGCCAGTTCGGCCAGCATCTTGCGATCAATCTCGATCTCGGCCTTTTTCATGCCCGCCATGAACCGGCTGTACGTGATGCCCAAGCTGCGCGAAGCGGCGTTGATACGGGCAATCCACAAGGCGCGGAAAACGCGCTTGCGGGTTCGGCGGTCACGGTAGGCATATTGGCCAGCCTTCATCACCGCCTGTTTGGCGATGCGATAGACGTTCTTGCGGCGGCCGCGGTAGCCCTTGGCAAGGGCGAGGATCTTCTTGTGGCGAGCGCGGGCTGTTACACCACGTTTGACGCGAGGCATGTTGTGCTCCTTTGTCTGTCAGTGGATTACAGGCCGGCAAATGGCAGCATCTGCGCCAATTGACCCCTGTTGGTCTCGTGCACGGCAACCGTGCCACGGAGGTGGCGTTTGCGCGTGGTGGACTTCTTGGTGAGGATGTGGCGCTTGAACGCCTGACCGCGCTTGACGGTACCCCCCGGACGCACGCGGAAGCGTTTCTTCGCACCGCTCTTGGTCTTCATCTTGGGCATGACTGCTCCTTCTTAGTTGCCCCTGCAGGCGGCCTCGCGGTTGGCGAGGGCACTTGTAAAGCCTGCAACGGCTGTTCCCCATGATTGCGTCGGTGACCAGACCGGCGCGGGGAATTCGGTACTACCAAAAATCTAAAAATCCGAAATCGGTACTGCTCTGACTTCAATTACTGCTTCTTCTTGGGCGACAGCACCATGATCATCTGGCGGCCCTCGAGCTTGGGAAACTGCTCGACGATGGCGACATCGGCCAATTCGTCGCGGATGCGCTCAAGCATGCGCATGCCGATATCTTGGTGGGTAATCTCGCGGCCGCGGAAGCGCAGCGTGACCTTGCCCTTGTCGCCGTCTTCGGCGATGAATCGCCGCAGATTGCGCATCTTGATGTTGTAGTCGCCGTCATCGGTACCGGGCCGGAACTTGACTTCCTTGACCTCGATGATCTTTTGCTTCGATTTGGCCTCAGCGGCCTTCTTCTGCTCTTGGTACTTGAACTTGCCGTAGTCCATCAACCGGCACACCGGGGGTTCGGCGGTGGGTGCAATCTCCACCAGATCCACGTCGGCCTCGCCCGACAGGCGCAGTGCTTCCATGATGCTGACAATGCCCAGTGGTTCGTTCTCGACCCCGTTCAGGCGCACCGTGGGCGCCATGATCTCGCGGTTCAGCCGATGCTTGCGCTCCACATTGGGGGTACGGCGGTCCATATAAGTAGCGATGGTGAATACCCTTCAAACCATCCGACGCCACACCCCAAGGCAAGCAATGGGCACGAGACGGACAGCAGCACAAAACAAATATGCGCGCCGAGAGCAGTAGCCTCAGACCTTGCGGGCGATGTCGTCGGCGAGCTTGGCGGAGAAGTCGGCCAACGACATCAGCCCCAGGTCGAGATTGCCCCGGGCGCGCACGGCAACCGACCCGCTTGCCTTCTCCTTGTCGCCTGCGACCAGGATGTACGGGACCTTTTGCAACGAATGCTCGCGGATTTTATACGCGATCTTCTCGTTGCGCAAATCAGCCCGGACTCTAACTCCTTGTTTTTGCAGCGTTTTCGCCACTTCGGCGACGTAATCCTGCTGCTCGACGGTGATGCCGGCGACGACCACCTGCACCGGCGCCAGCCAGGCCGGCAGCGCGCCGGCATGCTGCTCGATCAGGATGCCGATGAAGCGCTCGAGGCTGCCGACGATGGCCCGGTGCAGCATCACCGGGTGGCGGCGGCCGCTGTCTTCGGCCACATACTCGGCGCCCAGCAACTCGGCCATCGAGAAATCGACCTGCATCGTGCCGCACTGCCACTCGCGGCCGATGGCGTCTTTCAGCGTGTATTCGATCTTCGGGCCGTAGAAGGCGCCTTCACCCGGTGAAATGACGAAGTCGCAGCCCGAACGCTGCAGGCTCTCGATCAGCGCTGCCTCGGCCTTGTCCCAGACGGCATCGCTGCCAATGCGCTTGTCCGGCCGCGTCGCCACCTTGTAGAGGATGTTGCTGAAGCCAAAATCGGCGTACACCTTCTGCAGCAACGCGGTATAGGCCACGCACTCGTCGAGGATCATGTCCTCGGTGCAGAAGATGTGGCCGTCGTCCTGGGTAAAGCCACGCACCCGCATGATGCCGTGCAGGGCGCCGGTGGGCTCGTTGCGGTGGCACTGGCCAAACTCGCCGTAACGCAGCGGCAGATCACGGTAGCTCTTGAGGCCCTGCTTGAAGATCAGGATATGGCCCGGGCAGTTCATCGGCTTGAGCGCGTAGTCGCGCTTTTCGCTCTCGGTAACGAACATGTTCTCGCGATACTTGTCCCAGTGGCCGGTCTTTTCCCACAGGCCCTGGTCGAGCAGTTGCGGGCCCTTGACCTCCTGGTAGCCGTTGTCGCGGTAGACCGCGCGCATGTACTGCTCAACGCCTTGCCACACCGCCCAGCCCTTGGGATGCCAGAACACCAGGCCGGGCGCGTGCTCATCGATGTGGAACAGGTCAAGCTCGCGGCCGAGCTTGCGGTGGTCGCGCTTCTCGGCTTCTTCCAGCATGCGCAGGTAGTTGGCCAGATCGTCCTTGCTGGCCCAGGCCGTGCCGTAAATGCGCTGCAACTGCTCGTTGGCCTGGTCGCCGCGCCAGTAGGCGCCGGCCAGCTTCATCAGCTTGAAGTGCTTCAGGCGGCCGGTGGACGGCACGTGCGGGCCGCGGCACAGATCCTCAAAATCGCCCTCGCGGTACAGCGACACATCCTGATCGGCCGGGATGCTGGCGATGATCTCGGCCTTGTAAAACTCGCCCTGGGCCTTGAAGTGCGCCACCGCCTCGTCGCGCGGCAGCACGCGTCGCAACACCGGCTCGTCTTTCTTCGCCAGCTCGGCCATGCGCGCCTCAATTCGCCCCAGGTCGTCGGGCGTGAACGGGCGCTTGTAGGCAAAGTCGTAATAAAAGCCGTTTTCGACCACCGGGCCGATCGTCACCTGGGCCTCGGGAAACAGTTGCTTGACCGCATAGGCCAGCAAGTGGGCGGTGGAGTGGCGGATCATCTCCAGGCCGTCGGCGTCCTTGTCGGTGACGATGGCCAGTTGCTGGTCGGCCTCGATCAGGTAGCTGGTATCGACCAGGCGCGCGGCGTCGCCCCGCCCGACCCGGCCGCCCAGCGCGGCCTTGGCCAGCCCGGCGCCGATCGACGCGGCCACCTCGGCCACGGTGACGGGCTGCGGGAACTCACGTTGTGAACCGTCGGGCAGCGTGATGGCAATCATGGAAGCTCCAGGGAGAGGCAGATCAACAGGCGAAAAAAAGCGCGGAGGGCACCGCGCTGATGTGTTCGACAAGGGGACAGGGACGAACAGGCGTGACAGCGCGGCCGGCTAGGCCGGGGTGACGAACGGGGTAGTTCGCGGTGTCATAACCAGGGTGCCCTTCTCGCTCTTGTGAACAGTCGAAAGCGCCGATTGTAGCGACGAGACAGGCCGCTCGCCTACAGCGGCATGGCGTGCTGGGTCGGCGCGGCCAGCCAGTAGGCGGCCTCATCAGCCAGTTGCTGCGCTGCGGCCACCGCCTGTTGCCAGACCCGCCCACGCGCCGGCGGATCGTGGCGCCAGGCCTTGAACCTAGAACTTGACCAGCAAGCCGGCCTGGAACGAGCGCCGGCTGCTGCGGCTGTTGAGCGTGGACTGCAGGTCGCCGAGCGCGGGCTGCAATTCGGTCAGATTGCGCGTGCCGTCGGCCAGCAGGTCGTTGACCGCCAGCCGCAGGCTGGTCTGGCGACTGATGGCCCACAGCGTGTAGGCATCCAGCGTGCGCAGCTGGACGGTGGTCTGAGCCTGATCATTGGACTGCTGCGTGCGGTAGCCCGGCGTCCAAGCCAGGCTGGCGCCGTAGGTCAGATGCGGCCCGCTCAGCACCTGACCGACCACATGGTCGAAGCCCGCAGTGGCCGACCAGGGTTGCTGCTGCTCGAGCCGGTTGTCGGGGCCGGTGATGCCATCCACCGTTGAGCGGTACAGGCTGGCCGATGCGCGCAGGCTCAATCCCTTGACGGCCCAGCCGGCCGGCAGCAGCTCTTCGGCGCGGCCCTTGAGCTCCAGTTCCACGCCGGTGCTGCTGGCGCCTGCCAGGTTAACCGGCTGCGACACCCAGCGCGGAACCAAAGCCCAGGGCACGGTCAACAGACTGGTCTGGTTGCGGATCAACCCGTTGATGCCGCGGTGAAAGCCGCCGATGCTGAAAACGCCGCCCTGCGGCAGGTATTTCTCGAAAGCGATGTCCAGCCCGGTGGCCAGCTCGGGCTTGAGCGCCGGGTTGCCCGTGCGATCCGGCGCTATCTGCGGGTTGGCGCCACTCACCGGGTAGCTGCTGTTCAGGCTGGGTCGGGCCATCAGCGCGTTGAGCTCGGGCGCCTTGTAGCTGCGTGTCAGGCTAGCGCGCACCAGGTCACGGCCGGTGGCGCTGAGCTTGTGGTTGATGTGCCAGATCGGCGTCACCACCTGGCTGGTGTTGAGCAGCGTGCCGTCCCCACCAGCGCTGGTAATGGCGATGCGCTCGGCCCGCAGGCCCAGGTAGGTCGACCAGCGCGGCGCCAACTCCCATTCATCCTGCACAAAGACCGCGCTGCGCTGTACGTCGGCCTCGAAGGGCTGGCCGTCGTAACCCAGCAGCTGCTGGGCACCGTTTTCGATCACGCTGCGCAGCTCGCGGCGGCGTTTGTATTCAACATCCCAGCCCAGCGCCAGCGTGTGTGCTTCGCCCAGCGGCTGGCTGAACTTGCCGCCGCTGGTCAGGCTCAGTTCGCGGTTGTTGCCGGTGGTGTCGCGCGCCAGCGACGGCAGGCCGGCGCTGTTCAAGCCATCGGTGAGGTTGCGGAACTCGCTGCGGCTGGCCTGGCCGCCGCCCTTGACCTCCAGCCGTGCGCCGCCGCCCCAGCGCCGCACCCATTGCAGGTTGGCGCGCTGCATTTGCCAATGGCCGCCGCTGACAAAACGCTCATTGACGCTGGTCGGCGCCGCGCCCTGCAGCACCTCGGTGTCGGAGAAACCGCGGTTGTTGAAGTTGTTGCGCTGGGCGAACAGCTGCAGGTTCAAGCTCTCGGTCTCGCTGAACTTCCAGCTCAGCCGCGGGCTCAGGTTGAAGCCGCCGCCCCAGAACTGGTCGAGGCCATTCACCCGCAGCTGCTGGGCCGCGTTGTTGACGTCGAGCGACCGCCGATCGCTGAAGGTATCGGCCTGGCCGCGCCATTGGTAAACCGCCACCGGCAACGTGTAGCTCAAGCGGCCGTCGCGGTCGCCCCATTGGCCGTTGGCGGCCAGCGTCGGCGCCCAGGCCTGGTAGCCCAGCCGCATGCCCAGCTCACGCTGGCGGCTGCGCGGCGCCTCGCGCAGGATGATGTTGAGCGTGCCGGCCACGGCGCGCGCGCTGTGCTCGGCCGTGGGGCCGCGGGTGACCTCGATGCGCTCGACCTGGCCTGGCGACAGGTTGTCCAGCGAAAAACCCGGCGGCGCCGGATCGCCATTGATCAGCAGCAGCGTATAGCCCGCGCCCAGCCCGCGCAGCCGCGGGTTGCCAGCCTGCATGTTGACGCCCGGCAGGCGCTTGAGCACGTCGCTGACGCTGGTGTCGCCATATTTGTCGAGCTCTTCGCGGCCATACACCGTGCGCGCCACCGGGTCGCGCCGGCGCTGCTCGGTATCGCCGCCTGGCTGGGCGCTGATTTCCACCTGCTGCGTGGCCTGGCCGAATGCCGCCACCGGCAGTCCGCCCAGCAGCGCCAGGCCGGCGGCCAGGGCGAGCGGATGCCGCGCCATGGCGATGGCAGGAGACAGGGCGTCGCGCATGGGACTCAACGCTTGCCCTGCAGCTTGGCAAAGGCCGCAGCCATGGCGCCGCCGCTGACCGCCGGCTGGGCAGCCGGCCGCTGGCCACCGCGGCCCACACGCTCGTCACGTGCGGCTGGGCGGAAGCTGTCAGCGCGGCCACCGCCGTCCTTGCCCGGCTGCGCGTCGAGCTTCATCGTCAGCGAGATGCGGCCGCGCGCCAGGTCCACCTCGAGCACCTTGACCTTGACGATGTCACCGGTCTTGACCACCTCACGCGCATCGCTGACAAACTTGTTGGCCAGCTGGCTGACATGGATCAGCCCGTCCTGGTGCACGCCCAGGTCAACAAAGGCACCGAACTGGGCCACGTTGCTGACCGTGCCTTCCAGCGTCATGCCTTCTTTCAGGTCCCTGATGTGCTCGACGCCGTCGGCCAGCTTGGCCACCTTGAAGTCGGGGCGCGGATCGCGGCCTGTCTTCTCGAGTTCGGCAAAGATGTCACCCACCGTGATGGCGCCAAAACGCTCGTCGGCAAAGGCCTGCGGCCCCAGCTTGGCCAGCAGCGCGCGGATGACGTCGGACCTGCCCATCACCTCGCCCACTGGGCGCTGCAGCCGGTCGAGCATGCGCTGCACCACCGGGTAGGTTTCAGGGTGCACACCCGTCAGGTCAAGCGGGTTGTCGCCGTCGCGAATGCGCAGGAAGCCCGCTGCCTGCTCGAAGGTCTTGGGGCCGAGGCCGTTGACATCCAGCAACTGCTGGCGGTTGCGAAACGCGCCATGGGCATCGCGCCAGCGCACGATGGCCGCAGCCACTGTCGCTGAGAGCCCGGCCACCCGTGCCAGCAGCGGCGCCGAGGCGGTGTTCAGGTCGACGCCCACCTTGTTGACGCAGTCCTCGACCACGGTATCGAGCATGCGCGCCAACTCGGCCTGGTTCACGTCATGCTGGTACTGGCCGACGCCGATGCTCTTGGGGTCGATCTTCACCAGCTCGGCCAACGGGTCTTGCAGCCGCCGGGCGATCGACACCGCGCCGCGCAGGCTGACGTCGAGTTCGGGCAGCTCCTTGCTGGCGAACTCGCTGGCCGAGTAGATCGACGCGCCCGATTCACTGACCACCGCTTTCTCGATCTTGAACTCGGGTGCCGCAGCCAGAATACTTTTGATCAGGTCGCCGGCCAGTTTGTCGGTCTCGCGGCTGGCGGTGCCGTTGCCGATGGCGATCAGGTTGACGCCATGGCTGGCCACCAGCTTGCCCAGCGTGTGCAACGAGCCTTCCCAATCGCGCTTGGGCTCGTGCGGGTAGACGGTATGGGTGGCCAGCACCTTGCCGGTATCGCTGACCACCGCCACCTTGACGCCGGTGCGGATGCCAGGGTCCAGCCCCATCACCACGCGCTTGCCGGCCGGCGCGGCCAGCAGCAGATCGCGCAGGTTCTCGGCAAAGACCTTGATCGCGGTGGCCTCGGCGGCCTCACGCAGCCGGGTGAACAAGTCGCGCTCCAGGCTCAGCGAGAGCTTGACCTTCCAGGTCCAGGCCACGGTCTTGCGCATCAGCTCGTCACCCGGGCGCTTGCCATGGCGCCAGCCCAGGTGCACGGCGATGCGGCCCTCGCCCAGCCCCGGCTGGCCAGGCACGGCCTCTTCGTCAAGCACCAGCCTGGCGTCGAGCACGCCCAGCGTGTGGCCGCGAAACACCGCCAGCGCACGGTGCGAGGGCACGCCGCGAATCGGCTCGTCATAGTCGAAATAGTCGCGAAACTTGGCGTTGTCGGCGTGCTCGGGGTCCTTGCCGTCGGCCAGCTTGCTGCGCAGCAGGCCCTCGCCCCACAGCCATTCGCGCAAGCGGCCTACCAGCGCCGCGTCCTCGGCCCAGCGCTCGCTGAGCAGGTCGCGCACGCCGTCCAGCACCGCAACCGCGTCGGCAAAGCCGGCTTCGGCCAGCTTGGCGAAGCCGCCCTCGTAACCGACCACAAACGCCGTGGCCTCGGTGTGCGGGTCCAGCATCGGGTCGGCGAACAGCCGGTCGGCCAGCGGCTCCAGCCCGGCTTCGCGGGCGATCAAGCCTTTGGTGCGGCGCTTGACCTTGTAGGGCAGGTAGAGATCTTCGAGCGCTTGCTTGGTCGGTGCGGCCTCGATGGCCTGCTGCAGCGCGGGCGTCAGCTTGCCCTGCTCGGCGATGCTCTTGAGCACCGCAGCGCGGCGCTCTTCCAGCTCGCGCAGATAGGCCAGCCGGCTCTCCAGCTCACGCAGCTCGATGTCGTCCAGGCCCTCGGTGGCTTCCTTGCGGTAGCGGGCGATGAAAGGCACGGTGGCGCCACCGTCGAGCAGGTCAACGGCGGTCTTGATCTGGCGGGGAGCGACCTTCCGCTCGGCCGCGATCTGCAGAAGAATCTTGTCCAAATCTCTTGGGCCCGGGGGCCCCTCAGCGCAAAGCGGGCGAGTGTGCCACAGGGGGGGCTTGCCGGCAGGTTGCCGGCAGAATCGCAGCGTAACGGACCGCGCCGCATGCTCCACGACGGGGCCTCACAAGGTCACAAGGTTGTAGGCATCACGCTGTGCGATGGCGCTGCCCTGCGCGGTCTGAGACTGTGCAGCACCACAGTCTCGACGTGAGCACGCGTCCAAACTATCGGTCGACAGCCCCACCGGGCGCCGGATGGCGCGCCGGTGCACTGCAAGCGCCACCGCCCCGAGCAGACCACGCTGTACCGCCTGGTGCAGCAGCACGCCGAGAGCTTCTTCGCCCAAGCCGAGGCCGCCACTGGCTGATGCTGGCATCGCAACCCAAGCTGGCGACGCCGGTGTTGCAGGTTGTGCACCGCGCCATCACCCGCCTCCTGCTTGATCAGGCCGGCCTGCAGGTGCAGGCGCAATGTCGCTCGGATTTGCTGCATCGTGACTCTGTTGGTTGGCATCGGTTCGGATCGTAAGAAGCGGTGAGCCTGAGGCCGTTCAGAAAATCACTTGCGCGCCACCCCCATCGTCCACGATCCCGCTGAAACGGCGTCCACGATCAGCCTGAAACGGCGTCCACGATGGGCTGAAATACGCAATGGTGCAAGGCACGATGCCGCGAGACGCCGCGTTCAAGACGCCCTGGCACGACGGCACGACGCACATCGTGATGTCGCCGCTGGAGTTCATGCGTTAGAGCCCACCGGCCTCTCGCGGCGTGATGAGTTGCAACTCGACACCAAATCTGCACGCCAGCGCCGCCTGTTTGCGCAGCACCTGCATGCGTTCTGGCGTGCTCGCCACGTTGACGCTGCCGCAGGCCTTTCAGCCCGTGACCAGGCCGGTTTCGGCTTCGAGCATGGCGTAGGGCTCGATGCCGTACTTGCTCATGCGCGTGCTGTTGCGGTTAGGGCGCGTCTGGCCCACCAGCCCTGCCGCCTGCCAGATGGTGCCGCAAGTCAAGCGGCCCTGCTCGAGCAGCCGCACGTCGCACTCGCCGGCCAGCGCCAGGTGATTGGCGGTGGAGCAGCCGGCGGTACCGCGGCCGACGATGACGATGCGGGCTTGTGTTGGCAGGGTCATCGCGGCTTGCCGGGCAACCCGTCAGTCGAACTGCGTCAGCGCTGCGGCAAAGTGGCAGGCGCTACCGGCCATCACGAAGAGATGCCACGCAAAGTGCACGTAGCGCAGGCGGTGATCGAACAGGTACACCGCCGCGCCCAGCGTGTAGGCCAGGCCGCCGGCCACCAGCCAGGCCAGCGCGACGGCGGGCATGCGCTGCACCAGCGGCACGATGGCGATCAGCACCACCCAGCCCATCGCCACGTAGAGCGCGGTGGACCAGATCGGGTGCTTCAGGCGGTTGAAGAGCTTCACCGTCACACCCAGCGCCGCCAGGCCCCAGACGATGCCGAAGATCGTCCAGCCCCAGCCGCCGCGCAAAGCACCCAGCGCAAACGGCGTGTAGCTGCCGGCGATGAAGACGTAGATGGCGGCGTGGTCGAGGCGGTTCAGCCAATGTTTGGCGCGCCCCGCCGGCAAGGCGTGGTACAGCGTCGATACCCCGTACAGCAGCAGCATCGTCGCCGTGTAGATCACCGCGGCCGCGATGTCGGCCGCGCTGCCGCGCCGTGCCGCGAACACGACCAGGATCGGCAGCGCGGCCACAGCCAGCAAGAAGCCCAGGCCGTGGCTGACGGCATTGGCGATCTCTTCGCCCTGGGTTTGGGGCCGTTGGCCAGGGTGAGTCGCGTTCATGGGGCCCATCGTAGCGCTGCGCGCCTTTCCCAGCGGCCGAATCCGGCTACGCTCGACGCCTTCAACCCAGGGACCATGACATGGCGCGCTACGCCAGCATCCTTGAGACCGTGGGCCGCACGCCGGTGGTCAGGATCAACCGCCTGGCGCCGTTGGGCGTGACGCTGTACCTCAAGGTCGAAGCCTTCAATCCGCTGGGCTCCAGCAAGAACCGGCTGGCGCTGGGCGTGATCGAGGCCGCCGAGCGCAGCGGCGAGCTCAAGCCAGGGCAGCACGCTCAAGGGCGTGCAGATCATGCGCACCACGCCGGGCGGGCATCTGGCGCCCTGGGAGCCTGTCGGGCTTGGGGCGTCGAAAAGCGAGAATCGGCCCCAGCGAGGACAGTTCTTGCCGGATTAGCAGCCCCATAGCCCAGCTATGGGGCAAAGAGACGGTGAGAAATGGACCGCTGCGGTCGATTCGCAGCCGACGCTCCCCAAGCCCGACAGGCTCCAAGGCCCCGCAGGCTGCCGGGCTTTGAGTTGGGCCCGCGCAGGGGTGAGTTGCCGCATGGACTTGCCGCGATGGCTGAGGTCATTGCCGGGGTTGTCGGCGGCCACCCCTTGCAAGTGTGGATTCACGACGACGAGGTTTCAGGGTTTGCTCAAGGGCTGCGTGCCGGGCGCGACCGGCCGCGCGGTAGCCGGGGCGGTAGCCGGGGCGGAAGACGCGGCGGCCGCCGGCACCGGCTGGCGCGACGCGATGCCGGACTCGACCGTGCCGATGAACGCCAGGCAGGCCTGCTGCTGTGGACGCAGCGCCTCGTCGCGCACGGCCGCGATGGCGCGGCGCGAGCGCGCGACCGCGGCCGCCTGCGCAGCCGGCGCAATCTCGTCGGAGACGAAGGGCAGGCAGATCAACTCGGCCGACAGCGTTGCAGATCGGCCCACGAGCGGCAGCACCTGGCGTGGTGCACGCTGCATGGCCAGGCCCAGCGCGCCCTGCAGGCCCTCGGCGTAGCAGGCATCGGCGTGGCGCATCAGCCGCTCGGCCAGCGCCACCCACTGCGCCGAGCCCTGCGCGATGGCCTCGTAGCCGCTGCCCTGGTGGCGCGCACAGTTGAAGTGCAGGGCCAACGTGGCACGAGGCCCGGCGTCGCGCAGCGAGCCTTCAACCGCCGCCAGAGTGGGCCACATCACGTCGGCCTGCGCCGCGCCGAAGGACAGCGTCGCGAACAGCAGACCGCTGGCCCACGGCGCGGCGCGCAGCAAGTGGCGCACGCCGCGCATCGCGCACTGCACGCGCACAGCGCCCGCGAACATGATCAAGGCACCACGGTGAGAATGTGGTCGACGCTGGCGGCGATCAATTGCCGCTGGTTCGGCCCGAGGATGATGCAGCCTTGCGAGGCGTTGTTCTGCACGTTGTTGCCGTGGATCATGAACGCCGAGCGCCCCAGCGCGTTGTGGCCGAACGGCGTCAGGTTCATCGATGTGGGGCTCTTGGTCGGGTGCTGGTACGCGTTGCCGACGTTCCACTGCCCGGCCGGGATCGGGCCCTGGTTGGGTGTGCCCTGCATCGCAGGGTTATTGCGGCCGGCGGCCGCCGTCTGGCCGGCGCCAGAGTAGCCGGTGCCGGCCACGGTGCCGTTGTGGCGCAGTTGGCCGGTGGATTGCGAGTAGGTCCAGGGCATCGTGATCTCCATTGCAGCGCCGGGGCTGCGATCAGGTGGTAGCGGCATCGCGCCGACGCTCGCGCCGGGCTTGCAGCGATTGTCAGCGCCGGCAACGGCGAGTACATCCCCCTGCCATAGTAGATGGGCCGGCAAGGCCGCGCGCGTGGCTGATCTGGCTGATCGGTGTGGCTGATCGGCTCGCAGGGCTGCGATCAGACCTTCACGGTTCCGAGGTCGATCAGGCGGCGCGCGGTGCCCCGGATGCTTTGCTCCTCTGGCCGTGTGGCCCAGCCGAGCACGGTCTTGGCATGCGATGCATCCTGGTTGCGCACCTAACCCCACGTCCTGTTCACTGGTCGCGTCAGACACACTCCTCGGCCCAGCGCTTGCTGGGCAGATCGCGCACACCGTCCAGCACCGCAACCGCGTCGGCAAAGCCGGCTTTGGCCAGCTTCGCGGAGCCGCCCTCGTAACCGGCGACAAACGCCGTGGCCTCGGTGTGCGGGTCGAGCATGAGGTCGGCGAACAGCCGGTCGACCAGCGGCTCCTGCCCGGCCTCAGGGCGATCAAACCCTTGGTGCGGCGCTTGACCTTGTCGGGCAGGTAGAGGTCTTCGAGCTCCTGCTTGGTAGGCGCAGCGGCAATCGCGGCCGCCAGCTCGGGCGTCAGTTTGCCTTGCTCCTGGATGCTTTTGAGCACGGCCTCACGCCGCTCCTCGAGCTCGCGCAGGTAGCCGAGGCGAAATTCGAGCTCGCGCAGCTGGATGTCGTCGAGACCGCCGGTGACTTC
>JBBQJN010000028.1:0-21229 GCA_038325945.1 Burkholderiales bacterium | reverse complement strand
GCGGGCTCACTCCAACCTACCGGGCTTGATCCTTTTACGTTGATGATGGAGTTCGCGGGCTCTCTCCAACCTACCGGGCCCTGTCGCTTTCTCCTTTGCCGTTGCTGTTGGAGTTCGCGGGCTCACGCCAACCTACCGGGCTCAGGCTCAAGCCGCAAAGCCCCCGGCCAGCGATTCCCGCAAAAACTGCACCAGCGCCTGCACCGCGCGTGGCACATAGGGGCTGTAGGGCCGGATCGCGTAGAGGTGATCGCCGAAGCTGCCCACCGGCTGCCAGCCGGGCAGCACCGGCACCAGCTTGCCGGTGCGCAAGGCCGCCTGGGCGCTGAAATCAGGCAGCAGCGCGATGCCCAGCCCCGCCAGTGCCGCTTCGCACAGCGCCTCGCTGTTGTTGGCGGCAAAACAGCCCGTCACCGGCACGGTGATTTTTTGGTTCTCCGGCGAGGTGGCCGTCTGGCCAACGGCCTGCAACAACTGCCAGGCCGGCGCCTCGCCCGGCCGCAGGTAGTGCAGGCAGTCATGCTGGGCCAGATCGCCCGGCACCAACGGCTCACCGCGCCGGCGCAGGTAGGCGCGGCTGGCCACCAGCAGTGAGCGGGTGGCACACAGCGCCCAGGCCACATGCGTCTCGGGCGGCGCGGGGGTGTGGCGGATCGCCAGGTCATAGCCCTCCTGCGCCAGCGGCACCAGCCGGTCGGCCAGGTCCAGCTCGATGCGCACCTCGGGGTGGGCGCGCAAAAACGCCGGCAGCAATGGCACGATCTGCTGGCGTGCCAGCGCCACCGGCGCCGTCACCCGCAGCCGGCCACGCGGGGCGTCGGCCAGGTCCTTGATGCCGGCAAAGGCGGTGCTGATGGCCTGGAAGGCGCCGGCCGTGGCGTCGGCCAGCTGCTGGCCGGCCTCGGTGAGCCGCACGCTGCGGGTGGTGCGCAGCACCAGCGGCACACCGGCGGCACGTTCCAACTCGGCGATGCGCTGGCTCATCGCCGCCTTGCTGACGCCCAGGCGCTGGGCGGCTGCGGTGAAGCTGCCCAGCATGCCCAGCACGCTGAGCCAGTGCACATGGCTCCACAGGGTTTCAATGCGGCGGGCGTCCATTGGGGTGAGGCCTCTTTGTTCCAGATTCGATAGCGTCATTGTTTGCCAATCTGAACAATGAATCCAGCGCCAGGTGGCTAGGCGCGGGCCCGGGCGCGGCCTAGACTGCGGCTCCCACCCACCACCCCCGGAGACCGCCATGGGCGCCCCTGAAGCCTTCACCCAGACCACCGACGTGGGCCACTTCATCGCCGGCCGGCTGGTGCCCGGCGCCGGTGGCCGGTCACAGCCGGTGTTCAACCCCAGCACCGGCGCGGTGGCGCGCCAGGTGGCGCTGGCCTCGGTGGCCGATGTGGCGAGCGCGGTGGCCGCTGCGGTGGCCGCGCAGCCGGCCTGGGGCGACATGCCGCCGATCCGCCGCGCGCGGGTGCTGAACAACTTCCTGGCGCTGCTGAACCAGCACAAGGACACGCTGGCCGCGATGATCAGCGCCGAGCATGGCAAGGTCTTCACCGACGCGCAGGGCGAGGTCTCGCGCGGCATCGACATCGTCGAGTTCGCCTGCGGCGCGCCGCAGCTGCTGAAGACCGACTTCACCGACCAGGTGTCCAACGGCATCGACAACCACGTACTGCGCCAGCCGCTGGGCGTGGTGGCCGGCATCACGCCGTTCAACTTTCCGTGCATGGTGCCGATGTGGATGTTCCCGATCGCGCTGGCCGCCGGCAATGCCTTCATCTTGAAGCCCAGCGAGCGTGACCCGAGCTGCTCGCTGTTGATGGCCGAGCTGTTGCAGCAGGCCGGCCTGCCCGACGGCGTGTTCAGCGTGGTGCAGGGCGACAAGGTGGCGGTGGATGCGCTGCTGACGCACCCCGATGTCAAGGCCATCAGCTTTGTAGGCTCAACGCCGATTGCCCACTACATCTTTGAGACCGGCGCCAAGCATGGCAAGCGCGTGCAGGCGCTGGGCGGCGCCAAGAACCACCTGGTGGTGATGCCCGATGCCAATGTCGAGCAGGCGGTGGATGCGCTGATCGGCGCGGCCTACGGCTCGGCCGGCGAGCGCTGCATGGCCATCAGCGTGGCGGTGCTGGTGGGCGACATTGCCGAGCAGATCGTGCCCAAGGTGGCCGATCGCGCCAAGGCCTTGAAGGTGATGAACCCGATGGACCAGGCGGCCGAGATGGGCCCGATCGTCACCGCCGAGGCCAAGACCCGTATCGAGGGCTACATCGCCACCGGCGTGGAAGAAGGCGCAACGCTGGTGGTCGATGGCCGCGGCCTCACGGTGCCGGGGTTGGAGGGCGGCTTCTTCACCGGCGGCACGCTGTTTGACCATGTCACGCCGGCGATGCGCATCTACCGCGAAGAGATCTTCGGCCCGGTGCTGGTTTGCGTGCGCGTGCCTGATTTCGCCAGCGCGCTGGATCTGATCAATTCACATGAGTTTGGTAACGGCGTGTCGATCTACACCAGCGACGGCGGCATCGCCCGCGAGTTCAGCCGCAAGGTGCAGGTGGGCATGGTCGGCGTCAACGTGCCGATCCCGGTGCCGATGGCCTGGCACGGCTTTGGCGGCTGGAAGAAGAGCCTGTTCGGCGACATGCATGCCTATGGCGAGGAAGGCATGCGCTTCTACACCAAGCAAAAAAGCGTGATGCAGCGCTGGCCCGAGAGCATCGCCAAGGGCGCCGAGTTCAACTTCCCGACCGGGCGTTGACCGCCCATGGCTACGGACCGCGCCGCCGCCGGCTGCTGGCCGCCGCGGCCCTGCTGGGCATGAGCGGCGTGCCCGGCCGCGCCCAGGCCCAGGTCTTCAGCGATGCCGATCTGGCCTTCGCGGCCCGGCTGCGCGACGCCGCGCTGCAAGACGGCCAGGCGCTCGACCTGGTGCGCAGCCTGAGCCGTGACATCGGCGCGCGGCCGGCCGGCTCAGTGGCCGACGCCAAGGCGGTGGTCTGGGCGCAAGCGCGGCTGAGCGCACTGGGCTTGTCGGCCGTGCGCGCCGAGCCACTGGCGCTGCGCGTCTGGCGGCGCGGCCCGGGCAGTGCGGTGATCACCGCGCCGCAGCGCCATGACCTGGTGATGGCGGCCTTGGGTAACAGCATTGGCACACCCGAGGCCGGCATCGAGGCCGAGCTGGCCTGGTACCCCGACTTCGCCGCGCTCAAGGCCGACAGCAGTGACCGCGCGCGCGGCCGCATCGTCTTTGTCGACCAGCGCACCGAGCGCAGCCGTGACGGCAGCGGCTACAGCCGCGCGGTGCCGGCACGCTCAGGCAGCGCGGTTGAGGCGGCGCGACGCGGCGCGCTGGCGGTGCTGATCCGCTCGATCGGCACCGACACAGCGCGCATCGCCCATACCGGCGCGATGCGCTACGACGATGCTGCGGCGCAGATACCGGCCGCCGCCGTCTCGGTGCCCGATGCCGAGCTGATCCATGGGCTGCAGGCCGCGGGCCCGGTGCGGGTGAGGTTGCAGCTGGACAACCAGATCGGCGTCGAGGCACAAACCCACAACGTGATTGCCGAGGTACCCGGCGGCGAGCTGGCCGACGAGGTGGTGTTGATCGGTGCCCACCTCGATTCCTGGGATCTGGGCGAGGGCGCGGCCGACGACGCCGCCGGTGTGGCCATCGTCAGCGCCGCCGCCGCGCTGATCCAGCGGCTGGCGCGCGAGGCTGGGTTGACGCCGCGCCGCACCCTGCGCGTCGTGCTGTTTGGCAACGAGGAAAACGGCTTCGACGGCGCCAACGACTACGGCAAGCGTTACCGCAGCCAGTTCCACCAGTTGGTGGGCGAAAGCGATTTCGGCGCCGGCGCCATCTACCGGCTGCGCGGCCGCACCGACCCGGCCTCGCTGCCGGCCTTCGAGGCCATGGCCCGCGTGCTGGCGCCACTGGGCCTGGACTTTGGCGGCAACAACGGCTCACCCGGCCCCGACGCCGCCTGGCTGGTGCGCCGCCATGGCTGGGCCGGCGTTGAGCTGAGCCAGGACGGCAGCACCTACTTCGACGTGCACCACACCGCGAACGACACCTTTGATCGGCTCGACACCCGCGCCTTGCCGCAATGCGTGGCCTGCTGGGCGGTGGTGGCCTGGCTGGCGGCGCAGGCGCCGCAGCGCTTCGGCGCGCTGCCGCTGGCGCGGCCTTGATCGGCCTTGATCTACCGGTAGCCGCCGCCGGGGTTGGTTGAGAACAAGCTGTCAGTGAAATGCCAGGCGGGCCTCGGCCGGCGCCACGCTGCGGCCAACCAGCCGCTGCGCCTGGGCCAGCAAGACCGCCTCGGCATAGGGCTTGCCCAGCAGCAGATCGACGCCCGCAGCATGCGCCGCAGCTTGGTGCTTGTCGTCCGAACCGCTGATCATGATCACTGGCAGGGCCTGCCAGCGCGGGTCGGCACGCAGGCGACGGGTGAGCTCGAAGCCGTCCAGCCCAGGCATCTCGACATCGGTGATCAGCAGATCGATGGCGGTGCTTTCAAACTGCCGCCAGGCCGCCAGGCCATCCTCGGCCAGCAACACCTGCCAGCCCTGATGCTGCAGCAGCCGGCCGGTCTTCACCCGCACCAGCTTGGAGTCGTCGACCAACAGCACGGTAGGCACTGATGTCGGCTGGGCAGCTTGCGCCGCAGCCACCCCGCCGCGCTCGGCAGGTTGTACGGCGGGTTGTGCGGCAGGTTGTGCGGCGGGTGCGATGGCTGCGCTGGGCGCGGCGGATCGGGCGGGAGCGATGGATGTGGTGGGGACGGCGGTGGCAGCGGGCGCAGCCGGTGGCGGCAGCACACGGACGACCACCGCCGGCACCACTGGCGCAGCGACCGCAGCTTGCACATCGGCCTGGCGCTGCAGGCGGGTGGCTTGTTCCGCCTTGCGCAGCCTGGCCTGGCGCAAGGCCTCGGTGGCCGCCAGCCGCTGCGCTTCGATGGCTGAAGGCGGCGCTTGCGGCGCCGTTGCGGTGCTGACCCGGGCGGCCTGGTCACGGGCAACCGGGCGCCGCTGGCGCCGACGCAGCCGCAGCCGCAGCCGCCACAGTAGCCCGCCGGCCAGCCCCAGGGCCAACGGCAATACCCACAGCCAATCCGTATTCATCGAAGGTCTACCCGCTTACGTCGATCACCGCCTGCCGGCATCGACAAGGGGTCGCTGCGGCCCGGCCAGCTTAGCGCAGTGGGCCCGCGCCAGCGCGCGGAGTTGGCGGGCCAGCACCCCGCTGTCGTGCAGTTTGACGGCAGCGCCGCGTTGTCGCGACCGCGACAAGACATTCGGGAAAGCACTTGGCTTCGCACTGCAACGGGCTGGTTAGGCTGGAAGGCTGATGCCGGCGCGGCTGCGCTGGCGCACCCCCGATCACGGCCACGGAGTTCCCTATGTCATTTCGTCCTGTTCTGCGTACCCCCGCCATCCTGATGGCCAGCTTGCTGGTGGTGGCCTGCGGCGGCAGCGATCCCGTGCCGGTGCCGGCACCGCCGCCAGTGGTTGTGCCTGAGGAAACGCGCGCGCAGGACACCCGCACCTTCACCGCCGACGCCACTGCCACCTCCTTTGCCGCGATGGCCGCAGCCGCCGGCGACGTGGTCGACATGAGCACCACCAGCCGCTACGCCGGCGTGCTCAAGGGCGCGGGCTACCAGGTCGAGGTGCCGGCCAACTGGAACGGCAAGCTGGTGATGTACGCCCATGGCTTCCGGGGCACCGGCGCGGCGCTAACCATCAGCGCGCCGTCGATCCGCCGCTACCTGATCCAGAACGGCTACGCCTGGGCGGCATCGAGCTACAGCAAGAACTACTACGACGTGCGCGTCGGCGTTGAGGACACCAACGCGCTGGCATTGGAGTTCAACAAGATCACCGCCGCCGCCGGCCGCGCGCTGGCCGCGCCGAGCAAGTTCTACATCACCGGCCATTCGATGGGCGGGCACATCACCGGCGCGGCGATCGAGGACGAAGCCGCCGCCACCGCGATCAACAAGGTGAAGTACGCCGGCGCGGTGCCGATGTGCGGTGTGATGGGCGACGCCGAGCTGTTCAACCAGTTTGCGGCGATGCAGGTCACGGCCCAGGCGCTGGCCGGCCTGCCGAAGTACCCCACAGCCAACTGGGCCGACATCAGCGCCTCGGTCAATGCCGCACTGTGGACCACCTTCCCGTCCGTGCCGACCGCGCAAGGCGCGAAGTACGTGCAGGTGGTCAAGAACATCACCGGTGGCGAGCGGCCGATGTTCGCCCAAGGCATGGCGTTCGGGGGCAGCTTCGGCTCGGCCTATGGCACCTTCGGCAGCGACGGCACGGTCACGGGCATCCTGAACAAGAACGTGCTCGACACCAACGCCTACACCTACACCATCGACGGCGACGCCACCGGCAGCACGGCGCTGAATGCCAGCGTGCTCAAGCTCACCGCTGCAGCCGACGCCAACCGTTTGCGGCGCGACGGCCTGCGCTGGATTCCGCAGATCAACGGCGAGTTCAAGATCCCGGTGGTGTCCATCCACACACTGGGCGATCTGTTCGTGCCCTTCAGCATGCAGCAGGTCTACCAGAAGCGGGTGGCGGCCAAGGGCAACAGCCAGTGGCTGGTGCAGCGCGCCATCCGCGGTGCCAGCCATTGCGACTTCACCGTGGCCGAGCAGGCCGAGGCCTTCGACGCCATGATCAAGTGGGAGCGCGATGGCATCAAGCCCGCTGGCGATGATGTGGTGACGCCGGCCACGGTGGCGGCCAGCAGCTACGGCTGCACCTTTACCCGCAATGCGATGAGTGTGCTGGGGGACGAGAGCGGCGCCACGCGCGCGCTGCGGCCGAACATCCTTTTGACCACGCCGGCCTGCCCCTGATCCCGGCGACGGCACCAGAATCAAGCAAGGGGCCTGCGGGCCCCTTTTTCTATCTTGCTTCAATGCCAACGCTGCCCCTGCTGAATCCCTGGGCCAGCGGGAGCCGGCAAGTCAGACCGCAATACCTCAGACCGGCGGCCCGGCCAGTGCGCCCTGCACGCTGCCCTCGGCGGCCTCAAGCCGGTCTTCGGCCTGGTGCACGCTGAGGCCGCCCTTGAGCATCACCACCGCCACTTTCACCCGCCAGCCGCAGGCGCCCAGCGCGTCGCGGGCTTCGGGCTCGGCGGCGCCGCTGGCCAGCAAGGTCAGGCGCAGCGCGCGCTTGATCAGCTTGGCATTGGTGGCGCGCACATCGACCATCAGGTTGCCGTAGACCTTGTGCAGCCGCACCATCAGCGCGCTGCTCAGGGTGTTGAGCGTCATCTTCTGCGCAGTGCCGGCCTTCAGCCTTGTGCTGCCCGAGATCAACTCGGCGCCGGTATCGAGCAGGATGCCGATGTCGGCGCCGGCCGCCAGCGGCGCGTCGGGGTTGTTGACGATGCCGATGCTCAGCGCCCCGGCCGCGCGCGCCGCTGCCAGCGCGCCCATCGCATAGGGTGTGGCACCGGACGCGGCAAGCAGGATCACCACGTCCTGCGCGCTGGGCAACAGCGACTGCAGGTCGTAGCCGCCTTGCACCCGATCATCCTCGGCGCCTTCAACGGCGGCAAACATCGCCTCTGGCCCGCCCGCCAGCAGACCGATGGCGCGATCGCGTGGCCACGAGAAAGTGGGGTTGAGCTCAACGCTGTCGAGCACGCCCAGCCGGCCACTGGTGCCGGCGCCCACATAGATCAACCGGCCGCCAGCGCGCAGTCGCGGCAGGGCCGCGTCCACCGCAGCGGCGATCTGCGGCGCGGCGGCCAGCACCGCCGCCAAGGCCTGCTGCTGGTCGCCGGCCAGCGCGGCCACCAGGCTGGCGCTGTCGTACTGGTCCAGCGTGGGATGAAGGCTGCTGGGCGCCTCGGTATTGAGCAAGGGCGTGGGCTGGGCGGGCGTGGTCATGACGGGTTGGCTGAGAGCGGGCTGGCGCCTGGCGGGCTGACGCTTTGCGGCTTCACTGATGGCGTACCGACCGATGGTGGATCGACCACTCGCAGCAGCGGGCGCTGCGCCGCCGTGGCATAGGGGCCGGCCTGCAGCCGGCTGGCAATGCCATCGCGGTCTTGCAGCAACGCGATCATGCTGAAGTGGATATGGCCGCCCGGCTCGCCAGCCGCGCCGCCGGCCGCGTCGCCGGTACCACCAGCTGCCCTGCGCGCGCGCAGCAGCGCGATCTGGCGCAGGATCTGCTCGCCGTCAAAGGCCCGCTGCGGCGCGCCGATGCGGCTGGTGAACAGCCCCGGCCAGACCGCCATGCCGGGGCCGGCCTTGGCCAGCCAGTAATCGAGCAGCACACCAAAGGCCTGCGCGGGCTGATCGATGGTCCAGTACAGCTGCGGCGCCAGGTAATCGCACCAGCCCTGCTCACACCACAGCTCGACATCGGCATACAGCTCGTGGTACTGGCTGAAGCCCAGGATGCCCGGCGGCCGCAGCTCGGGCCGGCCCAGGCCAAACGGGCTGATGCCAAACAGCGCGCCAGGCCGCTCGCGCTTGACCAGCGCCTGCATGGCCTGCACCAGGCGGTTGACGTTGTCGCGCCGCCAGTCGTCGCGCTCCAGGCCGCCCGCTGATCGCTGGTAGCGCAGCCAGGACGGCTGGTCAGGGAAGGGCTGCTTGATCGCCGCTGCGCCGATGCCGCTGCTCACCGGATAGGGGTAGAAATAGTCGTCGATATGCACGCCGTCGATCGCATAACGCCGCAGCACATCGGCCACCACCGCCAGCGTGCGCTCGGCGGCTGCAGCCTCACCCGGATCCATCCACAGCTGCTGGCCATAGCTCTTGACCAGCGACGGCTGGGTATTTGCCAGGTGATTGGCCGCCAGCGGCCCCTTGGCGGTGGCATGGCGCGCCCGGTAGGGGTTGAACCAGGCATGCAGCGCCAGGCCGCGGCGGTGCGCCTGTTCAACCCAGAAGGCCAGCGGGTCGTAGCCGTCATCGGGCGGCTGGCCTTGCACGCCGCTCAAGTATTCGCTCCAGGGCTCCAGCGCCGAGGGGTAGATCGCGTCGGCCGCCGGCCGCACCTGCAGCACCAGCGCATTGAGGCCGATCTGCACCGCGCGGTCGAGCATCGTCAGCGCTTCGGCGCGCTGCGCCGCGCCACTCAGGCCGGGCCGGCTCGGCCAGTCGATGTTGTCGACCGTGGCCACCCAGGCGGCGCGCAGTTCAAGCAGTGGCGCCGGCGCGGTCACCGCGCCCTGCAGCGGCTCGTCTGGCACCACCGGGGCGGCGTCGGTCGCCACCGGGCTGCTGCCGTTGACCGCAGACGCCGGCACGGCCGGCACCGCGCAGCCACCCAGCGCGCTGGCCGCCGCAGCCAGCGCCGCCGCGTTGAAATCTCGGCGATGCAGGCAGCGCGCGCTCACCTGGCCGGCACTGCGGGCAGCGGCTGGTTGATCACCTGCAACAGCGCTGCGGTTTCGGCATCGGGCTGGCCGTCGTAGCGCAGCGGCCGGTACCTCATCTGGAAGGCGGCGATAACCCGGCGCGTGGCTGGGTCGAGCAAGCCGCTTTCGGGTGTCTGGTAGCCCAGCGTTGCCAGTTGCTGCTGGAACCAGCCGATGTCGGGCAGTGCAGTTTGATAGTGCGCCTGGAGCGCAGCCACGCGGTCGGCCTCGGGCCAGCGGATCAGGCCGGCGTCGGCCAGCGCCTGCCAGGGGAACAGCGGGCCGGGGTCGATCTTGCGTTGCGGCGCGATGTCACTGTGGCCCAGGATGCGGTCGGGCGCGATCTGGTGGCGATCAACGATGTCGCGCACCAGCCGCAGCAGCAAGGCGATCTGCGCCGGTGGGTAGGGCGCGAAAAAGCGCGTGCCGTCGGCGCGTTTTTCCTCGCCAAGGTTGACGATCTCGATGCCGATTGAACTGGCATTGAGCAGGGTTGCGCCCTTCCAGAAACTGAGCCCGGCATGCCAGGCGCGGCGGTTTTCGTCGACCAGGCGGTAGGCCACCGGCGGCGTCTCGTCGCTGACCAGGTAATGCGAACTGACCTTCTGCTGGGTCAGGATGCGCAGCGAGCGGTCAAACGGCTCATCGGTGTAGTGCAGGATCAGGTACTGCGCGCGGCTGTCCTGGCCCTGGGCGCTGTAGCGGGTGTCGATCAGCGGCGTGGCGCAGCCACCGAGCAGCAGCAGCCCGGCGGCCAACAGTGCCAAGCCGGCGCGGCGGCCGCCAATCATCATGCCGGGCAGAGCCATGGCGTCAGGGCCTGGGGGCAGGCGGTTGAGGGCATGCCGCCGATTGTGCAGCGGCAGAGCCGGCGGCCAGCTGCGCGATGACCCGCTGCATAGAATGAAAACTTTCCCCTTGCCTGCACGCCGTCCCCGGCCGTGCCCTTTCGCCATGGTTTGTCTACCGCGCCGCCTGGCCCTGCTGCTGGCCATCAGCCTGGGCTGCGCCCTGCCACCAGCGGCTGCGCAGAGCCATGATCCGCGCCTGCCGGCGGCAGTGGCCGAAGCGCTGGCCAAGGCGCAGTTGCCGGCCGAGGCGCTGGCTGCGGTGGTGCTGCCCAGCACCCGGCTGGGCCCGCGCTGGCTGTGGCAGGCCGACCGCGCGATGCAGCCCGGCTCGACCATCAAGCTGCTGACCAGCATCGTCGCGCTCGACCGGCTGGGGCCCAACCACCGCGGCTTCACCGAACTGCTGACCACCGCGCCGCAGCAGGGCGATGTGCTGGCCGGCGACCTGGTGCTGCGCGGCGGTGCCGATCCCGAACTGAGCCTGGCCCAGATGTGGGCGATGCTGGCCGAACTGCGCCACACCCATGGCATCCGCGAGATCGCCGGCGACATCGTCATCGACCGCACGCTGTTCCGCCCGCAGCGCCAAGAGCTGGGGCTGCCGCCGTTCGACGAGCAGCCCGAGTTCCCGTACAACGTGGTGCCCGATGCGCTGCAGCTCAACGGCAGCCTGATGCGGCTGGAGATCAGCAGTGAGATTGACCCGGCCGCGCCGGCCGGCTCCCCTGTGGTGCGCGCGCGCGCACTGCCGCCGCTGCCTGATCTGCTGATCGACGCCAGCGCGATGCGGCTGAGCGAGCGCGCCTGCAAGGACTGGGATCTCGACTGGATCACCCCGCCAGTGATTGACGAGCCCCTGCCCGGCACGTTGCGGGTACGGCTGCAGGGCGGTTTTCCCAAGGACTGTAGCCAGCGCCCCAGCCTGCAGCTGATCGACCGCCAGGCGCTGGTTGAGCGCCAGTTGCGCTGGCTGTGGGCCAGCCTGGGTGGCGAGTGGCGCGGCCGTGCGCGCGAGGCCGAGCTGCCGCTGATCGAGCCGCTGGGCCAGGCGGCACTGGCGCCGTCCACGCTGGTCCCGGCGCCGCCACCGCCCTTGCCCGGATCGGCGGTGGTCGCGCCCGGCGTGGCCCGCGCCGGCCACCTGGGCGCTATGCCGGCCGGCGTGCGCCTGCTGGCCAGCCATCAGGCGCGGCCCTGGGGCGAGCTGCTGCGCACACTGAACAAGCAGTCCGACAACGCCTACAGCCGCCTGCTCTACCTGTCGCTGGGCCTGTCGGCGATGGCCGACTCACCTGGCGCGCCGACCGCCGCGCTGGCCGACCGCGAGGTGCGGCGCTGGCTGGACGAGCGCCGCATCAACGCCGCCGACATGGTGCTGGACAACGGCTCAGGGCTGTCGCGCAGTGAGCGTTTGACGCCGCGCCAGCTGGCGCTGGCGTTGCAAGCGGCGCAGCAAGGCCGCTGGGCCGCCGAGCTGATGATGAGCCTGCCGATCGCCGGCGTTGACGGCACGCTGCGCAACCGGCTGAAAACCGGCCCGGCCGCCGGCCTAGCGCGGCTCAAGACCGGCACGCTGCGCGATGTGACGGCGCTGGCCGGCGTCGTCATCGACCCGCAGGGCCGGCCCTGGACCGTGGTGGCCATGATCAACCACGAGCAGGCGAACAAGGGCCGGCCGGTGCTCGATGCGCTGGTGGATTGGGTGGCGGGCGGTGGCCTGACCCAGCGCAGCGGCGCCAACGGCGAAGCGGTGCCGGCGGCCGAGCCGCGCTGAGCGGGTCGCAGCCGGCCTGCGTGCGCAGGATCAGCGCACCGCAGGCGTCAGCAGCCGCAGCGTGCCGGCGCTGGCGTCCATCTCCACCGGCAGCCCCAGCGGCACGGTGAACTTCTGGCGGATATGGCCGATCGCCGCGCCGCGGTAGACCGGCACGCCCAGTGGCAAGAACCAGTCGTCAAAGGTCTCTTCCAGCGTCAGGGTGCCGTAATTGCCGTCGCCAGGGCCACAGTTGGTAAAGGCGCCGATGACGACGCCGGCCAGGCGGTCGAACGCGCCCATCAGCTGCAGCGTGGACAGCATGCGGTCAACGCGGTAGATGAACTCGTTGATCTCTTCGAGAAACAGGATCGCGCCGTCAAACGACGGCAGATAGCTTGAGCCGGCCATCGAGGTCAGCACCGCCAGGTTGCCGCCGACCAGCGGGCCGCGCGCGATGCCGGGGCGCAGCGTGCTGATGCGGTGGTCCTTGGGCACCAGGTTGTCAGACTTGTCGACCGGGTTGCGCAAGGTGCGGGCCTCGGCGTCGATCAGCACGGCGCGGAACTCGGCCACGCTGAAGGCGTTCCATTCCGACACCGCCACCGGGGCGTGAAAGCTGACCAGCCCGGTGCGCGCCGTTACCGCATTGAGCAGCGCGGTGACATCGCTGAAGCCGGCGATCACCTTGGGCTGGCGCTGTATCGCCGCATAGTCGAGCAGCGGCAGCACCCGGTTGGCACCCGAGCCGCCGGTGATGGCCAGCAGACCATGTACCGAAGGGTCGGCAATCAGGCCGTTGATGTCGGCGGCGCGCTGCTCGGCGCTGCCGGCATGCTGGCCACGCCGCGCCCTTGCGTTGGGTGCCTCGCGGGACTTGAAGCCCAGCGCCGCCAGCAGATCGGCGGCGCGCTCGAACGGCGCCCGCTCATAGCTGGCGCTCGACGGGCTGAACAGACCGATGGTGTCGCCGGGCTTGAGCCTGGGCGCCAGCAATACCGGCGGGCGCACGACCGCAGCCTGCGCCGCCGACCAGGGCAGCAGCGCCGCGCCGGCCAGAGCCGCGCCTTGGCCCAGCAGCTGGCGCCGCTTCAAGAACTGCTGCATCTCATGCCTTCACTCCACCCGCGGTAGCTCACGGCGCACCGTGTCGCGGTCGCCAAAATCGAAGTGCCACCATTCGGTGTTGATGGCCTGAAAGCCGCCGCGCGACATCGCTGCCTGCAGCCAGCCGCGCTCGGCCAGCTGCGTCGCGCTGAGCAGGCCCAGCGCCAGGTGCTCGGCATGCAGCTGCGGATGCGAGCGTGGGCTCAGCTCGTCGAAGGCGCTGCCCATGTCGCGCTCCAGCCCATGCGCATCGACCAGCGTCACGTCCACCGCCATGCCGTAGGAATGGATGGAGCCAAGCGCCGGGTCGGCGAAATAGGCCTCGGCCTCGGTGCCGGCAACATCCTGCCAAATCGCTTGCTGCACCCGGTGCGGGCGCAGCGCGTCCAGCACCAGCAGGCGATGGCCCGGCCGCGTTGATGCCAGCCAGGCGGCAGCGGCCTCCAGCCCGGCCGCCGCCTCGCGGCGCAACCAGGCGCAATCAAAGCCCTGGTAGAGCACGCGGCCGGCAAAGTTGTTGGCGCTGGCATAGCGCAGGTCGTGACGAATGCCGGCGACGCCGCCGAGTGGGCGGAAGTCGCGATGATCGGCTATGCGCTCGACCAACAAGGTCGATCGGGGTGGCATCGCCGGTGCCGCCACCGCGTCTTACTTGAAGCTGTAGCCCATCGACACCTGCAGCGTGCGGCCACGCGGGTCGGCAACACGCGGATCCCAGCCCGCGCCGACCACGCCGTCGACGTTGTGCCAGGTGAACGGCGGCTGCTTGTCGAGCAGGTTGATGAGGCCGGCCGACACCGTCAGGTTCTTGATGCCGGTATAGCTGCCGAACAAGTTGAAGGTGGTGTATTCAGACACCTTGCGCGAGGTCGGCTGGTTCACCGTATAGGCCGTGCGGTCCTCGTCCTTGTAGCTCGACTTGTAGTTGAACGACAGCGTCGTGTTCCACGGCCCGGTCTTGAAGCCGGCGCTGCCCGAGACCTTCCAGGGCAGGTACAAGGTGGTGCCACTCCATTCACCCACGAACTGCTGCAGTGGTGCGGTGGCGATCAGCCGCTCCTTGTGGCTGATCATCTTGGTCGCGCTCAGGCTGGTGCTGAGCTTGCCGCCGTAGAGGTTGGCGCTGTGCTGCAGGCCCAGGTCCAGGCCCTTGGTCTCGCTGTCGGCAGCGTTGATCCAACCGGCCTGGATGTAGGTCACGTTGCCGGTGGCGTCGCGGATGAAGCTGTCCTGGAACAGCGCGTAGTTGGTGATCATGAAGGTCGGCGACAGCGAGCGGATGCGGTCTTCCAGCTTGACCTGCCAGTAATCGGCGGTGATCTGTAGCGACGGCATCGGCTGGAAAGCCAGCCCCAACGAGGCCTGCTTGGAGGTCTCGGGCTTGAGCGTCGGGTTGCCGCCAGTCTTGTAGGGCGTGCTGACACGCGCACACTGCGTCGCATCTACCGGGCAGCGCACGGGGTCGCTGAAGTTGCCGGTCAGCGCCAGCTCAACCGTGCCCAGGTTGAGCTGCTGCACCGTGGGCGCGCGGAAACCGGTGTTGACCGAGCCGCGGAAGACCAGGCTGTCCAGCGGCTGGAAGCGAAAAGCCACCTTGGGGTTGGTGGTGCCGCCGACCTGCGAGTACTGGTCATGGCGCAGCGCCAGTTGCAGCTCCAGATTCTTCATCACCGGCACAATCAGCTCGCCAAACGCCGCCTTGATGTCACGCGACTTGTCGGGCGACGAGGGGTTGCCAGGGCAGCCCATCACCGAGTTGGGCAGCGCCGCGTTGGCCACGGTGAAGGTGCTGACGCAGGTGAAGCCTTGCGAGCCCGAGAACTCGTAGGATTCGCGGCGCAGGTCAAAGCCGACGGCAAATTCAAGCGGACCGGCCGGCAGCTTCATCAGCTCGCCCGACAGCGTGCCGTCGAACTGCAGCAGCCCGGTCTTGCCGCCAAACAGCCGGCCGCGCGCCTTGGTCGATTCGATCAGGTCCTTTGCGGCCTCGGTCTGCGTCTGGCCGGGCATCAGAAAGGGGTTGATCACGCCGCTGGCCAGCGCGGCGATCAGCTTGTTGGTATCGGCATAACCGTCGACCATGCCCGAATCGCCAGTGGCACGGCCGCTGGACAGACCCAGCTTGTAGTTGTAGGCACCGATCTCGCCGTCAAGGCCGGCGGCCACGCGGCTGTTCTCGGAGGTGTTCTCCAGCGTGCGGTAGCCCCAGTCGGCCATGCGCAAACGGTAGGCAATGGGCTTGGTGGGGTCGAACTGATTGGCGCTGGCCAGGGCCTTCAGGTTGAGGTAATGCGGGCCGGCCACCGGGTAGTGGGTCACAGCGTTCGACGTGGTGCTGAACTGGAACGGCGTGAACTCGGCCAGCACCTCCGTGCGCGAGGCCACGGCCTCGATGAAGGCAGTGTGGGCGCCCGAGATCCGGAAGGTGCCGCGGGCGACCAGGTTCATGGCGTCCTTGGGCGGCGCCAGCATGAACTGGCGGCCATAGTCGGTGGCGCAGCGGTAGGTGCTGTTGGCTGCGGTGTAGCCAAACTTGTCCCACAACGTGATGTTGGGCGCCAACGCCACGCCGAAGGGCAGGCCGTCGCACTTGCCCTGGATCGCCAGCAGATTGAGGTTGGTGTAGCGCAGCGGGTCGGTGGCGCCAACCGTGGAACCGGTGGAGTTCAATGCCGTAGTGCCGGTGCCCGAGCCCAGAACGTTGGCATGCGGTGCGCTGGTGGTATCGGGCGACAGACCCAGCGCGGGCTGGAAGCCGGTAGCCCAAGAGCGATCAATGCCGCGCAAGATGTCGTTCTTGTCGACCGTCAGGCTGGCCATCAGGTTGAAGCCCTGCTGGTCCAGCGAGCCGGTGCCCACGGTGACCTGGCCGCGCCGGGTGGCGCCGCCGCCCGAGGCCAGCGGCTGGCTGTAAGTGGCGCCAACGCTGAAGCCGGTGAAGTCGGACTTCAGGATGAAGTTGATGACGCCGCCGATGGCGTCGGTGCCGTAGATCGCCGAGGCGCCGTCCTTCAGAATCTCGACGCGATCAACCGCCGCCATCGGGATCGCGTTGAGGTCAACCGCGCCGCCACTCATGCCGTGGGTGGAAACACGACGGCCATTGAGCAGCACCAGCGTGCCCGACGGGCCCAGGCCACGCAGGTTGGCAAACGACGAGCCGCCGGTGAGGCGGTCTTGCTCGGCGCCGAAGACGTTGTTGCGCGAGGTGGCGTTGTCGACGCTGGCGGCATTGGCGCCGACCTGGTCGAGCAACTGCTCGGCGGTGACGATGCCCAGCTGGGTTAGCTCATCGGCGCGGATCACCTGCACCGGCAGCGCGCCTTCCTTGGCGATGCGCTTGATGCTTGAGCCCGTGATCTCCACCCGCTGCGCCGCACCCGGGCTCTGCGCCAGCACCGGCGCGGCCACGGTCAACAGCGCGATGGCGCGCACGATGGTCTTGAGCTTCATGGACAACACTCCTGCGGCCGCAGCCGATTGTTTTTCTCTTGGGGTCTTGGCCGTGCAACGGGAGCCAAGGGGGTGTACCGGACAGTGCCGGTTTCGTTTGACTTTACCGTAGCGAATTGAGGCTGTAACTCAGGTGTAATGCGCTCCTTGAAGCCGCCCATTCATGCGATGACGATTTGTCCTGAAACCGACGTGACCACCGCCTGCCGGTGCCCGGCTTGAGCACCACGGCCCAACCCTGGCGTTGGATCCCCACGCTGTACTTCGGCCAGGGCATCCCGTATGTGGCGGTGATGATGCTGTCGGTGGTGCTGTACAAGAACCTGGGCGTCAGCAATACCGACATCGCGCTCTACACCAGTTGGCTTTACCTGCCCTGGGTGATCAAGCCGCTGTGGAGCCCGCTGGTCGAGTTGCTGGGGCGCAAGCGGCGCTGGATCGTCGGCCTGCAGTTGACGCTGGGCGCGGCGCTGGCGATGGTGGCTTTGACACTGCCGCTGGACGGCTTCTGGCGCTACAGCCTGGCGGTGTTCTGGCTGATGGCCTTTGCCTCCGCCACCCACGACATCGCCGCCGACGGCTTTTACATGCTGGCGCTGCCGCAGCGCAGTCAAGCCGCCTTTGTCGGTGTGCGCAGCACCTTCTACCGGCTGGCGATGATTGGCGGCCAGGGCGGGCTGGTGATGCTGGCGGGCTGGCTGCAGGCCCGCAACGGCGGCACGCCAGAGGCCGTGGTGGCCGCCTGGCGCACGGTGTTCTGGCTGCTGGCCGCCGGCTTTGTGGCGGCCGCGATCTGGCATGCCGTGGTGCTGCCGCGGCCGGCCGCTGACCAGCCCGCGCCGCGCCGCGCCGGCTTGGTGCGCGAGACCGCCGCAGTCTTTGCCAGCTTCTTCCGGCGCCGCGACATCGTCTCCATCCTGGGCTTCTTGCTGTTCTACCGCTTTGCCGAGGCGCAGCTGCTCAAGCTGGTGGCACCCTTTTTGCTGGACGCCCGCAGCGACGGCGGTTTGGGCTTGTCGACGCAACAACTCGGCCTGGCCTATGGCAGCTTCGGCGTCGCCGCGCTCACCGTCGGCGGCTTGCTGGGCGGCTGGCTGATCTCACGCGCCGGCCTCAAGCGCCTGCTGTGGCCGCTGATGCTGTGCATCAACGCGCCCAACCTGGTCTATGTGGCGCTGGCCTGGTGGCAGCCGCAGAGCCTGGCACTGGTCAGCGCGGCGCTGGTGGTTGAACAGTTCGGCTACGGCTTCGGCTTCACCGCCTACATGGTGTTCATGCTGATGGTCGCCGAAAGCCATCCCGACGGCACGGCCGGCGCCGCCAACCCGCATCAGACCGCGCACTACGCCATCTGCACCGGCTTCATGGCGCTGGGCATGATGCTGCCCGGCATGGCCGCCGGCTGGCTGCAGGCGCAGCTGGGCTACACCGGTTTCTTCATCTGGGTCTGCGTGGCCACGCTGCCGTCGATCATCGCGGTGGCCGCGGTGCGCATCGCGCCGGACTATGGCCGGCGCGACGCAGCTGCAGGCGCTTGAAACCCCATCTCAGGCGGCGCCCAAGCGCCACAGCGAAGTGACTTCAGCGCCGCGCGCCGCATGCAGCGGATCGCTGGCATCGGCCGCACGCTGATGCACCGGCTTGGTATCGAGCCGTCCCAGCACCTGCAGGCCTGCGGCGGCGATCCAGCCCAGCAACTCCTCACGCGAGCGCAGGCCCAGGTGCTCGGCAATGTCCGACAAGATCAGCCAGCCCTCGCCACCCGGCGCCAGGTGCGCCGTCAGCCCGCCCAGAAAACCACGCAGCATGCGGCTGTCAGGGTCGTAGACAGCGGCCTCCAGCGCTGAGCCAGCCGGCGCCGGCACCCAGGGCGGGTTGCACAGCACCAGGCCGGCGCGGCCGGCGGGAAACAGATCAGCCGACAGCACCGTCACCTTGCGCTGCTGGCCCAGCCGGCGCAGGTTGTCAGCGGCGCAGGCCAGCGCGGCGGGCGACAAATCAGTGGCCGTGACGCGCAGCCCGCGCCTGGCCAGCACCGCCGCCAGCACACCGGTGCCGGTGCCGATGTCAAAAGCGCCCTCGGTCAGCGCTGCGGCCGGCAGCGGCGCCTTGGCCACCAGATCTACATACTCGCCACGCACCGGTGAAAACACACCGTGGTGCGGATGGATGCGCGCGCCCAACGCCGCCACCGGTACGCCCTTGCGGCGCCATTCAAAAGCGCCCACCAGGCCCATCAGCTCACGCAGCGATTGCACATAGTGCGCCGGCACCGGGCCATGGGCCTGCAGGCCGGCGGCGCGCAGATCAGTCGCGCGGCGCAGCGGCACGCCATGGTCGGCATCAAAGGGCAGCAACAGGCCGCCGAGGATGCGCGCGCGCTGAAGCTGCGCCTGGCGCTGCGCCTGGAAAACATCCTTCAGGCTGGCTGATGGCGGCGCAGGCCGCTGTTGCTGACGCTTGTCGAGCCGGCGGCCCAACGCCTGCAGCAGATGGCGGGCGTTCTGGTAATCGCCCAGCCAGAGGATGGCGGTGTCGTGATCCAGCAGCCGGTAGGCGGCGTCGGCGCCCAGCGTATCGTCGGCCAGCTGCAGCCGGCGCGGCGCCGGGTGGCCGGCCAGCGAGCGCCAACTGGCCTGCTGCGGCGTGCCGTCGTTGTCTGTCCAGTGAACCTGGGGCAGAGTGTCGTCGTTTGAGCCGCTTGAAAGTGTCATTGGCTGATTCTCGCCGGCCGGTGCCGGCGCATGCGCCTTGATTTCAGAACGGCCCGCTGGTCAGCCAGCGCTCGATCTGCGGCTTGCGATCATTGCCCCAGAACGGCTCGCCATCGACCACAAAGAACGGCGCGCCGAACACCCCAGCGGCCAGCGCTGTCTCGTTGGCCAGCCGGAGCCGGTCTTTCCAGCGCGGCTCGGCACAGGCCGCAGCCGCCGCTTCGGCATCGAGGCCGGATTCGGCAGCCAAGCCCTTCAGCGCCGCCGGGTCGTCCAAGCGCAGGCTGCGGGTGAACAGTGCGCGCAGGCCGCTGCGCGCCCAGGCTGCGGCAGCCTCCTCGCCCTGATCGTCATGCAGCCACCAGAAGATGCGCGCGGCATTCTGTGTGGCCAGCGGAAACGGCTCGGGCATGTCGAAAGGCAAGCCTTCAAAGCGCGCCGAGCGGGCAAAGTCACGCAGGCTGTATTCGCGCTTGATCGGGTGGGCCACCGGGCTCTTGAGCTCGGCCGCCGCAAAAGTGACACCCAGCAGGATGGCATGGCGGCTGACGGTGCGACCATGGCGCGCCGCCAGCGCATCGACCCACTCGTTGGCGACATACGAGTACGGCGAGCTGAAGTCGAAATAGAAGTCGATAGCGCGGTTCATGGCGCGACGCTAGCGGCCGGCCCGGCCAGCGTCAATCAGGACGCTGCCGGAGGCCCAACGCAACACAACATAACGCAACACAACGCAACGCAACGCAACGCAACGACACCGCACAATGCACGTTGATGCTTGTGAACAGCCTTCTTCTGCTGCTGCTACTGCTGCCCGCGCTGGCCCTGCAGCCCTGGCGCGCCGTGGGCCGCGCCGGCCCGCCCTGGCCCTGGCTGGCCTGGTGGGCGGTGCTGCCGCTGTTCTGGGGCGCCGACAGGATAGCCAACGTGGCCATCATCCAGCCGCTGTCGGGCGCGGCGCTGCTGGTGCTGCTGGCCGGCTGGCCGCTCACCGTGCTGGCCTTGTTGCCGCTGGCCGGTGTGATGGTGGCGGTGGGCGGCCTGGCCTGGCCCGAGGCGCTGCACCGGCTGGTGTGGCTGGGGCTGGTGCCGGCCACGCTGGCGATGCTGCTGGGCGCTGCGGTGCGGCGCTGGCTGCCAGCGCACTTGTTCATCTACATCATGGGCCGCGGCTTTTTCGTCACCTGGGCCGCCGCAGCCGGCGCGGGCGCCTTGGCCTTGCTACTGGTCGACGCACCGGGCGGCACGGACCCCGGCGATCTGCTGCTGGCGCGTTTCCTCACCGCCTCGGGCGAGGCGGTGCTGACCGGCATGCTGACAGCGATCTTTGTTGCGTTCCGACCCGAATGGCTGGCGACCTACTCAGACCGCTTGTATCTGCCCAGGGATTGACGGCGCAGGCTCATGCTGCTGCCGCCGATGTGCCGGATCCATCGGCATCTGATGTCTGGATTCGGCTCTCTGCTGACTTTCGCTCTCTTTCCAAAAGCCGTCGCCTATGGGGTTGGGCGCGTGGCTGACGAGGCCACCAGGTGACCGGATCCCTCCGTGTCCCCCGACGACTGGCGGCAGCCCTGCCGCCAGTCGTCTCCTCCTTTACCTGCGGGACCCGGTCACCCGGCGCCCTCGTCCGCCGGCAACTGCTGTGCGGTCGCACCGTCTGAAAAACCAAGACACCATCGCGTCTCGGGTCAGTTAGCTCGGTAAGTTGGAGCTCGGTAGGTTGGAGTGAACAAAGTGAACTCCAACGGCATTTCCCCATTCACGGCGGCACGTTTGGCATGACCAGACCCCTGCACACCCGTGTTGGAGTTGCCACTCCAACCTACCGGGCTCGGTGCAGTTAATCAGAGCGCCGCCGAGAGGCTGGTGGCCGAGGGTGCTGGGCATGTGGATCACGGAGGTAAAGGAGGAGGTGGCGAACGCAAGTCCGGCACCGGGGGAC
>JBBQJN010000027.1:0-21569 GCA_038325945.1 Burkholderiales bacterium | reverse complement strand
AAAGCCGAACTTGCGGCCCAGGTGCACGCTGCTGGCGCCGCCCGACGAGGCGATCTGGGCCAGCCGCGCCCCCGCAGCCTTGAAGGCCGGTATCAGCACTGCACCGGCATAGTTGCCCGAGCCGATCACGCTGACGCCAGGTGCGCCGGGCAAGGCGCTGGCCCGGGCGGCTGGCGAGGCCAGGGCCACGGTGCGCGTGAGGCGCGCTGCCAGCGTGTCGGCAGTCGGCTCCGGATAGGCCAGCACGATGCCCAGCGAGGGCTCGCTGCCCCCCACCACCGCATAGGCCTGCTCGGCCTCTCCGATGTCGAAGCGGTGCGACACCAGTGCTGCGACATCGAGCTTGCCTTCGGCCAGCATGTCGAGCACGGCCTCGAAGTTGCGCTGCTCGGTCCAGCGCACGAAGCCCACCGGATAGTCCTGGCCCTTGTCCTCGTAGTTGGGGTCGTAGCGACCCGGACCGTAGGAACACGAGACCTGGAAGGTCAATTCCTTCTCGAAAAAGTCGGCGCGTGACAGTTCCAGCCCAGTCACGCCCACCAGCACGATGCGCCCGCGCTTGCGGCACATCAGCGCGGCCTGGTGCATCGGTTCGCTGCTGCGCGTGGCGGCGGTGACGATCACGGCGTCGACGCCGCGTCCGCGCGAGAAGGCCAGCGCTGCGGCCACCGGGTCGGCGCCGGCCTGCAGGTCGACTACTTCGGCACCGAAGCGGCGCGCCAGGTCGAGCTTGGAGGCGTCGAAGTCCAGCCCCAGCACGCGGCAACCCTGAGCGCGCAGCAACTGCACGGTGGCCAGGCCGATCAGCCCCAGGCCGGTGACCACCACAACCTCGCCCAAGGTGGGCTGCACCAGGCGGATGCCCTGCAGCGCGATCGCACCCAGCACGGTGAAGACCGCGGCCTCGTCTTCGACCCTCTCAGGCACCTTGGCGCAGAGGTTGACCGGCACCGCCACCATCTCGGCATGCTTGCCGTTGGAGGCCACCCGGTCGCCGACATCGAAGCCGCTGACGCCGGCACCGACCTCGACCACCTCACCGACGTTGCAATAGCCCATCGGCAGCGGCTGGTCGAGCTTGTTGCGCACGGCGGCCAGGGTGGGCGCCAGGCCGTCGGTGCGGATCTTGTCGAGCACCATGCGCACCTTGTCGGGCTGCTGGCGCGCCTTGTCGATCAACCCGGCCTTGCCGAAGTCGACCAGCATGCGCTCGGTGCCGGCCGAAACCAGAGTGCGCGTGCTGCGGATCAACAGCTGGCCGCGGCCGGGGCGGGGGCAGGGCACCTCGGCAATCTCAGTGTGGCCGTTTTTCAGGTTTTGCAGGATCTGTTTCACTGGCGGGATCGTTTTGAGCTGCTGCAGAGGGTTGCTGAATTGTCAGGCTTGGTCGGCGCCGAGCGTGCGATACAGCCGCACCAGCTCGGCCACGACCTCGGGCGCCCTATAGTCGGCAGCGCCATTGCGATCAATGTCGATCTCGTCCAGCGCGGCGTAGGTCAAGGTGCCAGCCGGCCGCGGCACTACCGAAGTGGCCCAGACCGGTTTGCCCATGCTCAGTGCCTCGTGAATGGACAAGGAATCGCCGTCAGTTAGCGTGTGGCGCACGAAGAGCGTACAGCGGGCAAGCACCGCGCCGAAGCTGTGCGGCCCGCACAGGAACAACACGTGCGCTCGCTGGCCAGCCGGCAGCTGTGCTTGGGCGGCGCGGTGGTAGTTGCCTGATGGATCGGACACGACCAGCAGGTAAGCACGCGCACGGCACCAATCGATCAATTCGAAGATGCCGTAGATCTCGCGTCCATGGCCGTCGTAAGCTAGATTGAAGGCATTGCTGGCGACCAGCGTTGCGCCGCGCTGCGTGTGGGCCAGTAAGGCCGCGGCCAGCGCATCGGGCAGCTGTGGGGTGTCGATTTCCGGAATGAAGGCACTGAGGCGGCGCGCACATGGATTCAGCCGGCGCGCGACCTGCCAAGATTGGTCGTTCAACAGCAGCGGCACGCTCGCCAGACGTACCGCAGCCAGCGCCAGCGCGCGGCGCCAGCCGCTGAAGCGGCCCAGGTCACCGTGCACTGTTAACACGCTGACCCTGCCGCACAACCGGGCCCAGCCCACGCAGGCGAACATTGCGGCTGGATGCGACAGGTGCACATGGCTGATTCCGTGCCGCGACAACGCTGCAGCCGTGCGCAGCAGGCCGTCGCGCCGCGGATCGACCGTGCGGTGGTCCACTTGTAGCCGCTGCAGCGACTGGCACAGGCGGTCGACGTGAATCGTCACGCCGCCGATCGGTGGTGGTCGTCGACCGACCAGCAGCACTGCTTCAGCGCCCATCGGCCGTGCGTGCCGCAGCGGAATCTCCGCGACGCAACTGCGCGATCAGCGCCTCGTAGTGCGCAACCATGGTCGATGTGCCGAGTTCGCGTTCGGCGTAGGACCGCGTGGCCAGCGCCATGCCTGTCCATGCACGGAGCGACTGCGCATCCAGCGACTCGATCGCGGCCAGCAGGCTGAGGCTGTCATGCGGGTCGAACAGGAAGCCGCGCTCGCCTGGCGGCACCAGACGCGGATGGTCGCACACCGCCGACAGCAGCACCGGCCGGCCGGCGGCCATCGCTTCGCAGACCACGTTGGGCAGGCCCTCGTAGAACGAAGCGTGCACCAAGGCATGGTGCGAGGCCAGCAGCGCCGGCACGTCGGAGCGCTCCCCCAGCCATTGCCAGGCCGCTGCCACGGCCGGATGCTGCTGCAATGCCGCATCGACCGACCGACCGTAGGCAAGGCCCTCGGCGCTGTCGTCGCGCCGGCCGGCCCAACTCAGTTGCGGTAGCCAGCCGTGCCGCCGATGGTGTTCGGCCAGAGCATCAATGAGGCACAGCACGTTTTTTTCCGGGCCGACGCGCCCGACCGCGAGCAGACGCAGCGCCTCGGGCGTCGGCGGCACGTTCGGGCTCGGGTTGAAGGCGTCCAGGTCTACGCCGTTGTAGATGCAGTGCACCTTCTGACTCAGCCAGTGGTGACGCCGCAGCCACATGGCGTGGGTGTGGTTGTTGGCCACCACAGCGTGCGCGCGCGCATGCAGCAAGCGCTTGGCCCAGGCCAGAACGCGCCGGCGGTCGTGCAGGTGGCTGCTACGTTCCGATACCAGCAGCGTGGTGCTATTGCCCGCCAACAGATGGGCCAGTTCAGTGTAGGTGTTCGGCCGGTCGAGGAAGGACACGACTGCATCGAAGCGTTCGCGCCGCATCAGCCTGGCCAGCGCCCACAGAACCCGCGGCGAGAAGCCGCGCCCCTTGTGCACGCCGTGCACTGCCACTGCGTGTGCGTCGAGCTTTGCGCGGAAGAAGTTGAATTGCGGGAAGTAGACGAAAGCCTGTACCGCGTGACCACGCGCGGCCATGCCGCAGGCCAACTCGACCAGCTGGCGCTGCGCGCCGCCGGAGCCGAAATGGTCGATCACGCATAGCAACTTCACGTGTGCGCCTCAAGCCAGCGTCTTAAGGCCGAACCACGCCAGGTGCAACAGCGCCATCGCAGCGACCATTGCCGCCACGCCGCGCCGGTAGCGGCGCCAGATCGCCGGCACGCGCAGGTCGGGCAGTAGTGCCAGTATGAACATCGGCACCAGAAACGCGCCCAGGTGTCGCACCTCCAGGCTGGTGGCGGCGATCGCGGCTGTGAAGGCCAGCGCCAGCACCAGCATGAAGAGCAGCAGCGAGCGGTTGGTGTGCGGCGCGGCGCGCCAATCACGCAGCGCGAGCGCGAGCAAGGGCAGCAGTGCGTAGAAGAACAGCGCGTTCGCGGTCTTCAGCAGCGGGACCACGCTGTCGGCGAAAAACCCCGACCAGATCGGGATCGGAAAGATCAGCAGGTAGACCGAACCAAAGATCACGCGGATCGGCAAGGGCTGGTTGACGATCAGCCGCGCGCCGAGCGAGTCGGCCGCCGCCTCGCCTTCGACCAGATCGCGATAGGTCTGCGCGCCAGTGCTGACGGCTTCGAGCAGGCTGCCCACCCAGACCCAGCCGATCGCGCCGACGCCGGCCAGCAGCACCAACGCCAGCGCCCGGCGCCGGCGCGCGCGCCGGCTGCCGCCGCTGTGCGCGAGCACCAGCGACGCCACGCCGGCCAGCGCGACGAGCATCGGCACGAACACGAACTCTGTGCGCAGCGCCGTCAGCGCCATCGTCGCTGCCAGCATCGCCGCGACCAGTATAGGCAGGCGCAGCGCGCTGCGGCCGGTGGCATAACAGACCCAGGCATGCACGGTCAGCGTAATCGTCAGCAGCACCACGGAGTCGCGCAGGTGGACCGCGCTGAACAGCCACAACAGCCCGCACAGCGAGAACAGCAGGATCAGCCGCGACTCGCGATACGCGTCTCGGCCGTACAGGCGCCGCGCCATGTGCAGTGCCACCACGCCGGTGGTGGCGACGAGCAGCACGTTGAAATCGATGCCGATGTAGCGCTGTTTGTCCAGGCCGAGCCAGGCCAGCGCGTCGTAAAGCGCGCGCCACAGCAGCACCGCGCCGGCGCCCTCAGTCAGCTCGCCGAGCTGCGCGATGTCGAAGCCCTGCGCGCTGCCGCTGGCGAGCTCGAAGAACGATGCCGCGTCCGACTCCAGCTGCAGGGGGTCGCCCAGCGTCTCGGCATAGAGCGCGGCCAGTCCGGCGACGAACCAGCCGACAGCGAACATGCGCGAGTACATCGTGAAGGCATTGCGGTCGCGCGGCCACAGCGCGGCCAGCGGCAGCAGTCCGGCCACGAAGAAGGCCATGCCGACCACCGGCGCCTGCAGCGAACGGTAGGCGGCGGCCTGCATCGCGAATGCGGCCAGCAGCAGCAGCAGCGTCCACGCCAGCGGGTCGGCGCGAAAGTGTGGCGACGCCGCTACGGGCACGGTGATGGCGCTGTTCATGGCGTCGGCGTGTGCACGCGTTGCTGCCAGGCCTGGAACATCAGCACCGGCCAGAGCACGTCGCGCAGCTGGGCCCGGCCTTCGACATGGGCCTGCCAGGCGCGGCGGATCGGCGCCGGGTCGAAGTGGCCTTCGCGGCGCAGCCGTTCCTCGGACAGCAACTCCTCGGCCCAGGGCCGCAGCCCCGTGCGTAGCCATTCGTCCAGCGGCACGGCGAAGCCGACCTTCGGGCGTTCGAACAGTGCGCGCGGTACGTGGCGTTCGAGCACACGGCGCAGCAGCCACTTGCTCTGTCCATCGCGTAGTTTCATCGTCAGCGGCAGCGTCCAGACCCACTGCACCAGGTGATGGTCGAGCATCGGCACGCGTGTTTCCAGGCTGCTGCGCATCGCGCTGCGGTCCACCTTGATCAGGATGTCGTCGGGCAGGTAGGCGGTGGCATCGACACACATCGCCGCGTTCAGCATGTCGGCGCGCAGTGTTTCGGCCAGCGGCGCGGTGCGCAATTCGGCGCCCAGGCCGCGCACCACGCGCTGCGGCGAGCGCCACTGCGAGATCATCTCGCGGTAGAACGCGTCCGCGCCCGGGGCAGCGAGCAGCGGTGCCGCGTCGCGCGCGCGCGCCGACCCGGCGGACAGCAGCGCGGCCGCAGCGCGGCGCAGCGGCAGTGGCCAGGCCGACAGCCGCCGCCAGTGGCGCGCCGCCTTCGCGTAGCGGGTGTAGCCGCAGAACAGTTCGTCACCGCCGTCGCCCGACAGGCTGACCGTGACGCGTGTGCGCGCCAGACGCGCGACCAGGAAGGTAGGTATTGCCGAAGAATCGCCAAAGGGTTCGTCGAAGGTCTCGACCACCGCCGGCAGCACGTCGCGCACGTCGGCGTCACTCAGGCGCAACTCGGTGTGCTCGGTGCCGAGGTGCAGGGCCACCGCACGCGCGTGCGCCGATTCGTCGTACTCGGGCGCGTCGAAGCCGATGGTGAAGGTCTTCACCGGCTGGCGCGCCGCGCGTTGCATTAACGCGACCACGGTCGACGAGTCGATGCCGCCGGACAGGAACGCGCCGATCGGCACGTCGGCGATCATCTGCGCGCGCACGGCCGCACCGAGGCGGGCCTCAAGCGCTTCTATCGCGTCGTCGTCGCTGCCCTGGAACGGCCGGCTCAGCCCGGCGGCGGCGTGCTGTTCGAGCGACCAGTACGGTACCGGCGCCGGCAGTGTGCCGGGCGCAGCGCGGTGCGGCAGGTGCAGCAGCGTGCCTGGCGGCAGCTTGCGGATGCCCGCGTGAATGGACAGCGGCGACGGCACCACCCCCTGGCGGAGCAAGCCGGCGAGCGCGGCCGGATCGACCGGCGCGTCGAACCCGGGGTAGGCACGCAGCGCATGCAGCTCGGACGCGAACAGGAACGTACCGCGAAACCAGCCGTAGTACAGAGGCTTCTCGCCCAGACGGTCGCGTGCCAGCACCAGCTGTCGGGCCTGACGGTCCCACAACGCAAAGGCGAACATGCCGCTGCTGCGCTGCACAGCGCCTTCGATGCCCCAGCGATCGATGGCGGCGAGCAGTGTTTCCGTGTCCGACCCGCCGCGCCAGGGCACAGCGCCGAGCTGCTCGCGCAATTGCAGGTGGTTGTAGATCTCGCCGTTGTAAGCCAGCACGTAGCGCTGCGACGGCGAGCTCATCGGCTGGTGACCGGCAGCGCTGAGGTCGAGCACAGCAAGGCGTCGGTGTGCCAGCGTGATGCCGGCTTGTTCATCGACCCAGCTGCCCTGGTCGTCGGGGCCGCGGTGCGCCAGCGCGTCGGCCATGCGCCGGGCGATGTCGGCGCACTGCGGCGCAGTGCGCGCTGCCGCCGGGTCGAAGAAGCCGGCAAGGCCGCACATTCAGGCCAACCCCGACGCGCGCTGTGCGTCAACCGGCCGGTCAGCGCGCACGGCGCAGCCTCCAGACATCGTTTAGCGGCTGCGTATCGGCCCCTGCGACCAGCCACAACGCGTCCCGATGCACGAACACGCTGGCTGCGTGTCGCACCGACCAGGGTGCTTCGATCACGTACCAGTTGTAGCCGTCCTTCGAGTACCAGCAATCGCCGAGGTTGCCCTGGTCGTAACCGGCCATCACCCACAGCCGGTCGTCGAAGGCGGCGACGCTGTGAAAGATGCGGGCGGGCCACGGCGCATGATCCGTCACCTTCGCCCACTGTTGCAGGTCCGAGGACTTCCACACGTCATTGCGGCGGACCGCGTCCTCGGGGACCGGAAATTCGTAGTTGCCGCCGCCCAGGATCCAGACCTCGTCGCGCAGCACCGCTTCGCCCAGGATGCCGCTGCGTTGCAGGGGCTCGACCCGTTCCGCGATTCGCTGCCAAGCGCCCATTGGCTGCAGGCACCACAGGTCGGCGTGGTGCAGTTCAACGTCGGTGATCGCCGGAATGGTCTGCCCGCCGAAGATGCAGGCCCGGCCCAGCTGCGTGAAACTGTTGAACAACAGCCGCCTCTGCAACTGCGGCGCACCGGCTTCTTGTTGCCAGCTGACACCATCGGGCGACGACCACACGTCACTCTGGTAATGCCCCGAGGTGATGTCACCGCCGGCGATCAGCATGCGCGCGCCGAGCGAGAAGTACCCGGCCGAGTGCCGTCCTTCCCAGCCATCCTGCTGTGCATCAAAGTCCGCGTCGTAGCTGTTCTCCTTTTCCAGGGTCCAGCTGTCGCCATCAATCGAGGACCAGACCTCGTTGCTGGTCACCCTGGGGAACCCGGCCGCACCGGGGCTCCAGCCGCCGATCAGCCACATCTTGTCCTGGAACACCAGTGCGCCGGCGCCGTCGCGTGGTTTGAACGCGGCCGCCTTGGTGACACGCTCCCAGGCATAGTCGCTCACCTCGTCCGACGCGATGATCGCGTACCCCAGGCCTATGACCAGCAGCGTGTTGTCGCAGGCGCGCTCGACATGGGTGCGAGCGTTCATACCTGGCGCGTCAGGTATCTTGATGTTGATGTGCCCGGCATCGGTGACATCCGAGGCGACGATCACCGACGCCGACACCGGCGGAGAGGTGCGCGAGCTGATGCGCACCACGATGTCGGTGCGGCAGCCCAGGCCGGGCGCTGCGGGTAGGCTCCATGCGGTGCGGTGCAGGCTACCGGCGGCCCGGTCCGGCCCCGGTCCGGGGTCGCCGCCACCGCAGCCGCCGAGCAGCAGAGCGGCCGCGCTGCAGGCGAGCAGTTTGTTCGTTTTCGGGCTCATGCCGCACCTCCTTGCACGAACACCATCTCGTGACAGCCCAGGCTGCCGTTGCGCTGGCCATGCAGCAGCCTGAAGCCGCGGCCGCGCAGATAGTCGGCCAGCGTGTCGTAACTGGCGAACTCGAAGGGGAAACCACCCATCCAGTCGATCATGTCGCGGTGCACGCTCATGCCCCGGCGTTCGCTGCGCTTCAGCAGCGGGCGGATGGCCGTCATCGGCTTGCCGCGCAACGTGTACTTCAGAATGTTGGCCGCATTTGCCAGGTAACCCAGCGTGTACGCGTAGGCCTTGTCCAGGCCCGCCGGCAGCCGGTTGTACAACCACTTGACGAACCACCAAAAGTGCGATTTCCAGCCCTGGTCGTTGTAGATGGCGATGAACAGCCGCCCGCCGGGCGCGACGCGCTGTACACACTGATCGATGCCGACCCACATCGCGCCAGTGTGATGCAGCACGCCCCAAGAATAGACGACGTCGAACTGTGGCAGCGCGGCCATGTAAGCCTGGTCAAGCACTGACGCCTGCTCGACCACCCAGCTGCTGTCGCCGCCGGCATAACGGCGGCGGAGCTCGGCGGTGCAGGCCACAGACTGTGGGTCGTAATCGAAGGAGTGCACGCTGGCGCCCAGGCGCCGTGCGGCCAGGCTGAACAGCCCGCTACCAGATCCGGCGTCAAGAAAGCGTTGGGCCTGTAGCGAATCGACGCCGAGCATGCGGCGCAGCGAGGTTTCGGCTTTGGCGATGCGTTCGTTGTCGAGCAGTTCGAGGAAGCGCGCCCAGTTGGCGCCGAACTCGAAGCGCTGATGCTCGCGCACCTCGTGCGCGTGGGTCGATTCGGTGTCGTTCATGGTTCTGTTTTCAGTTCGATGGACTTGGTCGGTGGGCAGGATGCAGCCAGACCCACGCGGCACACAGCGCGATCAGCACCGCGCCGGCGGCGGTGATACCCTGCGCCACGCCGGCGCCGAGCGTGGCGCCGGCCCATTGCGCGGCGGCAGCGACAGCCGCCGCCAGCGCGAAGGCACGCAAGCCGCCGGCCAGCCGCCACGGCACCGGGTAGGCGCGGTGGGCGAGCCAGCCCGAACACAACGCCAGCGTCGCCTGGCCGATCATCACGCCGAAGGCCACGCCGGCCAGCCCGTAGGAGCGGCCGAGCAGCCAGGCGCACAGCGGCGCGACTGCGATGAACGCGCCGTAGGCATACAGCGACAGGTAGCTGCGCTTGGAAATGGTGATGCCGACCTCGGTGATCCAGCCGGCCGACTGGAAGGCGATGCCCAGCGCCAGCGGCAACACCACCACCGACGCGGCGGCAAAGCGCTCGCCGGCGAGCAGGATCAGCAAGGGCTGCGCCAGCGCCGACAGCGCCAGCGCGGCCAGCGCTGACACCGTGGCGACTAACGCGAACACGGTGCTGTAGGTCTGCGCCGCGTCCTCGGCCTTGTGGATGGCCAGCGAGAACGGGCCCCAGGCACTCTGGAACGCGAAGCCCAGCAGCGCCATCACCATGGCGATCTTCGAGCCGGCAGCATACAGACCCAGCGCTTCGCTGCCCAGCAGCCACGCGACCAGCGAGCGCTCGCCCAGCGGCACCAGCCCGCCGACTATGCAGACCACGCCGTAGGGCAGCGCCAGGCGCAGCAGCGGTGGGAGCGTGCCACTGCGGCGTGGGCGCACCAGCCAGCCGCGGATGAACCACAGCCCGAGCAAGGCGAACGCCGTCTGCACACTCAAGCCGACCCACAGCGCCGCGGCGATGCCATGGCCGGGTTGCGACAACACGGTGATCAGCAGCGCCGCATGCCCGAACGCCGAACCCAGCGACAGGCACAGGAAGCGCCGGCGCTGGAAGGTCCAGCGGAGCACCGACTGGCAGAACGCCAGCAGCACCAGCGCCGGCATCTGCAGCACCGCGATGTGCAGCAGCGACGCATCCACCGCCGCGCCGCTCAGCCGCGACGCTGGCTCGGCCAGCAGCAGCAGCACGCAGGCCACCGGCAGCAGCACGGCCGCTTGCACCAGCAGCGACTGCGACACGATCTGCGCGCGCGTGGGATCGTCGCCGTGTTCGTGCAGGAAGCGCGCGACCGCCGAGTCCTGGCCGAAGATCACCACCAGCGCGGCCCAGTTGATCGCGAACAGCAGCAGGTCCAGCGTGCCGTAACCTGCGGCGCCGTAGTAGCGCGCCAGTATCGGAAAGGTGACCAGCGCGAGTGCTTTGTTTGCCACCGCGGCCAGGCCGTAGATCACCGAGTCCCGCGCCAGCGCACGCAACGGGCCCTCCGACAGCCGCGCGGTGAGCGCGCTCATGGCATGCTGCGCAGTTGCGTCAGCAACTCGACGTAGCGTCGCGCCAGCGCGCGGCCGTGGTGCGTGTCGAACCAGTCGCGGCCACCCTGGCCGGTGCGCCGCAGCGCGGCACGGTCATGGTCAAGCAGCACCTGCGCGATGTCGTCGGGCGAGTGCACGTTGAAGAACGGCGGCAGGCCGTATTCGGTGGCGCGGTAACGCTCCGCGTCGTTCAGCTGGTGCAGCATCGGCACGCCGCTGGCAAGGAACTCCCAGCCGCACCCGCCCCAATACATGCCGGCGAATTCACTACCGCCAATGTCGGCATGTTCCAGCAGGCTCATGATGTCGCGGCGCGACATCATCGGGAACCACGCCACCTGGTGCTGGATGCCGAGCTGGCGAACCAGCGCCCGTGTTTCGTCGACGTCCGGGCCGTATTCAAACAGGCACAGCAGTGCCTTGTCGTTGCCGCTGGTCTCCCGGTACTGCGCGAAGCCGCGCACCAGCCAGTCGTTACGCTTGCCCACGCCACCCATGAAGTGCGGAACGGGGAGCTTCTTCCATATCTGCGACACATGCGAGAACACCACCAAGTTGCTGGTGCTCATGCGTTCGACCAGTGCGTCGACCCCGGGCTGCAGCGCGACGGTGTCTGGCCTGGTTTCCGGGTACAGCGCCAGGACCGGAAGGTTGATCGGGTGCAGGTCCAACCGCCGGTAGGTGTTCTGCGAGTGCGCATGCTGGTTTGCCGTACCGATCAGCTTGACGCTGCGGCGCAGCGCAGACTCCATCATTGTCTTGCGCAGCCAGGAGTAGCCGCTGGACAAGGGGCGGCGCCAGCGGGCGGCGTGCTCGATGATGAATTCGACCCCTTCGCCGTAAGGAACGAACAGATCAAGCTTCGTGCCCATGCGGTCGAACAGCACCGGCGCTATGCCGTTGCCCATGTAGACATCGAAGCCGTCGAACTCCCGCCGGAGTTTTCTCGGGCTTGCGAGCAGTGCATCGGAGCCGCCGTTGGAGACGCCCAGCTGCCTGACGTAAGGCGACCATCGATCCCACTGCCACGTATCGTGCTGGGGGTAGAAGTGCTCGGCCTCGTTGCTGTACAGGAGCAGCTGCGCGTCCACACCGATGTCGCGCAAGTGGCGCATCGTCGCGAAGTTGTTGTTGTTCATGTTGCCGATAACGCCAACCCGCAAGCTCACCACAGCACCTCCGCCAGTTGCCCTGGGGCGGGGAAGTTGACCAGCACGCCCATGCCCTTCTTCTGAAAGACCACCATGCTGCCCAGCGCCACTGCCGAAGCGCAGGCCGACGCGACCACGTTGCCGATGTCGGCCACCGACCCGGCGCCGCCATGGGCGATGACCGGAATGCGCACCGAGGCCGCCACTGCCTGCACAAGCCCGGTGTCGAAGCCGGCCCAGGTGCCTTCGCGGTCGATGGCGGTGAGCAGAATTTCACCGGCGCCCCTGCTTTCCATCTCGCGCGCCCATGTGACCGGGTCGCGGCCGGTTTGCTGCGTGCCGCTACGGCTGACGACGTGTGCATGTCCGAGGACGTTACGCTTCACGTCGATCGATGCGATGACCGCCTGGCTGCCGAAATGCTCGGCCAGCTCGGTGATGAAGCGCGGATTGTTGATCGCGTGGGAATTGACAATCACCTTCTCGAATCCGATGCGCAGGATCGCTTGTGCGTCCTCAAGGGTGCGGATACCGCCGCCATAGCCCAGCGGCATAAAGCACTCGCTGGCGATGTCGGCCAGCAGCGCCAGGTTGGGCGCGCGGCCCTCGCGCGTGGCGGTGATATCGAGGAACACGAGTTCGTCGACCTCGAGTTCGTTGAAGATGCGCACCGTGTTGCAAGGGTCGCCGACATAGGTGAACTTGCCAAAGCGCACCGTCTTGACGAGGCTTTCGTCGCGCAGAAGCAGGGCTGGAATGACACGGGTGCGCAGCATCGTCGTCACAGGCTCGCGAAGTTGGCCAGTAGTTGCATACCGAAGCGGTGGCTCTTCTCGGGATGGAATTGCGCGCCGAAGATGTTGTCGTGCGCCACTGCGGCGTCGAAGTCGACGCCGTAGTGGGCCTTGAGCACCGCGTCGCGCGCATCGTCCACCTGCACGTAGTAGGAGTGGACGAAGTAGAAGCGCGACTCGTCGGGCATTCCGGCGGTCAGCGCGCTCGGCGCGGCGGGCGTAACGAGGTTCCATCCCATGTGGGGCACCTTGAGCCCGGCGATCGCCGGAAAGCGCCGCGTCGTCGCGCCGATCCAGCCCAGTCCGGGCAGGAGCCCTTCCTCGCTGCCGCGCGTGAGCAACTGCATGCCCAGGCAGATGCCGAGCGTGGGCACGCGCTCGCGCAGCGCTTTCTCGTCCAGCACCTCGCGCAGGCCGCTGTCGTGGATGCGCTGCATCGCGCTGTCGAACGCACCGACGCCCGGCAGCAGGATCTTGCTCGCGCGCGCCAGATCTTCGACACGGCCGCTCACCTCGGCGGCGACGCCGATGCGCTTGAACATGTTGCGGATCGAGCCGAGGTTGCCCATGCCGTAGTCGACGATCGTAATCATGCGGACTTCACCGGAAAGCAGTATTTCAGGTAGAAGCTCATCGGCACCAGGTTGTGCCGGGCGAGCAGCGCGAACAGCGGACGCAGCCGCTCGAAGCGCCGCTTGTAGGTTGGGAATTCGTGCCAGCTCTTCGGCGGCGCCTTCATGACGCGTTCGTACTCGGCGTCCGACAGGCCGAGGCGCTTCTTGAAGTAGGCGAGCAGTTCGTCTTCCACCTCCGGGGGGCGGCTGTACTCGGCCCAGGCCTCCTCGCGCGACAGCGAGCCGTTGCGCGCCAGCGCCGACAGCGTGTTGTTGCGGAAATCGGAGTGGAACTTCTGCGGCGCGTAGATGCCGTGGAAGAACGCCGTCATGCGGTTCTCGAGGTGGTGCCCGCCGTAGTACTGCCAGTCGTACTCGCGTTCCAGGAAGGCGCGCGCCTCTTCCTTCGAGTAGGCGATGTACCACAGCGGCCTGATCTTGCGGATGCGCGCGAAGCAACTCCACCAGATGAAGCGCCAGAACGTCATCAGCGGATAGGTCTTCATCGGCCGCCGGCCGAACATGCGGTGGATGGAGCGTATGTAGCGGCCGTCGAAATAGTTGCGGCCGACCGGGGTGATGCCCTCGGTGACGAAGGAGTGCCCTTCGAGCACGTACTTGATGCCGTACTTCGACGCTGCGCGGTACATCGTCTCGGCCAGCGCCAGGTCGGTGGCCGCCTCGATCTCTGCGACGCCAGCCATGAAGAAGGAACGGAAGATATCGTCCGACTCCTTGTTGTCGACGACGTGGGTGTAGAGGTCGACGTCGAGCGCCTTCAGCACCTTGCCGATATTCTGCGTCGCGATCGCCGTGTTCCAGGTGTTGTCGTAGTGCACGGCAAGCGGTCGCAGCCCCCAGCGCTTCGCCAGGTAGACCATGTAGGACGAATCGGTGCCGCCGCTGACGCCGATCACGCAGTCGTACTTGTGGTCCGCGCCCGCGCGCTTGATCTCGTCGACGATCATCGCCAGGCGCTGCTCGCCTTCGGGCGTGCCGGTGCCATAGTCGCCCACCAGGCCGTCGATCTGGCGGCAGTAGTTGCACACACCGTCAGCGTCGAAGCTGATAGCAGAAACGCGCTCGTCGTAGATGCAGCGGCTGCAGACCCGCAGGCCAGTCTTGTCGAGCAGGTGATCGCGCTGCATAGTGTGGACGCTCCGGAGCCTTCAGCGGTGCATGAAGCGGCCCGAATAGCACGCCTCCTCGGCATGGAAGAAGGCCTCGGCCATGCCGTTGGCGGCGACGATGGCGAGCACCTCTTCCTTGCTGAAGCGGCGCGCGTTGCTCGGGCTGTACCAGTCGAAGTTGGTGACGACCGAGGTCTCGGCGCCGAGATCGGCGTTCCAGAAGCACTTCAAGAAGTTCCAGTAGATGAAGCGCTGCACGTCATAGCGCCCCCCCTTGATGCCGAGCGCGGGGATGTCGGGGCAGTCGAAGCTCGCATCGAGCGCGCTCAGGCGCTTGCCGAGTTCGGTCAGTTGCTCCGACATGGCCCACAGTTCGCTACGTTCCATCTGCGTGCACCGGGTGCGGAAGTAGTCGTCGAGCAGTTCGCGCGGCAAAGCCTTCTTGGCGTAGAAGTAGCAGGCGAACTCGCCGCCCTCGCGGGCCGTGATGTTCGCGAGATGGGCGAACGTTGCTTCCGGATCCTCCGTGTGCATGATCACCTGGTCGCAACTCGTATAGTCCACGCCGCCCGTGCGCAGGCCGGTGTGGGCGATGTCGCCCTGGATGAAGAAAAGGTTCGGCAGGTCCCGGTAGGCCAGCGCCGCTTGGCGCGCGGCGTCGGAGAAGTCCATGCCGATGACGAGCGCGTGCGGCGCGAGCTCGGCAAACCAGGCGGCTTTGTAGCCTAGCCCGCAACCGGCGTCGAGGATCACCTGCTTGGAGCGCAGGAAGTTCTGCAGCGCTGTCACCGTGCCGAAGCCGTAGAGCTTCAGGTACCAGTCGCGCTGGTACTGGTAGAGGCGCTCCTTCTCGTCACTCTGCTCGTATTTCTGCCACTTCTCGGAAAAGGCTTCGTTGGTGTGCTGCTGGTTGACGTGCTCGGAGGCATCGGTGCACAAGGCAAAATTGCCGTCGACGGCGATCAGCGTGCTGCCAAGCGCGTGCTGCAGGCGTTGGGTAAAGGTGTCTCTGTTCATGGTTGCTCGGGTCGGACCGTGGGGGAGGGCGCCTTGCCGACAACCCGGCACGGGCTGCCGAAGGCCTTGCTTCCGGCTTCGATGTCGTGCAGCACCAGGCTGTTGGCGCCGATGAGGCATCCGTCGCCAATGCGCACGCCCTTGGCAACGACGGTGTTCGGCCCGAGGTAGCAATTGTCGCCAATCGAGGTTGGCGCCCGGCTCGGCGCAGCGACACCGCCGCTCAGCGCCCAGTCGATGGTGTCGTGGCTGTAGAGCTGCACACCCGCAGAGATCGAGCAGTGCGAGCCGACGTCGAGGCCGCCCGAGCCGTCGAGCACAACGAACGGGCCGATCCATGTATGGGCGCCGACCTTCACGTCGCCCAGCACCAGCACGCTGTCGTAGATCGAGCTGCTTTCGCCGAAGCCGAGTTCGCGCGCCCGCTCCCAGCGGTCGATCACATAGTCGGCCAGCGGCAGGCTGCGCCGGAAGCGGGCGTCGACGTCGCGTCGGCGTTCGAACCAGAACGCCTTCAACTGCCCGAGCAGGGTTTCATACATGGCTGCCGGCCAACCAGTTCTCGACGTTCAGCAGCGACCAGATGAAGAGCCGTCGGTTCTGCTCGCCGGACAGATGCTCGTCGACGAGCGCAAAGGCGGCGCCGCGGTCGAGGAAGCCGTAGAGGCGCGGCGAGCCGGTCATGAGCTGCTTTCTCACGTAATCGATGCTTTCGCCCTTGAACCACGAGGCGTCAGGTGCCGAGAAGCCCTGCTTCACGCCGTCGGCAATGTCTTGCGGGATGACCTTGCGCATCATGTCGCGCAGGATCTGCTTGCCGTCGTTCGTCTTCAGGAAATACTTGCCCTGCTTGTCGCCGGGCTCGTTCTCGTTGATGCGGATGACGTCGCGCAGGTTGTTGAGCTTGAGGCCCACCGGGCAGCGCATCGCGAAGTCGACAAGGTCGTTGTCGAGGAAAGGAACGCGCGTCTCCAGGCTGTGCGCCATGCTGAGCTTGTCTTCGACCACCAGCAGCCCGTGCAGGAAGGTCTTGGCCTCGAAGTACAGCGAGTGGTTGATGTAGTCCTCGGGCCGTGTCAGTTCGTTCTGGTGATTGGCGAAGACGCCGCGGAAGATGTCACGCGTGCTGACATGCTTGACCTCGTGCCAGATCGGCCCGAACAGCTTGCGCAGGTGGTCGTTGTCGAGCAAGCGCTGCCAGAAGACATAGTACTGGTCGACGTAGTGCTCGAAGTTGTTGGCCGTCGCGGCGCGGTAGTAGCGCCAGGGGTAGCCGCCGAACAGCTCGTCGCCGCCGGTGCCCGACAGCACGACCTTGACGAACTTGCTTGCGAGCTTGGCGGCGTAATAGTTGGGGTAGCTCTGGCCGACGCGCGGCTCCTCGAGGTGCCAGGCCAGTGCCGGCATCACGCGCTCCATGTCGCCCGCCTTGAGCACCATCTCGTAGTGCTCGGTCTTGAAGCGCGCCGACATGGCCTCGGCCTTCACGCGCTCGTCGAAGCTGAGCTCGATGCCCGAGGCCGAACTCAGGTCGAAGCCGCAGGTGAAGGTCTTCAGGTAGGGGTAGGAGCGCGCAGCGATGGCGGTGATGGCGCCCGAATCCATGCCGCCGCTCAGGTATGTGCCGAGTTCGACGTCGGCAATCAACTGTCGGTTGACGGCCTGATGGAACAGGCGCTCCAGCTCTTCGCGGTATTCGCGGACGTCGACGCGGCCCTCGGGCTCGCGGAAGTGGAAGTCCCAGTAACGTGTGAGCTGCAGGCGCGGATTCGGCGTGTTCAGTTCGAGCAGCGCGTGGTGGCCGGCGGGCAGGATCTTCACGTCTTCGAGCAGCGTGCGGTCGGTGAAGAAGTTCTGGAACGTGAAGTATTCGAGCAGCGCCGGCTTGTCCAGGCGCTGTTCGATGCCCGGCACCGTGAGGATCGCCTTTTGTTCCGAGCCGAACGCGAAGCTTGTTCCCTGCTGGCAGTAATAGAGCGGCTTGATGCCGTAGCGGTCGCGCGCCAGCAGCAGCTTGCGCTCCTTGCGATCCCACAGCGCGAGCGCGAACATGCCGTTGAAGCGCGTCAGCGCCTCGACGCCCCAGGCCGCGAGCGCGTTGAGCACGACCTCGGTGTCCGAGTTTGATCGGAACCAGTAGCCGAGCGCCTCAAGCTCGGTGCGCAACTCGCGGAAGTTGTAGATCTCGCCGTTGTAGCTGAGCACGTAGCGGTGGTCGGCATTGACCATCGGTTGGTGCGCCGCCGGCGTGAGGTCGATGATCGCGAGGCGCCGGTGGCCGAGGCCCACGTTGCCCTCGATCCAGTGGCCCTGGCCGTCGGGCCCGCGGTGCGCGATGGCGTCGGTCATGCGCTGCAACGCGACCGGCGAAACCGCCGCCGCGTCGGTGTGCACCAGGCCGGCGATGCCGCACATCAGCCGATCTCCCGCAGTGCGCTCACCACGTAAGCGTAGTCGTCGGCGCCCATGCGGTTGTGCAGCGGGATCGCCATCGTGTGGGCGTCGCAGTCGCGTGCTCCCGGCAGGTCGTCGGGCGCGATGCTGAAGCGCTCGCGGTAGTAGCCGAGCAGGTGGATCGCGTGCGTGCCGGGCCGCGTGGCGATACCCAGTTTCTGCAGGATCTCCATGATCTCGTTGCGCGGCAACGGCGCCAGCGCAGGGTCGACGTAGGTCACGAAGGCCTGCCAGGCGTGGCGGCCGTCGGCCGGCCTCTGCGGCATGCGCAGCCAGGGGATGGCCGCCAGCTCTTGCATGTACCAGCTCGCCCACTCGTCGCGTTCGGCGACGAAGCGGTCGAGCTTGGCCAACTGCACCAGGCCCACCGCACCCTGCAGGTCGGTCATGCGGTAGTTGAAGCCGAGCAGGTTGAACTCGGGCAGCAGGTAGGGGCGCGGCCCCTTGTGGCGCTGCTCCTCGGAGATCGACGCGCCGTGGTTGCGCAGCATATTGGCGGTGTCGGCCAGCGCGGCGTCGTTTGTCGTCATCATGCCGCCTTCGCCGGTGGTGATCGATTTGCGCGGGTGGAACGAGAACGCGGCGGCGAGGCCGAGCCCGCCCGCGGGCGTGCCCTTGTAGCTCGCGCCGGCGGCGCAGGCGGCGTCTTCGATGATGGCCACACACGCCGGCAGGACGGCGCGAAGCGCATCCATGTCGGCGCACAGACCGAACAGGTGGACGGCGATCACGGCGCGGGTGCGCGGGCTCAGCTTGCGCGCCACGTCCGCCGGGTCGATGTTGAACGTGCTGCGATCGACATCGGCCAGTACCGGGGTCGCGCCGCAATAGAGCACGACGTTGGCCGTCGCGACCCAGGTGAACGAAGGCACGATGACCTCGTCGCCCGGGCCGACGCCCATCGCCGCGAGGATGAGGTGCAGGCCGGTCGTGCAACTCGTCGTCGCCAGGGCGTGGCCGACGACGTGGCGCTCGGCGAACGCCTTCTCGAAGGCGGCCACCTTGGGTCCCTGCGTGAGCCAGCCCGACATGAGGGGCTCGCGCGTGGCCTGCCACTCGTCCTCACCGGTGCTGGGAAGCGAAATCTGGATCTGTCGGGTCATGACGCGGCCCTCCTCAGACCGGCAGGCCGACGGCGCGGCGCCGCGACTCGACATCGGCGCGGTGGTTGGCGCGCCAGTCGATCAGGCGGCGCAGGCCCTCCTGCAGTTCGACGCGCGCTGTGAAGCCGATCTCGGCCGTCGCCTGCTTGGGACAGCCGATGCGGTTGCGCACCAGCGTCGCTTGGCTGCGCGGTGCGTATTGGATCGGCTTGGTGCAGCCGGTCAGGTCGATCAGCATCTGGGCCAGTTCCTTCAGCGAGGTGCGCTTGCCGGTACCGACGTTGTAGAAGCGGTCGCTGGCGTTGGACTTCATGGCGCAGACGTTGGCCAGGCCGCAGTCCTCGACGGCGACGAAGTCGAACGCCTCGCTGCCGTCGCCGAGGATGGTCGGGCTCTCGCCGCGGTCGATGGCGTCGAGCATCTTCATGATGACGGCGATGTAGGCGCCGTGATAGTCCTGCCGTGGGCCGTAGACGTTCATGTAGCGAAGCCCGGCGAAGTCGAGCTTGTAGCGGTGGTGGAAGGCGCGCAGCATCGCCTCGCCAGCGATCTTCGTTGCGCCGTAGAAGTTCTGATTGTTGAACGGATGGTCCTCGTCCATCGGCTCGCGCACGGCGTCGCCGTAGACGGACGCTGAAGACGAGTAGACAAGCCGCTTGACGCCCTTTTTGACGCAGGCCTCCATCACGTTGAACGTACCGCGGACGTTGGTATCGAAGGCGCTGCGCGGGAACTCGTGGCATTGCAGCAGCCACAGCGCGGCAAGGTGGAACACGCCGTCGGCGCCGTCCAAAGCAGCTTCGAGAATGTCGGTCTGCAGAATGTCGCCGCCCATTTCGAAGACTCTCACCCGCGGGTCGCGCAGTGCGTTGGTCAGGTTCTCGGCTCGGCCGCGGACAAAGTTGTCGTAGATAACGATTTCCCTAACGTCCTCTTTGATCAACTGGTCCACCGTGTGCGAGCCGATTAGGCCCGCGCCGCCGACGATGACGATCTTGCTTCCTTTGAGGTGCATGGCTTGGCTCTTTTGAGTAGGAGTGGGTGTGAATGCGTGATCAGCGACGCGGACGTTGTTTCATCCGGCGGCTGTTGCTAGGGCAGCGACGACGCGCTGCTGCACCTCGGGCGCCAGATCGGCGCTCATCGGCAGGCTCATCACACGCTTAGCGGCCCGGTTGCTCTCAGGGCAACTGTCGGCGGGGAAGTCTTTCCGTGCGTAAGCCGGCTGGTGGTGTAGCGGCTTGGGATAGTGCACGGCCGTGGGAATGCCTGCGGCTTTGAGCGCAGCTTGCACCGCTTCACGCGCGTCGAGCTTGATGGTGTATTGGGCCCAGACGCAATCGCGATCATCAGCCACGGTCGGTAGTTCGACGGCGGCGCCGCTGGCAACAATCAGTTCGCGGCAACGCGCACCGAGTCGCTTGCGTTGCTTGACCCCCCAGTCAAAGCGCTCGAGCTTGGCCAGCACGATGGCGCATTGCAGGGTGTCCATGCGGCCACCCACGCCCAGCCTTGTGTACAGACAGCGCGCGCTTTGGCCATGCACGCGGATCTCGCGGCAGGCCTGGGCCAAGGCATCGTCGCTGGTGAAGATGGCGCCGCCGTCGCCATAGCAGCCCAGCGGCTTGCTTGGGAAGAAGCTAGTGCAGCCGATGTGCGAGACGTTGCAGCTCTTGCGTCCCTTGTAGCTGACGCCAAAGCTCTGCGCGGCGTCTTCGACCACCATCAGGCCATGCTTGGCCGAGATGGCGTTGATCTCGTCCATGTCGGCGACTTGCCCGTACAGGCAGACCGGTGTGATGGCGCGCGTGGCCGGCGTGATCTTGGCTTCGATCAGCGCGGGGTCGATATTGCAGCTGCCCGGCTGGATGTCCACGAACACCGGCTTGGCGCCCGCCAGCACAATCATTTCGGCGGTGGCGGCAAAGGTGAATGGCGTGGTGATGACTTCGTCGCCCGGGCCGATGCCCTGCGCCATCAGCGAGATTAGAAAGGCTTCGGTGCCGCTCGATACGGTGATGCAGTGCTTGGCGTCAGTGTGGGCGGCGAGCTTTTCCTCCAGCTCGCGCACCTCGGGGCCCATGATGTATTGGCCAGCAAGCTGGAGTGCGGGAGACGCCGTGATGTCAAGCGTGTGGCCCAAGGCCTGCACCGCTGATTGCAGGCTGCTCAAGTCCAGCGGACGGGTCTTGGCCGCGTCAGACATGCTGGCCCTCGATCACGTCGCCGTCAGGCAACACAGATGTGGTTGCGCCAGCGTCGGTCGGGTTTGAATTGGCTGGCTGGGGTTTGGGCAGCAGCTCAAGGCGCAGCGCAGAGATATCGGCCTGCAACTGTTCAAATTCTTGCTCCTTGCGCGTCAGAAAGTCCTTCGTCAATTGCAACTTGGCGCTGACACCGCTGGGTGTCAACAGGTAGGCGTAAGCCCACTTGTTGTCACTGCGTCTGAAGTTGCTGGCCTTGACCCAGCCTTTGTCGACCAGTGCGCGCAGGCAGTAGTTGACTTTGCCTACGCTCACGCCCAGACGTACAGCCAGCCCGCGCTGGCTGGTGCTGGACTGGGTGGCGATCTGCTGGAGAAGTTCGTAGTCGAGCTTGTTGCCGGGCATGGGGCGCGTTCAAACGTTGAACGGGGCGACTTTAGCACGGTGCGTTGCGGGGCGGCCGGCGTTTGTCATTGAAAGGGGTCAATGCCGTCGGTGTTGATCAGCGACGAGCGGCGTTTAATGCCATGCACCTCGTAGCCCTCGTTCAGCTGCAGCTATCGCAGGTAGGCGCCGTCCTCACCGGTGACGCCGGTGATAAGGGCGACTT
>JBBQJN010000026.1:0-21732 GCA_038325945.1 Burkholderiales bacterium | reverse complement strand
CCGCGCATCAACCAGCCCGGCCAGCAGGTTGACGAAGATGAAGTGCACCACATAGCCCAGCGCCACGCCGCCCAGGCTGGCGATCAGGCCGACGGCGCCAAACGACAGCGCATAAGCCTGAGCCATCGCCCGCTGCGGCGCACCCAGCACGCGCAGCATGGCGCAGTCGTCGAGGTGGCGCTGTGCATAGTCGCGCGCCGCGATGGCCACCGCCACCGCCGACAACAGCGCAGACAGCAAGGCCACCAGATTGAGAAAGCGCTGCGCGCGATCCAGCGTCTGGCGCATCTCGGGTCGGCCCGATTCCAGTGATTCAACGCGCATGCCGCGCAGATGCTCACTGGCCATTTGCGCCTCGGCCCAGCGCAGAAACTCGCGCACGCCGCTGTCGGCGGCGCCGCTACCGCCGGCCGGCGCGCTGAGCATCAGCCGGTAGGTGACGCGGCTGGCCGGCTGCACCAGGCCGGTGGCGGCCAGGTCATCAGCGTGCAGCATCAGCCGCGGCGCAAAGCCCAGAAAGCCCGAGCCGCGGTCGGGCTCTTGCAGGATCAGCCGGCTGATGCTGAAGCGCTGGTCGCCCAGCAGCAGGCTGTCGCCCAGCGCCAGCTGCAGCGCATCGAGCACGCCGGCCTCAACCCAGACCGTGCCACGCTCAGGCGCTGCGGCCACCGCCAGCTCGGGCCCGTCGGTGCTGGCACGCAGGCGCAGCGTGCCACGCAAGGGGTAGGCACTGCTCACCGCCTTGACGGCCACCAGCCGGGCCGCGCCGCCTTTGTCATCGGGCGCGCGCGCCATGCTGGGAAAACTGGTGCTCTGGGCTTGGCGCAGGCCCAGAGCGCTGGCTCGGGCGGCAAATTCAGGCGGCGCCGGTTGGTCGCTGGCCACCACCGCATCGCCGCCCAACAGCGCTGCGGCGTCGCGGGCCAGCGCGGCATCCAGCCGGGTGGCAAAAAACCCGACCGCGCTCAGCGCCGCCACGGCCAGCACCACGGCCACCATCAGCAGCCGCAATTCACCGGCGCGAAAGTCGCGCCAGCCCTGGCGCCAGGCCAGCGCCGGCACGGAAAGTTTCAATCGATACGAGCTCATGGCCGCCACGGTACACCAGCGGCCGCTCCGGCACCGCCTGTCCTGCCTCGATCGTCGCCTTGTTGATCTAAAACCAACTCCGGTTTGAAACCCCGGCCTTCAGGTCGATGGGCGCCGACTCTGGCCTGAAGGCCGGGGTTTCGGGGGCGACTGTGTGTGGTGGGTGTGTGGTGGGTGTGTGGTGGGTGTATGGCGGGCGCAAAACAAGCGTTGAGTTGCCCTGCTTATCGTGTCAATGCCGAGGCAAGGCTTGCCTAAAGTTCGCTTCACTGAGGCTGATACGGAGTCTCGGCGCAGCTTTCTTCACGAGGCGCATGATCTTGCGGGTCTAGGAGCCTGTCGAGATGGCGCGCTTGCTGCGGCAGCACAGCGCCCTGCGAAGAAGTCGAGTCGGGCCAGGGCCCGGCGGTTCCGTCAAGGCATGTGGCGTGACCACGCTATGGATTGCATTGGCGCCACAGAGCGCCTGACCGAAAATGAGCCCAACAAGCATCAGCCCAACTGCACAAATCAAGCTCTTGCAACGAGCCAAGACTTTGCTGCATCAGCGCAATTGGCGTGCCGCCAGCAAGGTGTTGCACCAAGTTCTGGCGCTGCATCCCGAGGACAGTGTTTTCTGGATGACACTGGCGCACGCGCAGCGCGCCGCAGGCCAAATCCAAGCCTGTTTGCATGCGGCAGAGCAAGCCATGCGTTTTGCTTCCAGTGATGCTTTGGCGCAGCAATCAACGTTGCTGGCCGCCCAGGTGGCGATGGAGCTGAATGATCCTGCCAAGGTTCTGAGCTTGATTGGTACGCTTGCTGAGCCTCTGCGCCTGCAAGTGCCTGAGCTGCTGAGACTGATGGGCTCGACCCTGAATCTTCTGGGGCGCCCCCAAGAGGCCGTGGCGCCACTGATGCAGGCGCTGGCATTGAAGCTTGATGACAAGGATGCCTATCTTGAGCTGGGCTTTGTCTTTGACGCACTGCAGATGTACGCAGAGGCGGCCGAGTGCTTTCGCACCGTTCATGTGCTGTACCCCGATCAAATTGGCGCCCAAACCTACTTGCTGCATCTGGAACAGCGTGCTTGCCACTGGGCTGAGCACGAGAAGAGCTGCCAAGAGCTTTTCCTGGCGCAAGAGCAGCAAATGAAACTTGGGGGCGTGCAAAACTACAGCGCACCCTTTGCTCTGGTTACCTTGCCACATCATCCTGCGCAAATGTTGGCGGCAGCCCGTGCGGCATCCATGGTGATCTGTCGCGGACGCAGCCCCATGCAACCGCCGCTTCACCGTGCAGAATTTCGGCGTTTGCATATCGCCTATCTCTCTTGTGACTTTCAGATGCACGCAACTGCGACCTTGATCAGCGAAATGCTGGAGTGCCACGACAGGTCGCGCTTTCAGATCAGCTTGCTGTCCCATGGTCGAAGTGACGGATCTCCAATGCGTCAACGATTGTCTTTGGCCTGTGATCGATTTGAAGAAGTGGGTGGCTTGAGTGTGACGGCCATGGCCGAGCGTATTCGAGCGCTTGAGGTGGACATCTTGATCGACCTGAAAGGCCATACATCGGGCACCCGCATGGCTGCGCTGGCCCATAGGCCGGCGCCTGTGCAAGTGGCCTGGTTGGGATTTCCTGGCAGCTGCGGCATGGACCAGGTGGACTACATCATTGGCGATCCGATCGTCACTCCGCTGGAGCACGGCTGCTGGTACAGCGAGAAGATCGCCCAGATGCCGATCTGCTATCAACCCAACGACAGACAACGGTTACGCCCCATGGTGCCAGCGCGAGCTGGGCTGGGCTTGCCTGAGGATGCGCTGGTCTTGCTGAGTGCGAACCAGGTCTACAAGCTCAATCCGGCCTTGTTCGATGTTTGGATGGAAATTTTGCGGCGCTTGCCTGAGGCCGTGCTGTGGCAGCTCAGCGGCGGCGATGCGGCAGACCTGGAGCTGCGCAAGGAAGTGCGCCTGCGGGGCATCGATCCGTCGCGCTTGTTGATCATGCCCAAGCTGGGATTGAATGCGCATCTGCAGCGCCTGGGTGCTGCTGATCTGGCCTTGGATACCTGGCCTTGCAATGGTCACACGACCACCAGTGATGTGTTGTGGGCGGGGGTACCGTTGGTGGCAATGCAGGGGGAAGCCTTCGCGAGCCGCGTCTCGGCCAGCCTGCTGCGCGCGGTCAATCTCCCCGAACTGGTCTGCACGAGCGTGGCTAGCTATATCGAGCGGGTTTGCGAGTTGGGTCGTGAGCCGATGCGCCGGCAGGCCTTGCGGCAGCAGTTGCTACTGGCGCGCGACACTGCGCCATTATTTGACGGGCCCCGCTTCGCGCGGGATCTGGAGAGCTTGTACTCGCGCATGTGGACCCGCCATCAAGCCGGGCAAGCACCGCAGGCCTTACCTGCTCAAGCGGTAGCGGACTTGGTGCCGGAGTTGCTGGCTGGCTAGCACAGCTCGGTCAAGTAAAAACGAAAGTCGGCCCTGTCTGGCGCGGCCAGGCTCAACCGACCAACCTGTGCGAAGGCTTCCTGCTCGGCAAGGCCAGCATCGGCGTGACGAATTGTGGGTAACGGGCAGCCCTAGCTAGAAGCCTGTCGGGCTTGGGGAACGTCGGCTGCGAGTCGACCGCAGCGGTCCATTTCTCACCGTCTTTTTACCCCATAGCTGGGCTATCGGGCTGCAAATCCGGCAAGAACTGTCCTCGCTGGGGCCAACTCTCGCTTTTCGACGCCCCAAGCCCGACAGGCTCCTAGCGTGCGGCGATCAATGGGCCAAAGGCGGCGCTGATCAGGCTTTGGAGACGGGGCGCGTCTGCGCAGAATCAACGCTGTCCCCAGCCCGAATGAACCGCCATGGAACTGCCTGTCGTCAGCATCTGCATCCCGACCTACAAGCGTGCGCGCTACCTCGCCTCGCTGCTCGAAAGCCTGTGCACGCAGCTGGCCGATTTCCCCTACCGCTTCGAACTGGTGATTGCCGACAACGCCTCACCCGACACGACGGCGCAAGTGGTTCAGGACTTCAGCCAGCGCCTGCCGATCCGCTACCTGCGCCACGACAGCAACATCGGCGGCTACCCGAACTGGCAGTTCGTCATGTCGAAGGCGCTTGGCCAGTACCTGGTCTACCTGTCGGATGACGACACGTTGCTGGGCGAGCCCTTGGCCGCGATCATCGGCAAGATGCAAGCCGATGCGGAACTGGCGGTGGTCTATGCGCCATGGCTGCTCTACGACCTGGTCGACGACCGCCAAGTGGGCCAGTTCTACAGCGTGCCGCAGGACCTGCGGGTCGAGCGCCAGCAGCATGCGCAACTGCTCGACCACATTCTGCGTCATGGCATCTTCCCCGAGATCCAGGTGCTGCGGCGCAGCGCTTTCGAGGCGACCATGCCACGCATCAATGACCACGCCTTCCTGGCCTTCATGCACGCCTCGGACTACCTGTGCCAGGGCGCTGTGCTGATCCAGCAGCAGCCCTTCTATGTGGCCATCACGCGCTACTTCGCCGACGAGAACCGAGACCAGCTCGGCACCGACGAGACGCAGGACGCCTGGGACCGCTACCGCGGCGGCCTGGAATACATGCTGGCGCGCTGCGGCCCGGCCCTGAGCAGCGAGGAACGCACCGGATTTCACCTGCGCATACAGCAGCTCATCGCGCAGCGCATCGGCGTGGCCATCCGCCTGCGACGCGGCCTTCAGCGTGACCCGATTGACAGCTACTACCTGGGCATGCGCCTGCGCGGCATGGGCTACGAGTCGATGTTGCCGGTGCCTATGGAGACGCTGGCTGGTGAGGCGATGGTGCAGTTCATGCTGCGCGACCCAGAGATCACGCGCGGCATGAAACGCATGCTGTGCGTCGGTGACAGCTCCGCCTCCGAGCGCGACTTCCTCAGCAGCCGCGCCGGCATGCCAGTGGATTTCGTGTCGGACCTGGACGACTGCGACGCACTGTCCGACACGCTGCTGTTTGTGCGCCAGAACGCCGTCGCCGCGCAGCGCCTCGACCATGCCATGGCCGCGCAACGCAATGTGCGCGTGCTGCGCGAAGGCCAGCTGGCGGGGAAGTTCGGTCTATAGGCGTTCTCGTGCTCTGGGGCCGGCTCAGCCCGGGCCACAGAGGGCCCATGCCTTCGACCCGCACTCGCCAGCGCGCAGGCGCTGGCTCGGCCCGGTCTCAGAGGTTGAGAGGCAATCCCATGGGCCCACGCCGGGGTGGTGAAGGGCCCTGAGCAAGGCGCAGCGCGACGCTCGGACTCACGTCCGAGCTAGCGATGCAACGCCGCGCAGGGCTCTTGACCACCCCGGCCCTACGGGTAAGCCCGCTAAATAGCCCCACTCGTCGTTGTAAATGCTTCCTGGGTCCCAAACCCAGGTCCGCTTTGCGCCTAGATTGGAGCCGTTTTGCGGGCTTACGTGGGCCCATGGGATTGCCTCTCAACCTCTCAGTCCCTGAAGAACTGCGCCAGCGGTGGCCGCGTCTGCGGCTTGAACACCGGCTTGCCGGCCACGCCGCTGAAGACCAGCACGCCGGCAGGCGCGTCGTGATTGACCAGGCTGCAGCCCTGTGACAGCACCGTGCCGGCGCCGACGCGGCAGCCGCCGATGACCGCGCTGTTGGCATACAGCACCACGCCGTCCTCGAGCACCGGTGCCACACCGTGGTTCTTGCCCACGGTGCTGTTCTGGTACAACACCAAGCGTTCGCCGTAGCGTGCCTTGGCCAGCACGATGCCGACCGAATGGCCGATGTAGAACACGTCCGGCATCTGGATCTCGTAGAAGCAATCGATGCCGTTGAGCGCCTTGTTGAGGAGAAACAGCTTGGTCGGCAGCTCGGTCTGGCCGCTCTCGCGCCAGACGGTGTTGGCCAGGTAGTAGAGGAACTGGCAGTACTGGCTCGAGTGCAAGACGTCGAACGCATCGCGCTGCCAGGAGCGCACCGCGTTGATGCAATGACGCAGTCGCTGCAGCGCGGCATCGAGGTGCGTATTCAACAGCGCACGGTATTCGCTGCCATCGGGAAAGAAGTTCGTCAGCTGGCGCTGCAGGTAGTCCAGCAGGCCGTCGCGGCCAATGCGCGCAATCAACATCGGTGCGCCCTGCCCTCAGTCGCCGCGGTAGTGCATGTGCACCAGGCTCGGCTCGCACGGGCCCAGGGTCGGATCCTCATGCCAATCGACGCCACCGGCGTGCGTTGTCGCCGCCAGCGCCACGCGCTTGATTTCCTCGAAACCGACCTTGCGATAGAAGGCCACGGCAGGATTGTCCGAACGCACCCGCACCGCCAGCGTGCGCAAGCCGAGTTGTTCGCGCGCCCAGTGCAGCAGGGTGCGTAGCGCCAGCTTCATCAAGCCCGGCGGCGACGCGCCACCGCTGACGATGGCGTCGGCCTCGCCGTAGCTCGCGCGCCAGTCGACGAAGCCGATGCCCAGGTGCCCCAGGCGCTGGCCGTCAAGCGTGTCGAGCATGAATAGCATCTTGCCGCCATCGGCGTGGATGCGTTCGGTCAACCAGCGTGTGGTGCGTGCCTCGTCGGCCACGAACTCTGTGAGGAAAGACTTGACATGGCGATTACGCCATTCGCTCAGCAGCCGCACATCGCTGACGTCGGTGGCCCCGGGCAGCGTGGCGATGGGCCGCAGCAGCGCGCACAGTGGCTGGCCCACCGGCAGCAACAACGTCGGCTGTCCGGCGCGGGCGCTGTCTTTCAGCGCGCGCAGCAGCCGTTCACCAGCGCTCACTGGACTACCCTGCGCGCCGCGCGCTGCGGGATTGGCGCTTGGCAGCGGCCCGGCACGCTCATGCCGCCTTGGCGTAGACCGCCTGTGCAAAGAAGGCTTGCACCTTGGCGCACACCAGCTGCACCGTGCTCAGTGGCATCTTCGAATGCAGCGGCAGCGACAGGATCTCCCTGCCGACCCGGTCGGTCACGCTCAGGTCGCCGGCGCGGCAAGCCTTCCACAGCGAGAACCAGTGCCCTGGCTGCCAGTGGATGCCGGTGTCCACGCCCTCGGCCTTGAGATAGTCGCGCAGAGCATCGCGTCGATCGCCATCGACGCGGATGTAGTACAGGAAAGGGTTCACGCCCTCAAAGTCGGTGTTGGGCGTGCGCAGGCCATCGATGCCGGCCAGTGCCACGTTATAGGCCCGCGAGGCTTCACGCCGGGTGTGCGCAATGACATCCAGCTTGCCCAGCTGGGCCAGTCCGATGGCCGCATGCATGTTGAGCATGTGATAGCGAAAGCCCACGCGCTCGACATCAAAGGTCCAGGCACGCTGGTTCTTGTACATCACACTGGCCGGCTGCTGCATGCCTAGCAGTCGCAGCTCGTGCACGCGCTTGAGCTCTTCCTCGCTCTTGACCACGATCGTGCCGCCGTCCAGGCACGTGATGGTCTTGACCGGGTCGTGGCTGAAGACGCAGATGTCGGAAAAGCTACCGACCATGCGTCCCTTGTAGGACGAGCCGAAGGAGTGCGCCGCGTCATGGATGATGCGGATGCCGTATTTTGCGGCGAATCGCGCCACGCGATCGTGGTCACACATGATGCAGTCGTAGTCCATGACGATCATGGCCTTGGTGCGTGGGCTCACCAGCAGCTCGGCCTTGTCCAGATCGATCGCCAAGGTGTCGTCGTCGCAATCGCAGAAGACGATGTCGGCGCCGACCCAGCCGATGGCCTGAAAGTCGGCCGAGCAGTTGAAGGAAGAGACGATGACCTCGTCGCCCGGGCCGACGCCGGCCAGCATCAGGCCGACATGCAGACCAGCGGTGCCGGTGGCCAGCGCCGCGACGTGGCGGTCCTTGGCACCGATGATCTGTTTGACCTTGTCTTCGAAGGCAGAGACATAGCTGCCCATGCCCAGCCAGCCCATTTCCAGGGACTCGCGGCTGGCGTCGATCTCTTCCTGCTCGATCAGGGGCTTGAAAACCGGGACCATGGCTTGCTCCAATGTGCGTGACGACTGTGCTTCACACTCTACGCAGTCGCGGCCGGCGGTATGACTCGAAAAGTGCGGGCAAAGCCGCGCTGCCAAGTCGATCAGTCGACTTGCAATGTTGGGACAGCACTCACCAGCCGCGCGCCCCAGTCGCGTGTGTAGGCCAGTTGCGCGGCGAGCTCGTCGCGCAGGTTCCACGGCAGGATCAGGATGAAGTCCGGCCGCGCCTCGCGCAGCCGCTGCTCGGCGACCACCGGGATGTGCGATCCGGGCAGGAATCGCCCCTGTTTGTGCGGCGAGGCATCGACCACGAAGTCGATCAGGTCGGCGCGCACGCCGGCGAAGTTGAGCAAGGTGTTGCCCTTGGCCGCGGCGCCGTAGGCCACCACGCGCTTGCCGGCGCGGCGCTGCTCGATCAGGAAGGCCAGCAGATCGTTCTTGATCCGTTCGGCCTGCGCCTGCAACGCGCCGTGGAAGTGCCGCTGGCCCAGGCCGGCAGCGTCTTCGCGCTGCGCCAACGCGGCCACGCTGGGCAGCACTGCGCGCGAGTGCTCGGCATGCTGGGCCCAGACACGCAGTGAACCACCGTGGCTGGGCAACTCCTGCACGTCCCAGATACGCAGACCCTGCGCCGCCAGGATGCGCTGCACACTGCGCAGCGACAGGTAGGAGTAGTGCTCGTGGTAGAACGTGTCGAACTGGCGTTGCTGCACCAGTTGCAGCAGGTGTGGGAACTCCAGCGTGATGCAACCTGCAGGTGCCAGCGCCTCGCGCAGGCCGGCGACGAAATCGTTGATGTCGGGCACATGCGCCAGCACGTTGTTTCCCAACACCAGGTCAGCCCGGCCCCGCTCGGCGGCGAAGCGCCGGGCGAAGTCGGCACCAAAGAATTCGCAGATGGTTTCTATGCCGCGCTCGCGTGCCACCCGCGCGGTCGACGCCGTGGGCTCGATGCCGACGCAGGGCACGCCGCGTTGCGCCATGTACTGCAGCAGGTAGCCGTCGTTCGAGGCAACTTCCATCACCCGCGAGCGCTGCGTCAATTGCAGTCGATCGCAGGCCAGGTCCACGTAGGCGCGCGCATGCGCCAGCCAGGAGCTCGAGAAGGACGAGAAGTACACGTAGTCGTCGCTGAAGAGTGCGTCCGGGCGCTGCACTTCGTCGATCTGCACCAGCGCGCACTCAGGGCAGCTGTAGACCTTCAAGGGATAGTGGGTCTCGGCGCGGCCCAGGTCTTCGGCACTCAGGAAGGCGTTGGACACCGGCGAGTGGCCGAGGTCGATGAAACGATCCTCGGTGTCGCGCAGCGCGGTGGCGCAGTGGCGGCACCTCATGGGGCCAGTCCGTCAAAGTGCGCGCCAAGCAAGGCGTGTTGCTGGTCGCGGGCCGAGATCTCGCTCACCGGCAGCGGCCAGGCGATGCCCAGGCGCGGGTCGTCATGGCGGGCACCGAGTTCATGCTCGGGTGCGTGGGCGGCGCTGTGTTGGTAGAGCATCTCGCAATCGTCCTCCAGGGTCTGGAAACCGTGCGCCACACCGGGTGGAATCAGCAGTTGCCGTTGGCCGAACAGCTCGACGGCGAACCACTGGCAGAAGGTGGCGGAGCCTTGGCGCAGATCCACCGCCACGTCGTAGACGCGGCCGCGCAAACAACGCACCAGCTTGGTTTCGAGCGCCGGCGCGCGCTGCACGTGCAGGCCGCGCAGGCTGCCACGCCGATGCGTCAACGTGTGATTGCATTGCACGAAGCGCAGGGCGGGCGCGATGATCTCGAACTCGTCGGCGCAGTAGAGCCGGGTCAACGCGCCGCGCGCATCGGCCCGCTGTGCGGTGTGCACTTGCCACAGGCCGGCGATGGGCGTGGTCAGGAACTGCATGCCACTCACGCGGCCCAAGCCAGCCCGAGCTGGCGTGCGTCGGCCACATAGCATTGAAGGTCTCGGGCGCTGTGGACTTCGCCTGCCTCGTGATGGCGGCGGTACCAATGCGCCGTGCGCTTGAGCATGGTCGATGCCTGCCACACCGGACGCCAGGCCAGTTGTTCGTTCGCCTTGCGGCAATCGAGGTGCAAAAGCGCCGCCTCATGCGGATGCGGATTGGCATCGGCTTCGATGTCAATGGCCGACCAGCAAGCGCGCAGTTGTGCGGCCACCTCGGCCACACTGATCTCGCCTTGCGCACCGGGGCCGAAGTTCCAGGCCTCGCTGGCGCCGGCCGGATCGGTCAGCAAACGCTGCCCCAGCTGGAGGTAGCCTGCCAGGGGTTCGAGTACATGTTGCCAGGGGCGGGTGGCCTGCGGATGGCGGATGGGGGTGCGCTGTCCGGCCACGGCCGAGCGCACCAGATCGGGTATCAGCCGGTCTTCGCCCCAGTCGCCGCCGCCGATGACGTTGCCGGCGCGCGCCGTGGCCAGACCCACGGCGTGCCCACGGCCGTCGTCCTGCGACAGAAAGCTGCTGCGGTAACTGGCACTGACCAGTTCGGCACAGGCCTTCGACGCGCTGTAGGGATCGTGCCCACCCAGCGGATCGTTCTCGCGCAATGCGCTACCGCTGTTGCGATAGCACTTGTCGGTGGTCGCGTTGACGACCGCACGCACGCTGGGTGTGGCGCGCACCGCTTCGAGCAGGTTGACCAGGCCCATGACATTGATGTCGAAAGTCTGGGCTGGCTGCGCGTAGCCGCGTCGCACCAACGGCTGCGCCGCCAGATGGATGACGACTTGCGGGGCGAAGCTGCGCAGCGCGGCACGCACCGCCGTCGCGTCGCGCAGGTCGATCAGCGCCTGCGCATGCCCCAGGCCGAGCAGACGGCTGTGGTTGGGACCGTCTTCGCAGGGCAAGGCCAGCCCGAAGACCTTGGCGCCCAGCGCCTCCAGCCACATTGCCAGCCACGAGCCCTTGAAACCGGTGTGCCCGGTGACCAGCACGCGTCGGCCGCTGTAGCAGCCGCCGAAGAGCTGAGCGAAGTGCGCGGCCTGGTTCGGACTCAAGTCCACACCTTCCACGGCGCCTGGCCTGACTGCCACAGCTCATCGAGCTTGGTCTTGTCGCGCAGCGTGTCCATCGGCTGCCAGAAGCCGCGGTGCGTGTAGGCCGAAAGCTGGCCATCGCGCGCCAGCGCTTCCATCGGCTCACGTTCCCAGACGGTGTCATCACCGGCAATGTGCTGCAGCACCTCGGGTTCGAGCACGAAGAAGCCGCCGTTGACCCAGCTGCCATCGCCCTGGGGTTTTTCCTCGAACCGGGTGATGCGCTGGTCCTGAACGTCCAGGGCCCCGAAGCGCCCCGCCGGCTGCACCGCGGTAACCGTGGCCTGGCGCCCCTGCTGCTCGTGAAAGCGCAGCTGCGCCCCGATGTCCACGTCCGACAGACCGTCGCCGTAGGTGAAGCAGAAGCGCTCGCCTTCGACGTACTCACGCACGCGCCGCAGTCGTCCACCGGTCTGAGTGTGCTCGCCGGTGTCGACCAGGGTCACGCGCCAGGGCTCGCAGTGGCGGTGGCAGACCTCCATGCGGTTCTGCGCCAGATCGAAGGTCACGTCCGACATGTGCAGGAAGTAGTTGGCGAAATACTCCTTGATGACATAGCCGCGGTAGCCCAGGCAGATGACGAAATCGTTGATGCCGTGGTGCGAATAGGTCTTGAGGATGTGCCACAGCACCGGCCGTCCACCAACCTCGACCATCGGCTTGGGCCGCGCCGTGGTTTCTTCGGCCAGGCGGGTGCCCAGTCCGCCCGCCAGGATGACGGCCTTCATGCGGGTTGCGCCGGCAGCGCCTCGGGTGGCAGGCCGTCCACCGCACGCTGCCACATGCGTGTCCACAGCGCTCCCAGGTCGCGTGCCATGCGCCTGTCGTCAAACAGCGCGTTGTGCTGCTGCGCCAGCAGGTGTTCGCGCAGTGCCTGACGACACGGCGAAGCCTCCGCCAGCGCCAGCACTTGCGCCCGCAAGGCATCGCCGCTGTGGCACACCAGTTCATCCGCGCCGAGTGCATGCAACAGGCTGGCAGCCACGCGCCGGGCGAAGGTCTTACCCAGCAACCAGGTGTCGAAGACCTTGGCCGAAATCTTGCAGGACGGGTGAAAGGCGCACAGCCGCAGTTTGTCCTGCAGCACGCCGCATTCGCTGCGTTTAGCCGTCAGCGGCCGCGTGCGCTGCGCGTCATTGGGTTGATAGCGGTGCGGCAACTGTGCAATGGTCTCAGCGAAGTGCGCCGACTGCGCCAACGGCGCCAACGGCGTGACCATCTCGTCGCCGATCAAGTAGTCGATGCAGGGCGCGCCGGTGGTGCCCGGGAAATCCAGCCAGGTCAGCTGCAAGGGTGCGGGGCGGCAGGCCAGTGAAGGCAACACGGTGTTCTGGGTGGCGCCTTTCAGGTCGAACAGGATGCCGAACACGATGTTGACAGCGTCATGTCGCAAGCGGTTCTTTGCCAGACTGACCACAGCGCCCTGCCGTCGAAACTGGTGCCGCAGGAATCGGGCCTGGTCGAGAAAACCCAGTGAATGAACGTAGCCGACGGGCTGCACGATGCACAAGTGAATGCCTGGCAAGTTCATGGCGAACCCTGGTTGAACTGATAGCGGCAGTCTAGGGAGAGCCGGGCTTTGCTAACCGATGAAAAGGAAGACCTCAGGCCCGTAATCTCAGCCATAAGCTGGCCCACACGCGCAAGCCCGGCAACCAAAGGCCGAAAAGCGATCACTTTGATGGCCTGTCGCGGCAGCGCCCGGGCCTTGGGCTGACCACAATGCCGCATGGCCACCCGCTTCACCGTCGCCCTCATCGTCATCGCCCGTGACGAAGCGCCGCGCATTGGCCGCTTGCTGCACAGCGTTGCCCCGTGGGTGGATGAGATGTGGCTGCTGGACACCGGCTCGGCGGACGCCACCGCAGCGATGGCTGCGGCCTGTGGGGCCCGCGTGGCGCATGCGGTGTGGGGTGATGACTTTGCCGCCGCCCGCAACACGGCGCTGGCGCTCAGCACGGCCGACTGGCATCTGGTGCTGGATGCCGATGAGTGGCTGATCTCGGGCGGTGAAGTCTTGCAGGCACTGCGTCATACGCCGCCGGATTTCGTTGGCCGTCTGCAGCTGCAGGACCAGTTTGCCGACGGTGCGCAGCAACACGTCGCCAGCGCCTGGCTGAGTCGGGTGCTGCCGGGCACGGTGCGCTATGCCGGGCGCATTCACGAACAGCCGCAGCACGCGCTGCCGCTGCGCAACTTGCCCGTGCTGATCGGCCACGACGGCTACCAGCCTGCCGCCCTGGCAGCCAAGCGGGGCCGCAACCGGCGCTTGTTGCAGCAGGCCTTGCTAGATGCACCGACCGATCCCTATCTGTTCTATCAATTGGGCAAAGACTGCGCCGTCTACGACGAGCATGCCGAGGCCGAGGTGGCGTTTGCGCGCGCGGCGGAGCTGTTGACAGACGCGGCGACTTCGTGGTGGCCCGATCTGGTCAGCCGCCGGCTGTTTGCGTTGAAGCGCTTGCAACAGCACGGCGCAGCAATCGACTTCGCGCACAGCCAGCTGGGCGGCGTCTGCGCCGAATCGCCCGATTTCTTCTTCGCCCTGGGCGATGTCCTGCTCGACCTGGCGGCTGAGCAGTCGGCGCAGGGCGAGGTGCTGCTGCCGATGATCGAGCAAGCGTGGCGGCAATGCCTTGAATTGGGTGAGCGGCCCGATCAAACCGGCGCGGTGGCTGGCCGCGGCAGCTATTTGGCCGCCCACAACCTGGCCCTGGTGCTGGAAGGCACGGGCAGGGCGGACGAGGCCCGGACCTTGCGCGCTGCCTTTGTAACGCCCCGCTGACAGCCGGCACAGCGGCGCGCGCCCCATCAAACGAACAGCGCTTGAAACGCCTGCCAACAGCAGGCTTGTAGGAACTTCCCTTACAAGCAGCTCGGAAGAAGCGGGACTCAAGTCACGGATTTGGGCTGATGTTGTGAACCATTTCTGGTCTTCACAATTCGTATCACGTTGAAACGAACCCGACGTAGCCACCCACCGGAGCCACACCATGAACGCAGACCAAATCCTGTCCGAAATTCGCGAAGCCAATCTGTCGTACCTGATGCTGGCCCAAAGCCTCATCCGGTCGGACCGCGAGCAAGCGCTCTACCGCTTGGGCATCTCGGAGGACACCGCGACGCTGATCGGCACCTTGAGCCCCGCCCAGATGATGAAGATCGCCGCCGGCAACACCTTGCTGTGCCGCTTCCGCATGGATGACGACCTGGTCTGGGGCTTGCTGACCAGCCACGGCAAGACGGCCGCCAACGACAGCGTCAGCCGCCTGCACGCCAGCATCCTGATGGCCGGCCGCCATCAAGAAGCCGCCTGACCGCCGTCCCTCACCACAAGACCTGGAGCCCGACCCATCATGCGTAACAAAAGCATCCTCACCGAAGCCCGTCAAATCGAACGTGCTGTCACGCTGATCAACCTCGGCGCCCGTCTGCAGGTCTTGGAATCTGAAACCGATTTGTCGTACGAACGCCTGCTGCGTCTGTACAAGGAAGTCTCGGGCAAGTCGCCGAGCAAGGGCCAACTGCCGTTTTCGACCGACTGGTTCATGACCTGGCAGCCGAATATCCATGCGTCGCTGTTCCTGAACGTGCACGAATACCTGAACAAGGTCGCCGAGATGGACGAGATCGACACCGTCATCAAGGCCTACCAGCTCTACCAAGAGCAAATCCAGGCCCAAGGCCTGGAGCCGCTGCTCTCCGTCACCCGCGCCTGGCGCCTGGTGAAGTTCGTCGACAACGGCATGCTGACGATGACCAAGTGCTCCAAGTGCGGCGGTCATTTCGTCACCCACCCACATGAAATCTCGCGCCACTATGTGTGCGGCATGTGCTGCCCGCCGGCCCGCGCCGGCAAGGGCCGGGCGGTTGGCGCGATCCAGATGCACTGAGTTGACGGCGACGGTGCAGAGGACGGCGATGCCGGTTTTAGTGCGCTGGCCGCTGCCCGCCCTGTTGAGCTGGGCCGCCGCCTGGGGGCTGTTCAGTGCCGCGCGCGTAGCCGGCTTCGAAGCCCCGGCCGCGCTGGCCGCCGCCGGCGTGTTGGGCGCGGCACTGGCGCTGTTGCACGCGCAACGCTGGCGGCGCTTGATCGTCGCCTTGGGCTTCCCGCTGTCGCTGTTGATGACGGGTCTGCCGGCGGAATTGCCCGCTTGGCTGTGGTTGCTGCCGCTGGCCTTGCTGGCCCTGCTTTACCCGCGTCGCACCTGGGGCGATGCCCCGTTGTTCCCCACCCCCCGCCGCGCGCTGTCCCAATTGGCCGCACTGACGCCCTTGCCCCCCTGCGCCCGCGTGCTCGATGCCGGTTGCGGCCTGGGCCACGGCCTGCGCGAGTTGCATGCCGCATTTCCCACCGCGCAGATCGAAGGCATCGAATGGAGCCGTCCGCTGGCCCTGCTGGCCCGCTGGCGCTGCCGCTTTGCGCGCATTCATCAAGGCGATCTGTGGGCGCAGGACTGGCGGCCGTTCGCCCTGGTCTATGTGTTCCAGCGGCCCGAGACGATGGCCCGCGTCTGGACCAAGGCCTGCGCCGAACAGACGCCCGGCGCCTGGCTCGTCAGCCTTGACTTCGAGGTGCCTGGTCAGACGCCGCTGGCGATGCACGCCTTGCCGCGCGGCCACGGCATCTGGATCTACCGCACGCCCGTCACTGCGCCGACAAGGCCCTGAACACCACTGCTGAAACCGGCTTGTTGCAGCGATGGGCAGGGCAGGGTGGCGGGCACACTCAAGACCGGGCGATTGGCGCCGATAACGATGAAATTTCCTGCAAAGAAAACACCATGTTTGTGATCATCGGCTGGGGCGTTGCAATGGCCTGCATCTTTGGCGTCTATGTGGCCCACGGCGGCAACATCAGCGTCATCTTGCATGCCTTGCCGTTCGAGATGATCACCATTCTGGGTGCCGCCATCGGCGCGTTCCTGGCCAACAACCAGATGAAGGTCGTCAAGGCGGCCGTGCGTGGCCTGGGCCGCTGCTTCAAAGGCAGCAAGTTCAACAAGACGCGCTACCTGGAACTGCTGGCGCTGATGTACGACATCCTGCAGAAGGCTCGCAAAGAGGGCTTGATGTCGATTGAAAAGGACGTCGAAGACCCGCATTCGTCGGCGCTGTTCCAAAAGTATCCGGTGGTGGGCAATGACCACCATGTCACCGAGTTCATCACCGACTACCTGCGCATGATGGTGTCGGGCAATCTGAACGCGCACGAGATCGAATCGCTGATGGACAGCGAAATCGAAACCCATCACCAGGAAGAACATGACGCGGTCGCGGCGCTGCAGCGTATCGCCGGCGGCCTGCCGGCCTTCGGCATCGTGGCCGCCGTGCTGGGTGTGGTCAACACGATGGGCTCGGTCGGCCAACCGCCTGCGGTGCTGGGCGGCATGATCGGCTCGGCCCTGGTCGGTACCTTCCTGGGCATCTTGATGGCCTACGCCTTTGCCGAGCCGCTGGCCGGCTTGCTGGAGCAAAAGGTCGCCGATGCCGGCAAGGAGCTTCAATGCATCAAGACCACCTTGCTGGCCAGCATGCAAGGCTATGCGCCGCAGGTGGCGATCGAGTTTGGCCGCAAGGTGCTGTTCTCGGGCGACCGGCCCACCTTCGGTGAGCTTGAAGCTCACGTGAAGAAGAAGTAGCCGCAGGCTGCACAGGCTTCAGGAACCTCCATGGCTGGCGACGCGAAAAAACTCCAACCGATCATCATCAAGAAGATCAAGAAGGGCGGCCATGCGGTGCATGGCGGCGCCTGGAAGATCGCCTACGCCGACTTCGTGACGGCGATGATGGCCTTCTTCCTGCTGATGTGGCTGCTGGGCTCGACCACCGAGGGTGACAAGAAAGGCATCGCCGACTATTTCGGCTCGCCGCTGAAGGTGGCGATGCAAGGCGGTTCGGGTTCGGGCGATTCGTCCAGCGTCGTCAAGGGCGGTGGCAAGGACCTGAGCCGCGAGACGGGCCAGGTCAAGGCGGGCGATGTCGATGCCAAGAAGCGCAGCTTCAATCTTCGCGCGCTGCGGGAAGAACAGCGCAAGGCTGAAAAAGCCCGGCTCGAGGAACTCAAGGACAAGGTCAAGGACGTGCTGGCGAACAACCCGCGACTGGCCAGTCTGGGCGGGCAGATACGGCTCGACATGACCAAGGAGGGGCTGCGCATCCAGATCGTCGACGAGAACAATCGGCCGATGTTCGACAGCGGCAGCGCCGTCGTGAAACCGTATATGCGCGAGTTGCTGCGCGAACTGGGCAGCGTGCTGTCCGAGGTGCCCAACCGGCTGACGCTCGAAGGCCACACCGACGCGCAAGCCTTCTCAGGCGGCGAGCGCGGCTACAGCAATTGGGAGTTGTCCGCCGACCGTGCCAATGCCTCGCGGCGCGAGCTGATCGTCGGTGGCCTGCCCGACTCGCGGATGCTGCGCGTGCAAGGTTTGGCATCGAGCAATCTGCTTGAACGCAAAGAGCCCAACAGCCCGGTGAACCGCCGCATCAGCATCATTGTGATGAACCGCGATGCCGAGGATGCGGTGCTGAAAAGCCTGCCCGACGGCGAAGAAGAAGAGGCGGCGCCCGAACCCCCCGATCCGCCGGATTCGCGCAAGGCCGCTGCGGCGGCAAAAAATGATTCAAGCCCCGCCACCCAACTCCGATAACACTCACTAGCCCCCATGCGAGGAACGCCATGAGCACTGACATGAAATTTTTGATCGTCGATGACTTCTCGACCATGCGCCGCATCGTGCGCGGCCTGCTCAAGGAGATCGGCTATCAAAACGCCGAAGAAGCGGAAGACGGCGTTGAAGCCTTGGCCATGCTCAAGCAGGCCAAGTACGACTTCGTCGTCAGCGACATCAACATGCCGAACATGACCGGCTTCCAGTTGCTCAACGCCATCAAGGCCGACCCCACGCTCAAGCATCTGCCGGTGCTGATGGTCACCGCCGAGGCCCGCAAGGAAGACATCGTGCTGGCCGCCCAATCCGGCGCTGCAGGCTACATCGTCAAGCCGTTCACCAAGGCCACCTTGGAAGAGAAGGTCTTGAAGATCATGCAAAAACTGGCCGCTGCGGCCTGAGCGGGAGACGAACATGCAAATGGAAGATTTGGCCAAACTCAACGCCGGCACCGATCCCCTGATGGTGTCGCCCGAGGTTTTTCAACAGATCGGCACCATCACCCGCGTCCTGCACGACACGATGCAGCAGCTGGGGGTGATGCCCAAGCTGCAGCAGGCCACCGATGGCCTGCCCGATGCCCGCAGCCGCCTCAGCTACATCGCCACCAAGACGGCCGAAGCCGCCAACAAGGTGCTCAACTCGGTTGACCAGGCCAAAGCCGATCACGCCGAAATCACCCAGGCCACGATCGCCATGGCCGCCGCCCTGATGGCCGACCCGGTGAAAGCCGTGGCCAGTGGCGCGGTGATGAATTTCGTCAAGGAAGTCGAGGCCCGCACGGCCAAGATCGACAACCATCTGACCGACATCATGATGGCGCAGGACTTTCACGACCTGACCGGCCAGGTGGTGGCCAAGGTCGTGACCCTGGCCAATGATCTGGAAGACAGCCTGGTCAAGCTGCTGGTGTCCGTGGTGCCGCCCGAGCAGCGTGAAAAGGTTGATCTGACCGCGTTGCAAGGCCCCGTGGTCAACCCGGAAGGCCGCACCGACGTGGTGTCGGACCAGGGCGAGGTCGATGACTTGCTGGCGAGCTTGGGCTTCTGAGTCTTCTTGCTTCCTGATGAACCCGCCGCTGGCGGGTTTTTTGCTTTGTGGCCGGGTCACCCGGCCCCTCTGTGCGCGAAGAACCCGGCCTTTCCCACCCCTTATCCCGCTTAAGTTTTGGCAGCCGCCGCCAAACAATGACTGCACCCGCCCGACTGTCTGTTTGGGTGGACCTTCCAACAACGCGCAGCCATGGCCGACCAAGACGCACAAGACCGCCACTTACCCGCCTCCGCCAAGAAGATCCAACAATCTCGGGCGGACGGCCAACTGCCGCGCTCGAAGGATCTGTCGCATTTCGCGATGATGGTGGCCGGTGGCGTGGTGCTGGCAGTGGGCGGCCCGGGGATTGCCGATTCCATGCAGCAGATGCTCAAGGAGGCGCTGCACTTCGATGCGCAGATGCTGGCGCAATCGGACTTCATGGCCCATCGCATCGGTGATCTGACGTTTCGATACCTGGCCGTGATGGCACCGATTTTTGCCCTGATGATCGCCGCGGCCGTGGCGAGCAATATCGCTTCAGGCGGCTGGAACTGGACGATGTCACCGCTGGCGCCGAAGTTCTCGCACCTGAACCCGCTGACCGGCATCGCCCGGTTGTTCAGCGGGCAGGGCTTGGGACAGGCCTTGAAGGCGGTTGCGCTGGCGATCGTGCTGGCCACGATTGGCGCGATGGTGTTGAAAAACCGGCTGGCCGCCTACGTCGGCATCATGTCCGTGCCGCTGCCCGCCGCAATCGCCTATGCCTGCCAGCAGTTGCTGAGCGGGATGATTCTGTTGGGCATCGCGCTGGCGCTGTTTGCGGCGATCGATCTGCCGCTGCAACGCACGCTCTACATGCGCCGCCTGCGCATGTCGCACGAAGAGGTCAAGCAAGAGCACAAGCAGGTCGAAGGCAATGCCGAGATCAAGAACAAGATGCGCGCCCGCATGCGCGAAATCGGCAAGCGCCGGATGCTCGCCGCCGTGCCCACCGCCGACCTGGTGGTGATGAACCCGACCCATTACGCCGTCGCACTGAAGTACGACGAGGGCGGCATGGCCGCGCCCAAGGTGATCGCCAAGGGTGCCGATCTGCTGGCGATGAAGATCAAGGAACTGGCGACCGAGGCCAAGGTGCCGGTGCTGCAATCACCGGTGCTGGCGCGCGCGCTGTTTGCGCATGCCGAGGTGGACCGCGAAATCCCCGCCGCGCTGTTCGCCGCCGTGGCCCAGGTGCTGGCCTATGTCTATCAACTGAAGGCCGCGATGCAGTCCCACAGCGCCCGCCCGACGATGCCCAACCCGACGGTGCCGCCCGAGCTGGATCCGCACAACAAGCCGGGCTACGAATTTACCGATTCGTCACCCGCTGAGGACACCACCCGATGAATCCGCTGATCGCCCGATTGCAAGCCGTGCTGGGCCCGCGAGCCGGCATCATCGCCAGCCTCGGTGCGCCGGTGGCCGTGCTGTTGATCCTGTCGATGATGGTGTTGCCGCTGCCGCCGTTCGCCCTCGACCTGCTGTTCACCTTCAACATCGCGATGGCCGTGATGGTGATGATGGTGGCAACCCACATGGTGCGGCCGCTGGACTTTGCGGCGTTCCCGACGGTGCTGCTGCTGACCACCTTGATGCGGCTGTCGCTGAACGTCGCGTCGACCCGCGTCGTGCTGCTCGAAGGGCATACCGGCACGGGCGCGGCGGGCAAGGTGGTCGAGTCGTTCGGACACGTCCTGATCGGTGGCAACTTCGCGGTCGGCCTGATCGTCTTTGCGATTCTGGTGGTCATCAACTTCATCGTGGTGACCAAGGGCGCAGAGCGGATTGCCGAGGTCGGCGCACGCTTCACCCTGGACGCGATGCCGGGCAAGCAGATGGCGGTCGACGCCGACCTGAATGCCGGCCTGATCAACGAGGCCGAAGCCAAGCGCCGCCGCATCGAGCTCGGTGACGAGGCGGACTTCTTCGGCTCCATGGACGGTGCCAGCAAGTTCGTGCGCGGCGATGCGGTGGCCGGTATCTTGATCCTGGTCATCAATATCGTTGGCGGCTTCGTCATCGGCGTGGCCCAGCACGGCCTCAGCGCCGGCCAGGCCGCCGACAGCTACATCCTGCTGGCGGTGGGCGATGCGCTGGTGGCCCAGGTGCCGGCGCTGCTGATCTCGGTGGCCGCGGCGATGGTGGTGTCACGTGTGGGCACCGACAAGGACATCGGCAGCCAGATCGGCAAGCAGGTGTTCGGCTCGGCCAAGTCGCTGGCCATCACGTCCGGGGTGATCGGGATGTTGGGGGTGATCCCGGGCATGCCGCACCTGGTGTTCCTGCTGATCTCTGGCGGCATCGGCTATCTGGCCTGGTGGATTCGCAGCCGCGACCAACGGGAAGCGGTGGTGACCCAGATCAAGCCGGTGGCCGCGCCAGCGGAAGCGAACGCCGAAGCGAGCTGGGACGACATCGTGCCCATCGACACGCTGGGTCTGGAAGTGGGCTACCGCCTGATCACCCTGGTGGACAAAAGCCGCGAGGGCGATCTGCTCAGCCGCATCAAGGGCGTGCGGCGCAAGTTCGCGCAGGAGGTGGGCTTCTTGCCGCCGTCCGTGCACATCCGCGACAACCTGGAGCTGCGCCCCAGCCAGTACCGGCTGAGCCTGCGCGGCGCGGTGGTGGGCGAGGCCGAGGCCTTCCCGGGCATGTGGCTGGCCATCAACCCGGGCCACGCGACGCAAAAGCTGATCGGCACCCAGACCACCGACCCGGCCTTCGGCCTGCCGGCGGTGTGGATCGACGATCGGCAAAGGGATATGGCGCAAATGGCCGGATTTACCGTTGTTGATTGCTCGACTGTGATCGCCACCCATCTTTCACACTTGATGCAAGTCCACGCAGCCAAGCTCCTCGGCCGCGTCGAGACCCAGGCCCTGGTCGAACACCTGACCAAACAAGCACCGCAACTGATCGAAG
>JBBQJN010000025.1:0-21988 GCA_038325945.1 Burkholderiales bacterium | reverse complement strand
GAAGGGGTCATGCAGCGCGCCGACCATCAGGTCGATCATCTGCGTGTCGCCCATGCGGGCGCCAAAGCGCGCCGCCGGCATCAGGTAGGCGCCGCGCGACATCACCTCGCAGCCTGCGCCCACGGCGACATCGCAGTCACCCAGCATGATGGCCTGCGCGGCCGAGACGATGGCCTGCAGGCCCGAGCCGCACAGCCGGTTGACGTTGAAGGCCGGCGTCTCCTTGGACAGCCCGGCGTTGACGGCCGCCACGCGGCTGAGGTAGAGGTCGCGCGGCTCGGTGGTGACCACCGTGCCCATCACCAGGTGACCGACGCTGTCGGGCGCCGCGCCCGAGCGTTCGAGCGCGGCCTTGACGGCCACCGTGGCCAGATCAACCGGCGCGGTGTCCTTGAGCGTGCCGCCAAAGGTGCCGATGGCGGTACGGGCGGCGCTGACAACGAAGACATCACGGGTCTGGGACATGGTCGAATCTCCTGGGGTTGGTGTGTTGGTAGGTGCTGCGCAGCATAAACGCCGAATTTTGCACGCGGCTGACACAGCGCAAGAGCTTACTGCGGGCCGGGCCAAACGCCGTGTGCGAGCCCACCAGGCTATTGGGTTTGCTGATGGCCGCCGCGGCAGGCGCCGTGCAGGGCAGGCCGCTGCAGGCCGTTGCAGGCCACTGAAGGCCAACAGGCAGCAGCAGCCTCAGCGGTAGACGCCGTCCCAGGGCCCGGGCTGCACCTGGGCGCTGCGGCCATCTTCACTGGCGGTGGGGCGGTTGAGCGTGAACAGGGTCTCGGGTGTGATCACGCCGTAGTCCATGTAACCCAGCCGGGCCAGCGGGCGCATCTGACCGGTGTTGACGATGCCGTCCTGGATGTAGCTGTCATCGATGTAGACCGCCACCACCTCGCCGATCACCATCGTATAGCCCACCGGCGCGGCAACGCCCGGCCGAGCGGCTGGCGCGGGCAGTTCGATGATCTGCCACACCTTGCACTCAAAAGCAGCCGGGGCCTGCGTCACGCGCGGCGGCCGGATGCACATCGACGACGCCTCGCCCAGCCCAGCCAGTGCAAACTCATTGACGCCGGCTGCCACCGGCGCCGAGCTGAGGTTCATCGCCTCGCGCAGATCCCAGCTGGCGATCGAGCACGTGAATTCACCGCTGTCGCGGATGTTGCGCAGGCTGTCCTTCTGGCCGCCTGAGCTGAACATCAGCATCGGCGGATGGTCGCTGACGGCGTTGAAAAAGCTGTAGGGCGCCAGGTTGGGCCGGCCGTCGCGGTCGACCGTGCCTATCCAGCCGATCGGCCGCGGCACGACCAGTGCCTTGAAGGGGTCGAACTTCATGCCGGGGGCGCGGGCGGTGGTGGCGTAGTGCATGGGGGTAGGTGTCAGTGAGCGTGGGCGCGAGTATCGCGGCGCGGCAACAGGTCTGCAGGCTGCCGGACAATCGGTGCGGGAGGCAGGGCGGTCTGACTTTCCGTTCCATGTGCCCGTTCCATGTGCCCGTTCTAGGTGCCCGTTCTGGGTGCACTTTCTATTTGCCCGTTTCTATCTGCCCGCTTCCATTTGCCCGTTTGAGATACCCACTATCGCCGACCCAGCCTGGGTGCGGCGCTTGATGGCCGCCACAATCGACGCACTGCAGTCCCCTGGAGGTGTTGTTGATGCGCTGTGCTGCTGCGAAGCCGAGGCCGTGAATCTGCCGATCATCGTCATCTCGTCAATGGCCACGCGCGCCTTGCTGGCCGAACTGACGGCCGACTACCAGCGCCAGGCGGGTATCGAGGTGCTGCTGGAGTCGGTGGGCGGCGTGGAGGCCGAAAAGCGGCTGCGCGCGGGCGAGGCCTTCGATCTGGCGGTACTGGCGGCCGACGCGATAGAACGGCTGATCAGCGACGGCCGGGTGCTGGTCGAAGGCCGCATCAACCTGGCGCACTCGCAGGTGGCGGTGGCCGTGCCTGCCGGTGCCAAACGGCCCGACATCGGCAGCGAGGCGGCGCTGCGCAGCGCGCTGCTGGCAGCCGAGCGCATCGGCTATTCCACCGGCCCCAGCGGCAAGCAGTTGCTGCAACTGTTCAAGCGCTGGGGGCTGGCCGAGGCGCTGCGCGGCAAGCTTGTGCAGGCGCCGGCCGGCGTGCCGGTGGGCGCGCTGCTGGCTCGCGACGAGGTCTCGCTGGGTTTCCAGCAGTTCAGTGAGCTGATGCATGTCGACGGCATTCAGGTGCTCGGCACGATGCCGGACGCCGCGCAGATCAACACCACCTTCAGCGCCGGCTGCTGCGCGTCGTCAGCACAAACGCAGGCGGTGCGCTCGCTGCTTGATTTCCTTCGCTCGCCGGCTGCTGAAGCCACCAAGCGTCGCCATGGCATGACGCCGGCCTGAGCCACCCGATCGAGGAGACAAAGCATGATCATTGATTGCCACGGCCACTACACCACCGCGCCCAAGGCGCTGGAGACCTGGCGCAACCGGCAGATTGCCGGCATCGCTGACCCGGCGCTGATGCCCAAGGTCAACGAGCTGCAGATCAGCGACGACGAACTGCGCGAGTCGATCGAGCGCAACCAGCTGGCCAAGATGCGCGAGCGTGGCAGCGACCTGACGATCTTCAGCCCGCGCGCCAGCTTCATGGCCCATCACATCGGTGACTTCCAGGTCTCCAGCACCTGGGCGGCGATCTGCAACGAGCTGTGCTTCCGTGTCAGCCAGTTGTTTCCGGATCACTTTGTGCCCGCAGCGATGCTGCCGCAAAGCCCCGGCGTCGATCCGGCCAGCTGCATCCCCGAGCTGATCAAGTGCGTCGAGCAATACGGCCATGTCGGCCTCAACCTCAACCCTGACCCGTCGGGCGGCCACTGGACCAGCCCGCCGCTGACCGACCGCAGCTGGTACCCGATCTACCAGAAGATGGTCGAGTTCGACATACCGGCGATGGTCCATGTCTCGACCAGCTGCAATGCCTGCTTTCACACCACCGGCGCGCACTACATCAATGCCGACACCACCGCCTTCATGCAGTTGCTGCAAGGCGATCTGTTCAAGGACTTCCCGACGCTGAAGTTCCTGATCCCGCATGGCGGTGGCGCCGCGCCCTACCACTGGGGACGCTACCGCGGCCTGGCCCAGGAGCTGAAGAAGCCGCTGCTCAAGGACCATCTGCTGAACAACGTGTTCTTTGATACCTGCGTCTACCACCAGCCGGGCATCGACCTGCTGACCCGGGTGATCCCGGTCGACAACATCCTGTTCGCCAGCGAGATGATCGGCGCGGTGCGTGGCATCGACCCCGAGACCGGTTTCTACTTTGACGACACCAAGCGCTACATCGAGGCCAGCAGCCAGCTGAGCTCGGCGCAAAAGGCGCAGATCTACGAAGGCAATGCCCGCCGCGTGTTTGGCCGGCTCGATGCCCAGCTCAAGGCCAAGGGCCTGTGACTCAAGCCAAGTATTTGGAGACCGGAGACCCGACCATGAGCAACACCCAACTCGGCATCGTCAAGCGCAACATCGTGCGCGCCGACCGCGCGGCGGTCGAAAAACTGTCGCGCTTCGGCGTGGCTACCGTGCACGAGGCGATGGGCCGTGTCGGCCTGATGAAGAACCACATGCGGCCGATCTACACCGGTGCCCATCTCTGCGGCACGGCGGTAACCGTGCTGCTGCAGCCCGGCGACAACTGGATGATGCATGTGGCCGCCGAGCAGTTGCGCTCCGGCGACGTAGTGGTGGCGGCCTGCACCAGCGACAACGAGGACGGCTTCTTTGGCGACCTGCTGGCCGCCAGCTTCCGCGCTCGTGGCGCGCTGGGCCTGGTCATCGACGGCGGTGTGCGCGACGTCAAGGACCTGGCTGCGATGGACTTTCCGGTGTTCAGCCGCGCCATCAACGCCAAGGGCACGATCAAGGCCACGCTGGGCTCGGTCAATGTGCCGGTGATCTGCGCCGGCGCCCTGGTCAACCCGGGCGATGTGGTAATCGCCGACGCCGACGGCGTGGTGGTGGTGCCTGCGGCCATCGCACAGCAAGTGGCCGACGCCGCCGAGGCGCGCCAGGCCAACGAGACCGACAAGCGCGCCAAGCTCGCTGCCGGCGTGCTGGGCCTGGACATGTACAAGATGCGCGAGCCGCTGGAAAAGGCCGGGCTGAAGTACATCGATTGAACGCCGTGCACGCCGATCCGAAGCAGTGGCACGTTGGCCTCGTCGGCTACGGCGAAGTGGGCCGCATCCTGGCCGAGGACCTGCGCGCACAGGGCCTGGCCGTCAGCGCCTACGACCTTAAGCTCGACGGCCCGCAGGCGCTGGCTTTGCTCAACCATGCGCAAGCACAGGGCGTGACGCTGGCCGCCTCGCACGCTGAACTGGCGGCGCGCGTCGACCTCATCATCAGCGCCGTCACCGCCAGCCAGACCGAGGCGGTGGCCGCTGCCTGCGCGCCGGCCATACGAACCGGTGCGTTCTTCCTCGACTTCAATTCGGCATCACCCGGCGCCAAGCAACGCGCCGCAGCGCTGATCGAAGGGGCAGGGGGGCGTTATGTCGAGGGCGCGGTGATGACTTCGATCCCGCCCTACCGCATCCAGGTGCCGCTGCTGCTGGGCGGAGCTTGGGCCACAGTGCTGGCGCCGCTGCTGGCTGCCCTGGGCTTTGCGCCGCAGGTCGCCAGTGAGCGGCTGGGTGTGGCCAGCGCCACCAAGATGTGCCGCAGCGTATTGATCAAGGGGCTGGAAGCGATGGTCATCGAAAGCTTCACCACGGCGCGGCACTACGGCGTCGAGGACGCGGTGCTGGCTTCGCTGCATGAGACTTTTCCCGGCATCGACTGGGAGAAGCAGGGCGCCTACTTCTTCCAACGCGCCATTGAGCATGGCCGGCGCCGCAGTGAAGAGGTTTTTGAGGTGGCCGAGACCGTGCGCGACGCAGGTCTGACACCCTGGAGCGCCAAGGGCACGGCTGAACGGCAGGCCTGGGTCGCCGATCTGGCCGATGCCGGCCTGTTTGGCGACAACGGTGCGCCGGGCTTTGCACGCAGCGCCGACTGGCGTGTCGAGGCCGACCGCATGCTGGCCCAAGTGAAACGCAAGGACTGAGAGACTGAGAGGCCATCGGATGCACCCGCGTAAGCCCCCAAAACAGGTTCAAACCAGGCGCAAAGCACAGCCGGGGTGGGGCCCCGGCGAGCATTTGCAACGACGAGTAAGCCTGTTTTGGGGGCTTACCCGTAGCGCCGGGGTGGCCAAGGGCCCTGCGCGGCGTTGCATCGCTTGCCCGGACGTCAGTCCGGGCTGCGCGCCGCGCCTTGCTCAGAGCCCTTGGTCGCCCCGGCGCGGGTGCATCCGATTGCCTCGCAGTCTCTGAGCGATGCACAAACCCACAACAGGCGACTTTCAGAAGACCCATGGCTGGCTGGATTGGTACGACGGCCCGAGCCGGCCCAATTTCAAAGTGCCCTCGGGCAGCGTGGACGCGCATTGCCATGTCTTCGGCCCCGGCGACGCCTTCGCTTACGCGGCCGAGCGCAAGTACACGCCCTGCGATGCTTCCAAGACGCAGCTTTTTGCGCTGCGCGACCAGCTCGGCTTTGCCCGCAACGTGGTGGTACAGGCCACCTGCCATGGCGCCGACAACAGCGCCATGGTCGACGCGCTGATGCATGCCAAGGGCATGGCACGCGGCGTCGCCACCGTCAAACGCAACATCAGCGATGCTGAACTGCAGCGGTTGCACGAGGCCGGTGTGCGCGGCGTGCGCTTCAATTTCGTCAAGCGCCTGGTTGACTTCACGCCTAAGGACGAGTTGATGGAGATTGCCGGGCGCATCGCCCAACTCGGCTGGCATGTGGTGATCTACTTCGAGGCGGTTGATCTGCCCGAACTGTGGGACTTTTTCAGCGCGCTGCCCACCACGGTGGTGGTTGACCACATGGGCCGGCCCGATCTCAGCCTGCCGGTCGACGGCGCGCAGTTCGCGCTGTTCGAGCGCTTTATGCGCGGGCATGGCAACGTTTGGAGCAAGGTCAGCTGCCCCGAGCGGCTCAGCCTGACCGGCCCCAAGGCGCTGAACGGTGAACAATCTGCCTATCAGGACGTGGTGCCATTCGCGCGCCAAATCGTCGAGCAGTTCCCTGATCGTGTGCTCTGGGGCACCGACTGGCCGCATCCCAACCTGAAGGACCACATGCCCGACGACGGCCTGTTGGTCGACTTCATCCCGCACATCGCGGTAACGGCCGAGTTGCAGCGCAAGCTGCTGGTCGACAACCCGATGCGGCTGTATTGGCCCGAAGAACGGCAAGGAGCCTGACCATGGCCCTTGCCAAACCCTGTCTGGGCGTGCCCGGCACGACCCTCTTCGATGCCGAGCCGCCGCGCAAGCACAGCCATACCGGGCGGGAGGGCAAGCTGGGGCAACGACGGATCAGCCCCATTTGAGGGTCAACGCGGGCCCGTCCCAAAGCCCGACAAGCTCCTGGTCAACCGCAACCCAACCTGCACGACAGCAGCCGGGGGCCACCAAGGCAAAGACGCCTGTGCCAGCAATCGAAAAAGGCCCCGATAGCAGCGTCTGCCATCGGGGCCTCAGGTACCGCTTTTGGCCGGCGTCAGACGCCGGCCAGGGCATCAGGGCTTGCTGCCGCCTTCGGCTTCAGCTTCCTTGCAGTTGGGCGAGCAGACAAACTGTGCCTTGCCCAACAAGCGACGGCTCTTCAGCTGACTACGCGGCCGATGCTTGCCGCACAAGAAGCATGACATGGTGGCGGCGCCAAATGCGCCCGCCGCAGTGAACGGTGAGCCTGGCGTTTTGCTGCGATAGCGCAGCCCGTCGGAATCAATGGAGGTCTTGGTATCTGCTTTGGCCATGGATGTGGGATGCGGGCGTTGAAGTGGCTGCACAGGGGAATATGCGCGTCACCGCGGCTGAATACACGATTCGGCCCCAGGTTTAGCGTATTATGCCATGCCGTTGTGATTTTACATAATATACATTGTCGCGCTCATTGATGCCTCCTGACAAGGCGATGAGAGCGAACTGAAGCCGGCCAGAGCGCTGTGAAACAGCGGCAAACGCTATTGTGCTGCGCGTGCATCGCGTGCATCGCGTGCATCGCGTGCATCGCGTGCAGCGCCGGATCCCGCTAGCGTCTGCGTTGGCCAAAGCGCAAGCCCAAGGCCTGCGCTGGCTTTCGACATCAGGATGTCCCGGAAGCTGTTGATTCCACTAAGAGGCTGGTTGGGCTTTGGGATGAGACCGCCCCAAGCTCGACAGGCTCCTACGGACGCACACCCTGGCTGATGGCGGCAACCGGCACGGCAGCGCTACGACAGACGATCATCAACTGCGCGGCACCGGTTGATGGTGTCAATTGCGTGCGGGCTTGTACCAGCCAGCGGCGCCACCAGACCACATCGGCGTCGGCGCCGGCAACAGGCGCCGGGCCTTGACTGGCGGATCGCACGATGTCGACGCCTGCTGCACACAAACGCTGCGCTTCGCGCTGCAAGGCCGGCAGATCCGCGCCGTTGAGCTCATAGGCCTGGCGATCAGGCTGGCCGGTGGCCAACGATCGGCGCTCGACCGGTGTACCGCAGCCGGTGATCAGCAAAATGGCGATGACAGCAGCCGCCAGCCGCAGAGGCACCATGTCGTGCACGCCGACTCAGCGCCCTGCCCGCCAGGCGTCCACCGCATCGCCCGGCGCTTCAGATGAGGCCTCGCCAGCCGTATCCGTCGCGGTTTCGAGCTCGCTCGCCTCAGCGCCGGCCATGCCAGGCAGGATCTTGTCCAGCGGACGACAGATGCGGCGCTGCAAGCGCTCCAGTCGTTCAGAGCACTCGATACGGGCCAGCACGGCCTGCGGATCGAGCATGAGGGCAAACGGATTGATCTCAGCGGGAAGCGATTGCATGGTGTCCTGACCTTTCGGATCGGCGCGGGCAATGTGCCCGTGAACACAATGTAGGCCGCTGCCCGGCTACCCAAAAGTCGGCGCGCGGCCATGCTTGCTGTCAGCGTTTGACTGACAAGCGCGTCAGGCGACGCACCCGCGCACCGCCCGCGCACCACCCTTTCAGCGCCGGCTTCCGCCCGCCTCAGCGTGCCGCCAGGGCCTGCAGCCGCGCGGTCAAAGACTCGCGGCCAGCGCGGTTGGCAAAGTCGGCGGCGGTCAATTGCAGATCGTTCAGTGCACGCACATCGGCGCCCTGCTTGAGCAAGCGATCCACCGTCGCTTCGTTGCCGTACTGCGCCGCCATCATCAGCGGCGTGCTGCGGTTTGGCGAGCGTGCATCAACCTTGGCGCCACGCGCCAGCAACAAGGCGGCAACCGCATCATTGGGCGCCGAGGCCGCATAGTGCAGCGGCGTCCAACCGGGCTGCTCGCCTTCATTGAGCGCCTCGATGCGCGCGCCCTTGTCCAGCAAACGCCCTGCCTCGTCGGTATGGCCACGCAGCGCCGCCATCATCAGCGCCGTCTCGCCAGCCGCGTTGGGCAGGTCGACGCGGATCTGCGGATGACTCAAGAGCAGTTTTGCAACCTTGAAGGCGCCTTCACGCTGACTCAAGTAAAGTGGGGTCTGACCGCGCTCGTCGCGTGAATTGGGATCAAAGCCGCGCTGCAGCAGCGTCTCCACGGTACGCGCATCATCGCGGTTGACGGCCTGGAAGAAATCTTCGTAGGCACCGGCCATGGCCGATGAAAAACCAATCGAAATAATGAGATAGGCGATTAATCTAAAGTAACGATTGAACATTTTCATGCTCCTGAGGCTGGGCCTGGCAGGCCAAACAGCTGTTCAAAATTGCGGCTGGTGGCCGCAGCGATCTGCTCGACGGCCACGCCCTTGATGCGCGCCAATTCGGCCGCCACATGCGGCACATAGGCGGGAGAGTTGACCCTGCCACGATACGGCACCGGTGCCAGGTAGGGGCTGTCGGTTTCGATCAGGCAGCGATCCAGTGGCACAAAGGCCGCCACATCGCGCAGGTCTTGCGCGGACTTGAAAGTGATGATGCCGGAGAACGAGATCATGAAGCCCATGTCGAGCGCGGCGCGCGCGACCTCGGCAGTCTCGGTAAAACAGTGGAAAACGCCGCCAACGGCGCCGCCAGGGTCGGCCTGCGCCTCGCGCAGCAGGCTCAGCGTGTCGGCGGAGGCGCTGCGGGTATGGATCACCAACGGCTTGGCGGTCTGGCGCGCGGCCGCGATGTGCACCGCAAAACGATCCCGCTGCCAGGCCATGTCAGCGACGCTGCGGCCGTTCAGGCGGTAGTAGTCGAGCCCGGTCTCGCCGATCGCCACCACCTTGGGCCGGGCGGCCAGCGCCAGCAGGTTGGCGAGGTCGGGTTCGGTCACGCCCTCGTTGTCGGGATGCACGCCGGCGCTGCACCAGAAATTGTCGTAGGCACTCGCCAGACCGTGCACGGTGTCGAACTCCTCCAGCGTGGTGCAGATAAGAAGCGCACGATCCACCGCAGCGGCGGCCATCTCGACGCGGATGGCCTCGATGCGGCCATGCAACTCGGGGAAACTCAGGTGGCAGTGGGAGTCAACGAACATGGTGTGTAAGCGGCTGGGGGTGCCGCAGGGTGGTCAGATCCCGGCCGCTGAGGCCGCTGAGGCCGCTGAGGCCGGTGTGGTCGAGAGGCGGCGGCGGCCGCGGCTCAGACCGTTTGCGTCGGCCGTGAGGACGAGAGCTGCGTGCCCAGGATCTCCTCGATCTTGAGCTTGAGCTGCCGCGTCTTGTCGTCGCCAGGAAAACGCACGCCAACGCCCTGGGTGCGTCCGCCGGAGGCATTGGCCGGTGTGATCCAGGCCACCTTGCCGGCCACCGGATAGCGCTGTGGATCGTCGGGCAGCGACAGCAGCAGGTAGATGTCTTCACCCAGCTTGTAGGCGCGCTGGGTGGGCACAAACAGGCCGCCGTCGTTGAGTAGCGGCATATAGGCCGCATAGAGCGCGCCCTTTTCACGGAACACCAGCTGGATCACGCTGGGCCGCGCGCCGGCGGGGGCTGTGCCAGGGGCCGAGGCAGAAGGGCTGGCGTCGTTCATCGGCCCGAGTGTAGCGAAGCACCCCCTCGCGGTACGCCGCGTGCGCCCTGCTGGGGCCACACCGCCGTGGCTTGTGTCACCAGGTTCTCGATCAGCAAGCCGGCGCTCCAGGGATGCTCGTCATGCCGCGCCGCCCGCAGCAAGGCCTGCTGCCAAAGGCGCAGCGCCGTGGCATCGGCCTGGCCCGGCCAGGTTGCGGCGGCAAAGTAGCGCGCCGCGCCGCCGGCCAGCTGCACCTGGGCGTCATGCGATAACTTGAGCAGCAGGTCAAGCACCCGGCTGATCGGCCGGCCGATCAGCGGGGTCGGGTCGCCCGCCGCAACGCGGCGCGGCAAGGCATTCAACCAGGCCGAATCGATGCCCTCTTGCGCCCAGGCGCGGGCCTCGAGCGGGCTGCCGCCGGCCAGCGCCAGCACGGCCTTCGGCTCGGCCAGGCCTTGCTCGCGCAGCCAGTCTTCAGCGGTGGCGGTGGCCGGCAGCACCAGCGGCAGGCGCTGGCAGCGGCTGCGCACGGTGGGCAACAGGCGCTCGGGGTCGGCGCTGGTCAGCAGCAGCCGCAACGCGCCGGGCGGCTCTTCCAGCGTCTTGAGCAGCGCATTGGCCGCCGTTGCGTTCAGGGCATCGGCCGGGTGCAGCAGCAAGACCTTGCCGCGCCCTCGCCCACTGGTCTGCTGCGACCAGGCGATGGCCTGGCGCACCTGCTCCACACGGATGCCGCGGCTGGGCTTGGCGTCGGCCTTGTTCAGCTTGCTGTCCTCATCGTCAACCCAGCCCAGGCTGAGCCGCAGTGCGTCGGGCAAGACCAGCAGCAGGTCGGGGTGCACCCGGGTGGCCACCAGATGACAGCTGGCACAGCGCCCGCAAGGCCGCTGCGGTGCCGTCGATTCACACAGCGTGGCCTGCGCCAGTAACAGGCCAAACTCCAGGTGTCCAGCGCCCGCCGGGCCGTGGATCAGCAGTGCATGGGCGCCGTCCAGCGCCCTTGAGGCGCCCAGCGGTTCGCCCAGCCAGGGCAGAGGCAGCCGGCCGTCGGCAGACAGCCCGACCTGAAGCGCGACGGCAGCGGTCTTGGCCATCAGTCGCCCGCTAGGCCCGCCAGCACCGCTTGCTGCACCTGCAACCAGACGGCCTCACGCGGGGCGTCGGCGGCGATGCGCACAAAGCGCGCTGGGTCGGCCTCGGCGCGCTGCGCATAACCGGCGCGAACACGGTCAAAGAAGGCGACGTCTTCGCGCTCAAGCCGGTCGGCGTCGCGGGCGGAGGCGCGGCGCGCGGCGGCGGTGGCCGGCGGCAGATCGAACCACAGCGTCAGGTCGGGCTGGCGCAACGGCCCGCCGGCCGGCGGGCTTTGCACCCAGGCTTCCAACTGGGCCAGTACCGCGCCGTCAAAGCCGCGGCCGCCGCCCTGGTAGGCAAAGGTGGCATCGGTGAAGCGGTCGCACAAGACCAGCTCACCCCGCGCCAGTGCGGGCTCGATGACGCGGCGCAAGTGGTCGCGGCGGCCGGCAAAAACCAGCAGCGCCTCGGTCAGCGCATCCATCTCATGCTGCAGAAACAAGGCCCGCAGGCTCTCGGCCAGCACCGTGCCGCCGGGCTCGCGGGTGCTCAGCACCGTGCGGCCGCTGCTGCGCAACAGCTCAGCCAGCGGCTCAAGATGGGTGGACTTGCCCGCGCCGTCAATGCCCTCGACGCTGATGAAGTAGCCGTGCGAGCTCATGGCTTGACCCGCTCGGCCGGATCAATGGGTTTGACAGCCGGTCTGACAGCCGTTATGGCAGCGCTCTCGGCAGTGGTCTGGGCGGCAGGTTTGCCGCGTTGGTATTGATTCACCGCCCGATTGTGCGCGGCCAGGTCCATGCTGAAGACGCTGCTGCCGTCACCTCGCGCCACAAAGTACAGCGCGTCGGTGGCCGCAGGCTGCACCGCCGCGCGCAGCGAGGCCAAGCCGGGCATAGCGATTGGCGTTGGCGGCAGGCCGCGGCGGGTATAGGTATTGAAGGGCGTATCGGCCAGCAGATCGCGCTTGCGCAGGTTGCCATCAAACCGCTCGCCCAGCCCGTAGATCACCGTCGGATCTGTCTGCAAGGGCATGCCGACACGCAGCCGGTTGATGAACACACCGGCCACCAGGGTGCGGTCTGCGGCCAGGCCGGTTTCTTTCTCGACGATCGAGGCCAGTATCAGCGCTTGTTCGGGTGATTGCAGCGGCAATGCGCTCGCGCGCCCGGCCCAGATCGCTGCCAATTGCTCGCTCTGCATGCGCACGGCGCGGCGCATCACCGTCAGGTCGCTGACGCCGCGGCTATAGAGGTAGGTATCGGGGAAAAAGCGGCCCTCGGCCGGCACGCCCGGCAGGCCCAGCGCGGCCATCAGCGTGGCCTCGTCCATCGCCGCACTGGCGGGTCTGAGGTGGGGCGCGTCGGCCAACGCGGCGCGGAACTGCCGGAAGGTCCAGCCTTCGATCAGCCGTACCCGCTCGAAGGCCTCGTCACCCTGCACCATCTTCGCCAGCAGGCTGCGCGGCGTGGCACCGGCTTCCAGCTCGTAACTGCCGGCGCGGATGCGACGGGCCTCGCCGCTGAGGCGAAACCAGTGGTACAGCAAACGGGCATCGGCTTGCACACCCGCGCTCACCCAACCCCTGGCCACCTCGCGCGGCGCGGTACCCGGCTCGATCGACAGCTCAACGGTGGCTGCGGCCAGCGGCAAGGGCCGATCCAGCCACCACCAAGCCGTGGCCGCAGTGGCCGCAGCAGCCAGCAACAACAGCAGGGTCAGCAGGAGAAAAGCGCGCTTGAGGGTCATGCCGCAGATGCGGTCGGCTGGCACGGGCGGCCCGCCAAGGGGCCATGCTGCCAGCGCTGATTAGGGGGCGTGATGATAATCGGCGCCATGACATCACATCACTCACTTGCCGGCGCTTGCCGACTCAACGACTGGGGCGTGATCCGCGCCCAAGGCGCCGACGCCGCCAGTTTTCTGCATGGCCAGCTAACCCAGGACATGCAGTCGCTGCCAGTGCACCAGGCGCGGCTGGCCGGCTATTGCTCGGCCAAGGGCCGGCTGCTGGCCAGTTTTGTGGTCTGGCGCCAGGACGCCGAAACGCTGCTGCTGGCCTGCAGCGCCGACCTGCTGGCGCCCACGCTCAAGCGCTTGTCGATGTATGTGCTGCGCGCCAAGTGCAAGCTCAGCGACGCCAGCGCCGATTGGCCGCTGCACGGCCTGGCTGGTGCTGCGGCCGCAGCCTGGTTGGGCGAAGCCGCTGGCGCACAGCCCTGGGCCTGCGCGCCGGTTGACGGCGGCAGCGCGATCCGCCTGCCCGACGGCGCCGGCCAGCCGCGCTGGCTGTTGGCGCTGCCTGCCGGCGCTACAGCGCCGCCGCTGCCGGCGCTGGCAGCGGCGCACTGGGACTGGCTGGAAGTGCAGAGCGGCGTGGCCCGCATCAGCGCCGGCACGGTTGAGCAGTTTGTGCCGCAGATGGTCAACCTCGAGTTGGTGGGCGGCGTCAACTTCCAAAAGGGCTGCTTTCCCGGCCAGGAGGTGGTGGCGCGCAGCCAGTACCGCGGCACGCTCAAGCGCCGCGCCATGCTGTTTGACTGCGAGGCGCCGCTGGTCATCGGTCAGGAGGTGTTCCACAGCGCCGACCCTGGCCAGCCAGCGGGTCTGGTGGCCTTGGCTGCGGCCAGGCCCGAGGGCGGCGCCAGCGCTCTGGTTGAGATCAAACTCGCCGCGCTCGAGACCGGCAGCCTGCACGCCGGTGCCGCCGATGGCCCGCTGCTGAGCCGTGTCGCCCTGCCCTATGCGATGCCTGCGGACCAGGGCTGATCCTGGCCGGGTCTTTGCCGATGGACCGCCGGCTCTACCTCTACTACAGCGTGCCCGAGGCTGCGCTGGCCGATACGCTGACCGCCGTGCGCGCGATGCAGCGTGCACTCAGGGCGGCGCATCCAGGCCTGCAAACCGAGCTGATGCGCCGCCCAGAAGTACGCGACGGCGAAGTCACGCTGATGGAAACCTATGCCGGCGCTGTGACGCCGGCGTTTGAGGCGGCACTTGCCGATGCCGCCCGTGCCCTGCCCCAGCCCCGCCACTTGGAACAATTTGAGCCACCATGACCGCTGACCACTTCCAGGCCCTGCTGCGCCGCTTCACCGCCGCTGCCGAGGCCGCCGACGGCGAGGCCTTTGCCGCCTGTTTCACGCCCGACGGCGTGTACCACGACTACATCTACGGTAACCACCAGGGCCGCGCAGCCATCGCCCACATGCTGACCGGCCTGTTCCGTCGCGATGCCGGCCCTGACTACCGCTGGGAGATGTTCGACCCGGTCTGCAACGGCGACTTGGGCTATGCCTGGAGTCTGTCGAGCTTCAGCTCGACCGTCCCCGACTTCGCCGGCCGCAACGTGGTGATCGACGGCATGAGCCGTTTCGAGTTGCAAGACGGCCTGATCAGCGACTACCGCGAATCCGTTAACGGCGGCGTCGCGATGGCCCAGTTGGGCGTTGACGCGGCGCGCATGGCCAAGGTGCTGTCGCGCTGGGGCCGGCAACTGATTGACCTGCCGGCCACCCAGGCCTATCTGGCGCGCGGCAAGGCCGCTGGCGTGCGCTCGACTATGCTGGGTTCATGAGTCAAAGATTTGATCACCGAGCTGGCCCCTCTTTCGGGCCGCCACAAGGCGCGCGCGTCCGCTTCGTTGGCACGCAACCCAGAACCTGGTTTGGCAAGCTCATCGCCGCCGTCATCGGTGTGGCGCTGATCGTGCTGACGCTGTTCTTGTCGATCTTCGTGTTTGCGGTGCTCGCCAGCCTGCTCTTCGTGGCGGTCATCTACGTGCTGTGGACGGCGCGCCGGGCGCGGCAAGCGGCGCAGAGCCAGATCATCGACAACGAAGCACAGCAACCGCCGCAGCGGTAGGCGGCGCCGGCGGCGTCTTTTTTCAGCCCAAGCCGAATCTTCTGCTCCTCGACAACGACTTGGCGGCGCATGACGGCAGCTTCGCGGCCCAGCGCACGCGCAAGCGCATGCGCACGCGCAAGCGCATGCGCATGCGCTCGAAAAATCGAAAGTCTTTGCGGCTGGTCATGAGGTCAGCAGCTCCAGGCTTGTTGCAGGGCCTGCGCGGCGGCGGCCTGCGCCTCGCCAGCCTCCTTCAGCGCGCGGCCCATCTTGATGAAATCATGCGTGACACCGCGCGTCAGCTCCAGCGTCACCGCCACGTCGGCGGCGCGCAGCCGGTCGGCATAGGCCAGGCCCTCGTCGACCAGCGGGTCGCACTCGGCCAGGATCACACAGGCCGGCGCCACACCGTCCAGATCGTCGGTCTTGAGCGGCGCAAAGCGCCAGTCGTGGCGGTGGTGGTAATCGATGTAGTGGTCAAAGAACCAGGCCACGTTGGCGGCGTCGAGCAAGAAGCCGTTGGCAAACAGCTTGTGCGATGCCGTGTCGCTGTGCGCCGTGGTGCCGGGCGTGATCAGCAGTTGCAGTGCCAGCTTGAGGCCGTGATCCCGGGCGTGGATCGCGCAGGTGGCGGCCAGCGTGCCGCCGGCGCTGTCGCCGCCCACCGCCAGGCGGCTGCCATCCAGGCCATGCACCGCCGCGCCTTCGCCGGCCAGCCAATGCATCGCCGCCCAGGCATCGTCCACCGCCATGGGAAAGCGGTGCTCGGGCGCCAGCCGGTAGTCCAGCGCCAGCACCGCGCCGCCCGAGCGCAGTGCCAGTTGCCGGCACAGGCTGTCATGGGTCTCCAGCCCGCCGATGACGAAGCCGCCGCCGTGCAGGTAAAGCAGCACCGGCAGCCGCTCGTGGTTGGGCGCATAGAGTCGCGCCGGCAGGGGCGTGCCGTCGGCCGCAGGCAGGACCAGGTTCTGCACCCGGGCCAGCGGCGCGCGCGGTGGCTCCAGCACCTCGGCGGCCTGGATGTAGACGGCGCGGGCCTGGGCCGGCGTCATGGCATGAAAGGGCGCGCGCTGGGCACGCTGGATGCGCCTCAGCAGCCCGGCCATGGCCGGGCTCAGCAGTTGACTTGTCACCGGTCGAACATCGGGTTGTGGGGCGGGCAAGCATACTGCCCGCTTGTTTTTCCCGGTTGTTCTTGCCCGCCATTCATTGATTGCGGCTTCCCTGACCCTGACACTGATCGATTGGACAAACGATGGCCCGCATCCTCTACCTGACCCAAATCGAAATCGCCCATGGCGCGGTGCGCACGCTGCCCGAGGAGTGCCAGCGCACCGGCATGAAAAATCCGCTGGTCGTCAGCGATGCCGGCGTGCGCGCAGCCGGCGTGCTCGACCAGGCCTTGGCTGCGCTGGGCGCGCTGCCGCATGCGGGGTTCGACCAGACGCCCAGCAATCCCACCGAAGCCGGTGTGCGTGCCGCGCTTGAGATTTACCGCAGTGCCGGCTGCGACGGCTTGATCGCGGTAGGCGGCGGCAGCAGCATCGACCTGGCCAAGGGCCTGGCGATCCTCGCTGCGCACCCCGGCGCACTGAAAACCTACGCCACCATCGAGGGCGGCAGTGACAAGATCAGTGCCGCCGTGCCGCCGCTGATCGCCGTGCCCACCACCGCCGGCACCGGCAGCGAGGTGGCGCGCGGCGCCATCGTGATCGTTGACGACGGTCGCAAGCTGGGCTTCCACAGCTGGCACCTCATGCCCAAGGCGGCGATCCTCGACCCTGAGCTGACGCTGGGCCTGCCGGCCGGCTTGACCGCGGCCACCGGCATGGACGCCATCGCCCATTGCCTGGAAACCTTCATGGCGCCGGCCATCAATCCGCCGGCCGACGGCATCGCGCTGGATGGGTTGGCGCGCGGCTGGGCCCACATCGAACGCGCCACCCGCGACGGCCAGGACCGCGAGGCGCGCTGGAACATGATGAGCGCCAGCATGCAGGGCGCGATGGCTTTCCAGAAGGGCCTGGGCTGCGTGCACTCGCTGTCGCACAGCCTGGGCGGCGTTGACCCGCGTCTGCACCACGGCACGCTCAACGCGATGTTTCTGCCAGCGGTGGTGTTGTTCAACGCGCCTGCCGAAAGCATGCAGAAGGAACGCCGGCTGCAGCGTCTATCCCAGGCCATTGGCCTGCCCGGCTGCGACGAGCACGGCACCGAACTGGCCCAGGCGATCCGCGATCTCAACGTCCGTCTCGGCCTGCCCAGCGGCCTGGCCGCGATGGGCGTGACGCCGGAGATGTTTGATCGGGTGATCGACGGCGCGATCGCCGACCATTGCCACAAGACCAGTCCGCGCATCGCTACGCGGGGCGACTACCGAATGATGCTCGAAACCTCAATGTGAACCGACCTGAGCGCCGACCCGAAACGCTCGGTGCATAACACCAAGTGAGGGCCGCGGATCCGGCTCCGCCGGGCCGCTGGCGCTGCCCCCTTGAGGGGGAGCGCCGTAGGCGCTGCGGGGGTGGGCCTAATTCCTCCAGAACTGCGGTGTGAACAGCACCAAAACGGCCAGCAGTTCGAGTCGGCCCAGCAGCATGCCGAAAGTGCAGACCCAGGTCTGAAAGTCGGTCAGGCTGGCGAAGTTGACAGCCGGGCCTACTTCGCCAAGCCCGGGGCCAATGTTGTTGACGCAGGCGATCACGGCAGTGAAAGCGGTGACCACGTCCAGGCCCGAGAACAGCAGCAGCATGGTCAGGCCGACCAGCGTGGCGCCGTACATCATCATGAAGGCGATCACGCTTTGCATCACCCGCGGGCTCACCGCGTTGCCGGCAAGCACCACCGGGTTGACGACGTTGGGATGCACGATGCGCACCAGCTCGCGCTGCGACTGCTTGAGCAGCAGCAGCATGCGCACCATCTTGATGCCGCCGCCGGTAGAGCCGGCGCAGGTGGCAAAGCAGCCCAGCAGGATCATCAGCAGCGGCGCAAACACCGGCCACTGGGCATAGTCGTGCGAGGCATAACCGGTGGTCGTGGCCAGCGAGACGACGTGGAATGCGGTATGCCGCAGCGACTGCGCAAAGCTGGGGTAGACGCCCTGCACCGTGAGGTAGACCGCGATCAATGCCACGGTGGACAGCACCACGGTGTAGAACGCGCGCACCTCGATGTCCTGCCACAGCACGCGCAGCGAGCGCTGCCGCCAAGCCACGAAATAGAGCGCAAAGTTGACGCCGGCCAGCATCATGAAAACCATGGCCACCGATTCGATCAGTGGCGAGTTCCAGTAGCCGAAGCTCAGGTCATGCGACGAAAATCCGCCCAGGCCCATGGTGGTGCACATGTGCATGAAGGCATCGGGCCAGCTCATGCCGGCCCAGCGGTAGGCCAGAAAGCACAGCAGCGAGAAGCCGAAGTACACCGTCCAGAGGCCGCGCGCGGTCTCGGCCATGCGGGGGGTGAGCTTCTGGTCTTTGAGCGGGCCCGCGCTCTCGGCCTTGAACAGCTGCGCGCCGCCTACGCCCAGCAGCGGCAGGATGGCCACCGCCAGCACGATGATGCCCAGGCCACCGACCAGCATCATGAAACAGCGCCAGACGTTGACGCTCAGCGGCAGCGCATCGAGCCCGCTGATGACCGTGGCGCCAGTGGCGGTAAAGCCCGACATGGCCTCGAAGTAGGCATCGGTGACACTCAGGCCCGGCACCGCCAGCCATAACGGCAAGGCGCCAAAGGCCGGCAACGTCAGCCAGGTCAGCGTTACCAGGATGAAGCCGTCACGCGGTTGCAACTCGCGCAGAAAGCGACGCGTGGCCAGGCTCATCACCAGGCCAACGCCGAGCGTGATGGCGATGGCGGTGATGAAGTGCTGCTCTGCGGCGTCGTGCTCAAACAGCGCAAAGGCCAGCGGCACCAGCATCAGGGCCGAGAAAAGTACCACCATGCGCCCAACCAGCGCGATCACCGCCAAAGGTGAATTCATCGTTTCGCCGCCGTTCAGAACAGGAAAGTCGCGCCGACTTGAAACAGCTTCTCGACCTCGCGCACCTGGCGCTTGCGTGGCACGAAAACAATGACATGGTCGTCGCGCTCGATCACCGTATCGTGGTGCGGCATGATCACCTGGCGTGGCCGCACCGCGCCGGTGTCGCCCTCGCTGGCGACGCCGCCGCGCACGATGGCGCCGATCATCGCGCCACGCGGCAGCGTGATCTGGTCGATGCGCCGGCCGACCACGCGTGAGGTCTTGTGGTCGCCACGGGCCACCGCCTCCAGCGCCTCGGCGGCGCCGCGGCGCAGGCTGTACACCGCCTCGACGTCGCCACGTCGCACATAGGCCAGCAGCTCACCGATCACCGTCTGCGATGGGCTCAGCGCGATGTCGATCTGCGTGCCCTGCACCAGGTCGGCATAAGCGCGGCGGTTGATCAGCGCCAGCACCCGCTTGGCGCCCATGCGCTTGGCCAGCAGGCAGGACATGATGTTGTCCTCGTCGTCGTTGGTCAGCGCGATGAACAGGTCGACATCTTGTACTTGCTCGCGCTCGAGCAGGTCTTCATCGGTCGAGTCGCCCTGCATCACCAGCACGTCACTGTCGAGTTGGGTGGTCAGGTACTCGCAGCGCGCCAAATTCGGCTCGATCAACTTGACGCGGCACTCGCGCTGCACCTGGCGCGCCAGGCGCAAGCCAACGCGGCCGCCGCCGGCGATCATCACCCGCTTGACCGGCTGATCGCGCCGGCGCAGTGAGTCGAGCACGCGGCGGATGTCCTGGGTGGCAGCCAGCACAAAGACCTCGTCACCCGGCTCGATGCGGGTGGTGCCGTCACAGACCACACGCTGGTCATTGCCCAGGTCGTCCTTGCGGTAGATCGCCACAAAGCGCATCTCCACCTGCGGCACCAGTTGCGGCAATTCACTGATGATGTGGCGCACCATTGGCCCGCCGCTGACCACGCGCACTGCGATCAGGCTGACGGCGCCCTCGGCGAACTCCAGCACCTGCAGGGCCTCGGGGTACTCGATCAGCTTGCCGATGGTGGTAGTGACCGATTCCTCGGGGCAAATCACCTCGTCGACTGCAAAGCCCTCGGTGCCCATCAGCTTGCTGCCACGCTTGAACTCGGGCGAACGCACGCGGGCGATGCGGGTGGGGATGCTGAAGACCTCGTGCGCCACCTTGCAGGCCACCAGGTTGGTTTCGTCGGCCGAGGCGCAGGCGATCAGCATGTCGGCGTCGCGCGCGCCCGCCGCCTCCAGCACCGAGGGCTGAATGCCGTTGCCGGCCACGCCGCGCAGATCCAGACGCTCCTGCAGCGTACGCAGGCGCTGCGGGTCGGTGTCGATCACCGTGATGTCGTTTTTCTCCGAGACCAAGCTCTCAGCCACGCTCTCGCCCACCCGGCCAGCGCCGAGGATGATGATGTTCATGCCCGCATGATACGGATCGCACCGCTCGGCGGCGGCTACGCAGCCTGTCGCAGCCGGCTGCAGTTCGTCGGCGCAAGCTGGTGGCGTACTGCCGGCGGCGATATGGTGTGCTACATCAGCAACACACCGGACTCGCCCATGCCCAATTGGGACCAGCATCTGCCGATCTACCAGCAACTGGCCGACCGCCTGGCCGCCAGGCTGCTCGACGGTGAACTCGGCGAAGGCGAAGCTCTGCCCTCGGTACGCGCACTGGCCAGCCGCTATGTGCTCAACCCGCTGACCGTCAGCCGCGCGCTGCAAGCGCTGGACGAGGACGGCCTGCTGGAAACCCGGCGAGGCTTGGGCGTTTTTGTGCGCCCAGGTGCCCGTGATCGGCTGCGCCAGGCGGCCCGAGCACGCTTCATGACCCAGGAGTGGCCGGCGCTGCGCGCACGGCTGCAGCGGCTGGGCATCACCGACAACGATCTGAAATGGGAGGCATGACATGGAGAGTTTGATCGAGGCCCGTGGCCTGCGGCTGCGCTACGGCAGCAAGACCGTGCTCGACGGCCTGGACTTCCATGTGCCCAAGGGCCGCGTGGTCGGCCTGCTCGGCCACAACGGCGCGGGCAAGACCACGCTGATGAAGGTGCTGGTCGGCCTGCTGCAGGCCGAAGGCGAGTTGAAGGTACTGGGCTTGGAGCCGCGCCGCCAGCGTGTGCAGTTGCTTGAATCACTGGCCTACATCCCCGATGTGGCGGTGCTGCCGCGCTGGGCCACGCCGGCGCAGCTGATCACGCTGATGAGCGGGCTGCAGCCGCGCTTTTCGGCCGAGCGGGCGCGCAAGCTGCTGCAGCGCACCAGCGTCTCGCTCAACGACAAGATCAAGACCCTGTCCAAGGGCATGGTGGCGCAACTGCATCTGGCCCTGGTAGCGGCAATCGACGCCCGTCTGCTCGTGCTGGACGAGCCCACGCTGGGCCTGGATGTGCTGTCGCGCAAGGCCTTCTACGAGATGCTGATCGACGAGTGGTGCGACGGCGAGCGCAGCGTGCTGATCTCCACCCACCAGGTCGAGGAAATCGAGAGCCTGCTGTCGGATGTGCTGATGCTCAACGAAGGCAAGCTGGTGCTGGCGATCCCGCTGACCGACATCGACAACCGCTTCAGCGCGCTGGGCCATGACGCGGCGGCGGCCGATGCGGTGGCCGCTGCCCACCCGCTGCTGCGCTACCGGGTGCAGGGCGGCAGCGCCGCGCTGTTTGAAGGCCAGCCACCGCCCGAACTGGCGGCGCTGGGCCAGCGGCTGCGACCCAGCCTGGTCGACCTGTTCCTGGCCTTGACGCGCCAGCCCGAGATCAACCGCAGCCAAGGCCTGTGAGGAGCCAGACCATGAACCGATTTCTGACCTTGATGCAGCGCGAATGGCTGCAACACCGCACCGGCTGGCTGGTGCTGATGCTCGCGCCGACCGGGCTGATGCTGCTGCTGGCGCTGCTCGAAGGCCAGGGCCTGGGCATGCATGTGCGCGTCGACGGCGACGAAGGCAGTCTGCCACCCATGCACCAGCTGCCGCTGGTGCTGCAGACCCTGGGCTGGACCTTTGCCACCACGATGCTGAGCC
>JBBQJN010000024.1:0-22246 GCA_038325945.1 Burkholderiales bacterium | reverse complement strand
CGAGTGGCCCGGATCTCTCGGCGGTGCCGATGCGCGACCGCGGCAGCGCGCTGCAGGCCGGCTGGCAGCAGGGCGCCTTCATGCAGATTTTCGTGCGGGCCTATGCCGACAGCGACGGCGACGGCATCGGCGACCTGCGCGGCCTGACCAGCCGGCTCGACCACTTGCAGCGCCTGGGCGTGCGCGGCCTCTGGTTGATGCCGCTCATGCCCAATGCCGACGGCGACCATGGCTATGCCACCACCGACTTTCGCGCCATCGCGCCCGAGTACGGCACGCTGGCCGATTTTGACGAACTGATTCGGCAGGCCCATGCGCGCGACATCGGCGTGGTGATGGACTACGTGCTCAACCACAGCGCCGCCGAGCACCCGATGTTTGTCGACGCCCGGCGCGGCGCGAGCAGCAGCTTTCGCGATTGGTATGTCTGGCAGGATGAGCCGCCGCAAGGCTGGGACATCTGGGGCAAGAACCCCTGGTACCACGTCGGCGCTTCGCCCTGGCTGCACCGCGGCGAGGTCAAGGACCTGCCGCCGCCGCCCGCTGGCGCACGTGGCTTCTACTTCGGCACGTTTGGGCCGCAGATGCCCGACTTCAATTTCCGGCACCCGGCGGTGATGGCTTACCACGCCGATTCGATGCGTTTCTGGCTCAATCGCGGGCTCGATGGCTTCCGGCTTGATGCCGTGCCGCACCTGATCGAGAACAACGCACGCGACTGGAATGACCAGCCCGAGAGCCGGGCCCTGACGCGGCAGGTGCAGTCACTGGTCAAGGCCTATCGGCACCGCGTGAGTTTCTGCGAGGCCACCGCCGAGCCGCGCGACTATGCGCGGCCCGAGTTGTGCGGCGCGGCATTTGCGTTCGGCCTCGAAAACCAGTGGGTCAAGGCGGCGCGCGGCGAGGCCGAGGCGGTGGCCAAGATCGCCAGCTACCTGGCCTCGGCGCCGCCGACCCTGGGCCTGTTTGTCTCCAACCACGACCAGTTTGCCGGCCGTCGGCTGTGGGACCAGGTGGACGGCGACGAAACCCTGTACCGGCTGGTGGCGGCCACCTACCTGCTGATGCCGGGCACGCCCTTCATCTACTACGGCGAGGAGATCGGCCAGGCCGGCGCCACCGGCCTACTGGGCGATGAGCAGATCCGCGGCCCGATGAGTTGGACCGGCGATGCCGCTGGCGCCGGCTTCAGCACCGGCCGGCCGTTCCGTGCCCTGTCGGCGAACCGGGCCACGCACCATCTGGCAGCGCAAGCGGCCGATCCACACAGCCTGCTGACGCACTACCAGGCGCTGCTGGCGCTGCGCAACGGATTTCCGGCGCTGGCCCGCGGCAGCTTCGAGCGGCCGCTGGCCGACGGCGCCACGCTCAGCGTGCAGCGTCGGCTGGGCGATCAACACCTGGTGCTGGCCTACAACTATGGCCGCGCCGCCGCCACACTGGCGGTGGCCGGCCTGCCGCCCGGTGCCCGGCTGCAAAGGCTGCGCCCTGGCCAGGCAGCGGCACCGCAAGCTGATGCACGGGGCGCCACCACGGTGGCACTGGCGGCGCAGTCGTTCGCCGTGTGGCTTGTGGCGGGGCCCTGAGCCAGCCGAAGACGCCAGGTTCTTGCCGACCACCTGCACATCAACGCCTGTGACGCCCGCCGATGTCCGACCCGAACCCCCACGCCGCCGACCCCGCCGAGATCGCACGCTACGCCCGCCGCGAGGTCGATTGGCGCAATGGCGCGGTGGTCTACCAGGTGCTGGTCGACCGCTTTGCGCCGGCCGCCAACCTGGCGGCCAAGGCCCACCTCTACCCGGCGCCCAAACGGCTGCGCAGCTGGGATGAACTGCCGCAGGCTGGCAAGTACCTGGATGAGGCGCGGCTGTGGAGCCACGAGATCGACTTCTGGGGCGGCGACCTGGCCAGCACTGCGGCGCGGCTGGACCATGTGCAGGCCCTGGGCGCCGACGTGCTCTACCTCAACCCGATCCAGGAGGCCACTACCAACCACAAGTACGACGCGCTCGACTACCTGAAGATCTCGCCCGAGTTTGGTGACCACGACGACTTCAGGCGGCTGGCCGACGCGGTGCATGGCCGGGGCATGAAGCTGGTGCTCGATGGTGTCTTCAACCACATGGGCCGCAACTCGCGCAGGTTCCGATCGGCCGAGGCCGACCCGGACAGCCCGTACCGGCACTGGTTTGATTTTGGCGCACAGTACGCCGGCGGCGCGCGCAGCTGGTGGCTCGCACAGAACCTGCCCGAGCTGAACCTGGAACACTCGCCGGTGCGCGAGCATGTCTACGCTGCGCCCGATTCGGTGGTGCGCAGCTACCTGCGCGACGGCGCTGACGGCTGGCGGCTGGACGTGGCGGTGGACGTCGGACACCGCTACCTGGCCGAGCTCACTGCGGCGGCGCATGAGGAGAAGCCGGGCTCGCTGGTGGTCGGTGAGATCGCCAGCTACCCGGCCGAGTGGTTCGGATCAGTGGACGCGGTGATGCACTTCACGCTGCGCCAGATCATCCTGCGCAGCTGCGACGGCCGCCTCGATGCCGCCACCGCCGGGCGCATGATCGAGCGACTGGTGGCCGACTGCGGCATCGAGCCCCTGCTCAAGAGCTGGATTTACCTCGACAACCACGACACAGAGCGGCTGGCCAACACACTGCCCGACCCGAGGCAGCGGGCTCTGGCCCAGGTGCTGCAGTTCACGCTGCCGGGATCACCCAACCTGTACTACGGCAGCGAACTGGGCATGGCCGGCGGCGGCGATCCCGAGATGCGTGCACCGATGCGCTGGGACCTGGCGCACGACGACAACCCTGAGCTGCAATGGACGCGCCGGCTGATCGCGCTGCGCCGCTCACACCGCGCGCTACGCGTCGGCGACTTCCGGCCTATCACCAGCCACCGGTTGCTGGCCTTTGAACGCCACACCGAGCGGGTTCAGGACACTGTGCTGGTGATCTGCAATCCTGGCAACACCCCCATCACCGAGACAGTGCTGACCGGCAACTCGCGGCTGATGAACGCTTTTCGACTGTTTGACCTGCTGGGCACGGCCGGCCGCCCCATGACCGTGTTCTGCGGCATGGTCGAGCTGACGCTGCCGGCCGGCGGCTTTGTGCTGCTGCAGCCCGAGGTGCAGCCTGCGGGTGGCTACAGCAGCTACAAGCGGGTGCCGTGATGGTCTGGTGCTTGCGCTGGCTTGCCGCCCTGGCCCTGGCCCTTTTGGCGGGCTGCGGCACGGGCGGCGGTGTGCGGGCCAGCGACGATGCCAGCAGCGCTGCCCTCGCCTGCAGCCCAGCGCCAATGGGCGTAACCGCGCTCTACCTGCGCGGCAGCATGAACCAGTGGCAACCTGACGAGGCCAGCGAGTTCCTCTACCGCTGCGACGCCTACTACCTGAACGTCACGCTCAGCGGCGAGCAGCGCTTCAAGATTGCCGACGACCGCTGGTCGGGTGACATGATCTTCGGCAATGCCCCAGGCATCGGCACGGCGGGGCTGCCGGCGCAGTTGTCGCGCGGCCCCACCACGGCCGAGCTGCGTCTGGCCTTTGCTGGCGAGCAGATGCTGCGCCTGGCGATCGATGGCGCCAGCGCGCGCCTGAGCCTGGCGCCCGGCCACTTCGACGATCAGCGCCGCCGCGACATCAGCGACGCAGTGGCACTGAGCCTGCGCCACGACTCCCGCGCGGTGTCCGACAAGCAGCCGTTTGGCGCCGTACCGGCCGGCAGCACGGTGAGCTTGGGCTTCAGCGCTTTGCCTGGGGTCGAGCAGGCCACGCTGGTGATCGAGCGGCGCCACCTCAAGGGTGAGCAGAAGGTGCTGGACTACACGCCGCTGGTGCGTCTGCCCATGCAGCGCAGCGTCGACGCCGCCGCCGCAGCGGGCCGCGAGCGCTTTGGCGCTGACCATCGATTCGACGCGAGCGGCGTCTACGGCTACTGGTTCGAATTGCGTATCGCCGGCCAGACCTATGCGCTGCAGAACAACAGCGACACCATCCCCTGGACCCGTGAGAAGGGCAGCAACGGCCTGGCGCAGGTGGGCTGGCTGCCCGCCAGCACGCGACATCTGCGCCGCCTGCGGCTGAGCGTCCACCAACCCGGCTTCCAGACGCCCGACTGGGCGGCCGACGCGGTGTATTACTACGTCTTCCCCGAGCGGTTCCGCAATGGCGACAAGACCAACGACCCGCAACCTGGCAGCCGGCGATACCAGAACCACGACATCGAGCGCCATGCGCGCTGGCTGTCCACGCCCTTCAAGCCCGGCAGCGGCGACGGCTCGGACGCGGTCTACAACAACGACTTCTTTGGCGGCGACCTGGCCGGGCTGATCGACAAGCTGGCCGTGATCCGCGAACTCGGCGCCAACACCCTCTACCTGACGCCGGTGTTTGCTGCAGCCAGCAACCACCGCTACGACACGGCCGACTTTCATCGCATCGACCCGGCGTTGGGCAGCAATGCCGACTTCGAGCGGCTGACCCGCGAAGCGGCCCAACTGGGCCTGCGGGTGATTCTCGACACCTCGCTCAACCACACCGGCAGCGACTCGATCTACTTCGACCGCTTCGGCAACCACGCCAGCGGGCCCGACGGCCGGCCCAACCTGGGCGCCTTTGCCAACGGACGCATCCAGCCGACATCGCCCTGGGCCAGCTGGTACCGATTCGATACCAGCCAGGCCGACCCCAATCGACAGTACACCGGCTGGGCCGGCGTGGTCGATCTGCCCGAGATCGACAAGCAATCGCCCGCCTGGCGCGACTTCGCCTACCGTGCGCCCGATTCGGTGACGCGTAGCTGGCTGCAGCGCGGCGCGGCCGGTTGGCGCATGGACGTGGCGCCCTATGTGCCCGACGACTTCTGGCGCGAATGGCGCAGCGTGGTCAAACAGACCGATCCGCAGGCCATCACCATTGCCGAGACCTGGTTTGATGCCAGCCACCATCTGCTGGGCGACATGTTCGATTCAACGATGAACTACATCTTCCGCAGCGTGGTGCTGGACTACGCCGCGGGCGGTGCGGCCAGCGCGGCGGCGCGGCCGCTGGAACTGCTGCGCGAGCTCTACCCGCCGCCGGCCTTTCATGCGCTGATGAACCTGCTGTCGAGCCACGACCAGCCGCGCGCGTTGCACCACTTCGGCGATACCCGCATCGGCGGCGCGTCGGTCGACGCGGCCACCGTGGCGCTGGCCAAGCGCCGGCTGCGGCTGGCCGTGCTGCTGCAGATGAGCTACCCCGGCGCGCCGGCAGTGTATTACGGTGACGAGGTGGGTCTCACCGGCGGCAACGATCCCTACAACCGCGCACCCTACCCCTGGGCCGACGAAGGCGGCGAGCCCGACCTGGCGCTGCGCGCCGATTTCAAGCAGATGATTGCGATGCGCCAGGCCCACCCGGTGCTGCGCCGCGGCACGCTGTTGGCGCCGCTGCATGCCGATGACGCCGTGCTGGTGCTGGCGCGCCGGCTGGGCCAGGGCGCGGCGGCGCGTTGGGCGATCACGGCCTTCAACAACGCGGCCACTGAACGTCGGGTGACGCTGGAGCTGCCCGCCGACGCGCCCGCCGGGCTCTGGGTTGCGGCCTGGGGTGGCGAGGGCGCCCAAGCGGTCGCTGGCCGCATCACGCTGCGACTGCTGCCGATCGCAGGTCGGGTGTTGCTGTCGCCCTGAACCAGGGCGCGCCGCCCGGATAGGGCCGGCGCAGCCAGGCGCTCATCGCCTGTCAGTTCCAAAGGGCTAACCCCCTGGCTGAGCCGCCACTCGGTGAAAGTCGGCCAGGCAACTTGCGCTGTGCCGCCGAGCGGCAAGTTTCGCGCGCCGCTGTCGTAAAAATCAGGGCACACCGACGATGAACGGCACGTTGAATGTCTTCGCACCGGCGGTGACCTCGACACGCCCGAGCAGGCTGCTGCCCGATTGAAACACCCCCGGCGCGCCGGCGCGCACGGTCCAGCGCAGCCGGTAGGTCGGCAGCCCGAGGCTCAGCAGCTTGCCAACGCTGCCGTAGAGCGGCAACAGTTGTTCGGCGGTGTCGGCGTACAGGAAGGCGCCGCCGGTCTTGTTCGCCAGCTCGCCCAGCGCGGCGATGTCGATGTCATTGGACAGGCCGATCGTGAACAAGCGGACCTGGTCGGTGTTGGCACGCTGGATCACCTCAGCGCGGCGGACGCGGCAGGCGCTGTCACTTGCGCAGCTGGTGTCGGCGCCGTCGCTGAAGATCACGACCGCCTTGGCAAGCCCGACGGGTGATGAGGTGTCGTTGGCAATACGTTGCCGCAGGGTGTCTAGCGCGTCGTACAAGGGCGTGTTGCCGCCGACCTGCCGTGCGAGGCCATCCAGCGTTGCGAAGAATGAACCCGCCGAAGCACGATCCATGAACGGCGGATACACCGTCATCGGGGCGGTCGGGATGATGGCCCCGGAACCGCCGGCAAACGCGGCCAGCAGCGCGCGGTCATCGGACCCCAAGGCGGTAGGCGTGTGCCTACGCGGTGGTCAGGACGTCGGTGTGCCGATCAAGCCACGGCGCTGGCGGGTAGGACCGACCTACAGCACCGAGATGGCCCCGTCCCTGCACCGACGAGGGCGGTGATCCCGACCAGGCGCTGTGGGCCGACTTCAAGCAGCTGATGGCGTTGGGCCAGAGCCACCCGCTGCTGCGACGCGGCATGCTGCTGACGCGCAGGCCGCGGCAGGCCGCAGCCCACTGCTGCTGTTGCTGCGGCTGCCGCCGATCGGCGGTCGGATGCTGCTCGGCCCTTGAGCGCGCCTGGCGCGCCCGCTTCAGCTCAAGGGCGGATCGTCGAATCGGCGTCGGCGGCGGCCTTGGCTTCGGTCTCGGCGCGCTTGCGAGCGCCGCCCGATTCGCGCTGCGCCAGCCACAGCGTGGCGCCGCTGATCACCACGCCGCCGACCAGCGTCGACTGGCTGGGCACGTTGGAGAACAGCAGCCAGCCCATCAACGCCGACCAGAGCAGATCGAGGAACTTGGCCGACTGCGTGGCCGAGATGTCGGCTGCAGCGAAAGAACGGGTCAGGCAGTAATGGCCGGCGCTGCCCAGCACGCCAGCGACCACGAAGCCCAGCCACTGCCAGGCGCTCAGGCTGTGCCAGACCCAGAGCGCCAGCGGCAGCGTGATCAGCGACACCGTGATCGACTGCCAGACCAGGATCACGCCCGGCGTCTCGTAGCGCGTCATGGCCTTGGTCAGCAGAAAGGACACTGCAAACACCGGCGCCGAGGAAAGCATCACCAGGTGGTACCAGCCGCCGCTGCCCGACAGCTTGGGGCCGACCACGATCATCACGCCGCCGAAGCCCAGCACCACCGCTACCCAGCGCTCCCAGCGCATTGGCTCATGGAAGAACAGGTAGGCGCCGATCATGATGAAGATCGGGCCGGTGAAGCCGATCGCCGTCATGTCGGCCAGCGGGATCTGCGGCAGTGCGATGAACCACAGGCACAGCCCCAGCGTGTGCGCCGCGCCGCGGGTGAACTGGTCGCCTAAGCGTTTAGGCTTGAAGTTGCCAAAACCGCTGCGCCACAGCAGCGGCAGCAGCACCAGCAGGCCGAAGAAATAGCGCAGAAACTGGGCCTGGAAGGGGTCAATCTGCAGCGTCAGCAGGCGCAGCAAGGCGTTGAGCATGCTGAACAACAGGCCGGCGGCGCTGGTCCAGAGCAGGCCACGGGTGGTGGGGCTCCAATGCTGGCTGCGCGCTGCCAGCGCACTGCGGCAACGGGACAGGGTCATTTACGGATTTAGCGGCGGATGGGTGGGCACAGCGTTTGAGGTTTACCCGCGAGCCCGGAACGGGCTGTCATGCCGGCAACAAGCGGGCTGCCCACGGTCTTTGCAGAGCTGCGGTTGCTTACGGCTCGTAGCTGACGATGTGACCGGCTGCTGTTGTTTGCACGCGCCTCAACCTGGGTGCGCGTGACCAAGGCTGCTGGCCATGCGGACCACTCCGTGTCCCCCGATGCCGGACTTGCGTCCGCCACCTCCTCCTTTACCTCCGTGATCCACATGCCCAGCACCCTCGGCCACCAACAGCTTGGCGGCGCTCTGACCAATTGACCCGAGACGCGATGCTGTCTCGGTTTTTTAGGCGGTGCGACCGCTCAGCAGCTCGGTAGCTCGGTAGCCCGGTAGGTTGGAGTGGCAACTCCAACAGGGGTGTGCAGGGGTCTGGTCATGCCAAACGTGGCGCCGTGAATGTGGAAATGCCGTTGGAGTTCACTTCGTTCATTCCAACCTACCGAGCTCCAACCTACCGAGCTGACCCGATGCGTCCAGCGTTTTGGCCCTTTTGGCGAGGCGACCGCACAACAGTTGCCGGCTGGCGTGGGCTTCGGGTGACCGGATCCCGCAGGTAAAGGAGGAGAGGGTGTGCGGCAGGTCTGCCGCACACCGTCGGGGGACACGGAGGGATCCGGTCACCTGAGGGCCTCGTCAGCTTCGCACCTACCTCAACGAGTGGCGGCTTTAAGACAGTCAGTGCGGGTCAACAACGAGCCGAACCCCGCCACTCAGCCGCCAGTCTGCTTGATCAGCTCAGCAACCTCGTCCTGCCGCGCAAACGCCTTGCCCAGCGCGGCCAGTTTGTCGAGTTCGGTTCTGGCGTCGCTCTTGTTGCCTGATTGCAGTAGAAACTTGGCCAGTTGCAGGCGGAACTGGTGGGCCTCGGGCGCAGTGGCAGCGGCCACGGCCTGGGTCTGGATCTCGATGGCGCGCGGTAACTGCTGCTCGGCGGCCAGACTGAAGGCCAGTGTGTCCATCACCGCCGCAGCCTTGGGCGCTTGCTGCAGCGCTTTTTCGGCCAGCGCCACCGCGCCGGGCTTCTTTTGCAGCGCAAGTGCATAGGCCAGGTTGTTCAGCGCCAGCACATGCTCGGGCTGGCGGCTCAGCACCTCGCGGTAAAAGCCTTCAGCCTGGGTCAGGCCGCCGCCGGCCATCGCCATGTCGCCCAGGTGCATGATGAAGCCCAGGTCGGCCGGATGGCTCTTGCGCCAGTCGGTGGCCATCTTGTCGGCCTCGCCGCCCTTCTTGGCGGCCACCAGCGCGGCATGCAGCTTTTGCGCGCTGTCGCCCGGCTGCTGGCGCGTCAGTGCCTTGCGCAGCGCGGCGGCGGCGGCGTCCCAGTTGCGGCGGCTCATCTCTATCTCGCCCTCCATGCCAAAGCCCACCGCCTCGGTCGGCCACTGGGTTTGCACCAGCTTGGCAACCGCCAGCGCCTCGGCGGGCTTGTTGTCCATCAGCGCCAGCCGCAGCTGGGCCTGGCGCACCTGCAACTGATCGGGCGCAATCTCCACCGCGCGCTTGACTGCCGCGCTCATGCCGCTGCGGTTGTTGGCTGCGGCGTGCGCGTCGGCCAGCCTGAGCTGCGGCAGCGCCGAGCGTGGCGCCACCGTGGCCAGCTTGTTGAAGGTGCTGACGGCCTGCTGGGTTTCGCCGTTGATCAACAAGGCGCGGCCCAGTCGGTCGAGCAGTTCGGGGTTCTCGGGCAGGGCGGCCACCGCCGCCTGCGCCGCCACCAGCGCCGGGCGCTGTTGACCGATGCTCAGCAGGTGGTCGATCAGCATCTGGCGCGGCAGCGCCTCGGCCGGCTCGGCGGTAACGGCCTGGTCCAGCCAGCGCTGCGTCTCTTCGGGGGTGCCGCCGCTGCGGGCGCTGAGTTCAGCCAGCGCCAGCATCGCGCTGGTGTTCTTGGGGTTGCGTTGCAGTGCTGCCTCGAAGCGGGCCTTGGCTGCTGCGGGCTGCTTGTCGGCCATGTCCAGCGCCGCCAGACCGGCCAGCGCGGGCAGGTAGTCGACACTTTTGAGCAGGGCTTGCTCAAAGTGCTTGCGCGCACCGGCGCTGTCTTGACGCTGCAGCGCGATGCGCCCGCGCAACTGGTCGGGCAGCGGCTCCTTGGGCTGCTTGGCGGCCAGCGCGTCCACGGCCTTGAGCGCGCCGGCATAGTCCTTGCGTCGCACCAGCGCACTGATCAAGGCCATGTCGGCGGCGCTGCCCGTGTCGGCGGCCGAGATCGCCTGCAACTCGGTCAATGAGCTGTCCTGGCCCTTGGCCAGTGCCGACAAGGCGATCGCGGTGCGCACCTGCAAGTTGTCAGGCTTGAGCTTGGCGGCGCGGGCAAAGCTGGCGTCGGCGCCAGCAGTGTCACCCTTCATCAGCAAGGCCTGGGCCGACAGCGTCAGTGCCTCGATGTCGGGCGCCTTGTCCTCCAGCATCGGGCGCAGGGTCAGCAAGGCCTTGTCGGCCTGGCCGCTGCGCAACTGCACCTGGGCCAGCCGGCGGCGCGGCATGGTCGCCTTGGGCAGCAGCTGCGCCGCCTTGGCCAGATGGGCCTCGGCCTGCGCCAAATTGCCCAGCTTCAACTCCACCTGACCGGCCAGCATCAGCGTGCGGGGATTCTCGGGCGAGGCCCGCAACAGGACCTGGCTGAGCTCGCGGGCGCGCTTGAAGTCGCCCTTTTGCTCGGCCAGCACGGCCTCGAAAAACAGCGTCTGCGGATGCTGGGGCAGCGCCTTGTGCATCGCGCTCCACTGGGTGGCGGCGGCGGCAAAATCACCGCGCCGGATCTGCAAACCGAGGATGGCGCTGTGCGCAGACACGCTGCTGGGCATCAGCGCCAGCGTGCGCTGGTAGGCGGCGATGGCCGGCGCTGTGGCCTGCGCGCCCTGCGCAGTGCCGGCTGCTGCCATCAACAACTCGGCCTTCAACAACCAGGCGTCGGCATTGTCCTGTTGGCGATCTATCAAGGCTTGCACCTGCGCCTGCGCGCCGGCCACGTCGCCGCGCGCCGCCGCCAACCGGGCCCGCAGCAGCAGTGCCGGCGCATGGTCGGGCGAGGCCCGCAAGGCCAGGCCAATGCGCGCATCGGCGGCTTCGAGCTGGCCTTCACCGGCTTCGGCGGTGGCCAGCCAGGATTTCAGCTCGGCGTCGGCCTGCGGCTCGGGCAGCGTCACCTGGCCAAACTGCTGCAGCAGCAGCGCGCCCTTGCCCAGCCCGACCATCGCGCTGGCCAGTGCCGGCAGCACGCGGGCTTCGGACTGGCCCAGCTCCAGCGCGCGGCGCAGCTCAGCCTCTGCGCCCGCCAGATTGCCGCCGTCGAGCATGGCTTGGCCAAGCAGCAAGCGGCCCTCGGACGAGTCGGGTTGCTCTTGCAGCAAGGTCTTGAGCTGCAGCTGCGCGGCATTCCACTCTTTCTTGGCCATCAGCTCACGTGCCGAGCTCAGCAACTCGGCGTTGCTGGGGCCGAAGCAGCCGGCCAGCAACAAGGCGGCAGCCAGGCTGCCGACACGGGCTGAGCGGGCCGACCAGGCCGACCAAGCCGACCAGGCCAAGCTGGGCTTCGGCGAAGGGGAGTTGTGCGGATGACGCTTCATGCCAAACCTCTTTTGATCTTCAGGCGGTGAACCACCGGGCAGTATCGGCGCAGGCTTGCCACCTGCTGCCTGCAGCGCCGGCTTGGCGTGACTTTGTTTTGACATCCATCGGGCTGTGATGCCGACAGCGGCGCAGATCCGGGTGAGTCAGCGCAAGGGTCTCGGCAATTGCGCCGCCTGTTCACCCACCGTCCACAACAGCGCGGCCGTCATCGCCAGGCCCTGGCGCATCAGCGGCGGCAGCACATGCTCATTGGGCGCATGCTGGCTGCAGGCCGGGTAGCTGTGCGGAATCCACACCGTGGGCAGGCCCAGGATGTCGGCAAACACGTCGTTGGGCAGGCTGCCGCCCAGGTTGGGCAGCAGCGCCGGCTTGATACCGGTGCTGGCCTGCAGCGACTGCAGTGCCAGCCGCACCCAGGCGTTGTCGGGGTCGAGCCGGGTGGCAGCCATCACCACCGGCTCGCTGACCGCGATGTCGCCAAAGCCAGCGGCCTGCAGCTGCGCCAGCACGAGTTCGCGGATGCGGTGCGCCGCCGTGCCCACCACAAAGCGCAGCTGCAGCGTGGCGCGCGCAGCCGGCGCAATGGCGTTGACCGGCTGCGCCGGGTTGCCGCAGCCGAAGGCCAGCACTTCGAGCGCATTCCAGCCAAACACCCGTTCGCTGGGCGTCAGGCCGGGCTCGCCCCAGTGGCGATCTACCTCGGGGTCGCCCGGGCCACCGCCGACCTCGATGTCGGCCAGCGCCGCCCGAACAGCAGCCGGGATTGGCGGCGGCCGCAGGCCCTCGACGCGGATCACGCCGCGGCCGTCAACCAGGCTGGCGATGGCGCTGGCCAGCCGGGTGCCGGGGTTGCTCAGCAGCCCGCCCCAGTTGCCCGAATGGTGGCCACCTTCGCGCGCCTTGAGTACCAGCTCAAAGTTAGCCACGCCGCGCGAGCCCAGAAAGACCGTCGGCCGGTCGGCGCGCAGCCGCGGGCCGTCGCTGGCGATCAGCACATCGGCGGCCAGACGGTTGGCTTCGGCAGCGCAGAAATCGGCCAGCCCGGGTGAGCCGGTCTCCTCGCCCATCTCGACCAGCCACTTGGCGTTGAAGCCCAGGCAGCCGCCGCGTGCGGCCAGCACCGCAGCCAATGCCGCGATGTTGATGCTGTGCTGGGCCTTGTTGTCGGCCGCGCCGCGGCCGTACCAGCGCTCGCCGGCGTCGTCCAGCGTCCAGGGGTCGCGGCCCTCGGCCCATTGGCCTTCATGGCCGCGCACCACGTCGCCATGGCCGTAGAACAACACGGTGGGCAGGGCAGGGTCTTCCAGCCGCTGGGCAGTGAGCAGCGGCGGCTTGCCGGCCAACGGGTTGGCGTGCAGGGTGCACTCAAAGCCCAGGGCTCGCAGCGCCGGCGCGATCTGCTCGGCCAGGTAGGCCTGCAGTTCGTCGGCGCGGGCCTCGTTTTGGCTTTCGGTGCGGCAGGCCACGCGGCTTGCCAAAGTGCGAAAGAAGCGGCCCGAGTCGAACTCGGTCTCGGCATGGGCAACAGCGGCGGCCTGTGTCATGGTCGGCTCACGCAGCCTGGCTCAGGCTGACTCTGCGATCAGGCTGTAGTGCTCAACCGACGGCGGCTGCGCAAAGAAGGGGCCGATGATCGCCCGCCACTGCGCAAACAACGGCCCTTCGCGAAAGCCCACGGTGTGATCCTCCAGCCGGTCCCAGCGGATCTGCAGGATGTAGCGATCGGCGCTCTCAACGCCGCGCTGCACCTGCCAGCCCTGCATGCCGATGGCCTGGCTGATGACGCTGGCCAGCGCATGCTGCAAGGCCTGCTCGAAGGCGGCGTTCTGGCCGGGCTGGATGCGGATGTCGGCGATCTCGAGAATCATGCTGGGCTCCGGTGTGCAGGTGAGCCAGCAGTTTAGGGTGGCTCAGGCCGGCTTCGGCACAGGCCCTCAGCACTGGGCTAAAGTGGCCTGCTTACACACTTGCCGCCGCAGCGCAGATTCCCCCATGGCGCATCCTGTTGAACTGCTGATCATCGACGCGCAGAACGATTTTTGCGACCTGCCGTCGGCCTACTGCGCCACCGATGCCCGCAGCGGCCAGCGCCTGCGGCCGGCGCTGCCGGTGAGCGGCGCCCATGCGGACATGCAGCGGCTGGCGGCTTTCATCGATGCCGCCGCGCAGCGGATCGACGGCATCACCGTCACGCTGGATTCACACCACCGCCACGACATCGCCCATCCGCCGTACTGGCGCACCGGCGATGGTGGCGCGGTGGCGCCGTTCACCGCCATCACTGCGGCCCAGCTGCGGGCGGGCGAGTTTGAGCCGGTGTTGGCCGCCGAGCGCGAACGCACGCTGGCCTATCTGGATGCACTGGAAGCCGCCAACCGCTACACGCTGATGGTCTGGCCGCTGCACTGCCAGCTGGGCAGTTGGGGCCACGGCCTGCATGCCGATGTGCTGGCGGCCTGCGATGGCTGGGAAGACAGCCAACACCGACCGGTTCGGGTGGTCAACAAGGGCAGCTTTCCTTGGTCGGAGCACTACAGCGCGCTGATGGCCGAGGTGCCCGACACTGCCGACCCGTCAACCGCGTTGAATCAGCCGCTGCTGGCGCGGCTGGATCGGGCCGAGACCTTGCTGATCGCGGGTCAGGCCAGCAGCCATTGCGTCAAGGCCACGGTCGAGCACCTGGTGGCGCACCTGCCCTCGGGCCGTCCTGAGCGCCTGTTGCTGCTGAGTGACTGCATGAGCCCGGTCAGCGGTTTCGAGGCCCAGGCCGAGGCCTTTCTGGCGGCCATGCATGCTCTGGGTGTACGGGCCATGCCGCAGGCTCAGGCTGTGCTGGCGCTGCAACGGCCAGCGGCATGAGTACGCCGGGCCGCGCCCAAGCGCGAATCCTGAAGCGCCATGCGCGCAGGCTTGTCCAGTGAGCAAGATCGAGCTTGGCCACGATGGTTTTCCGGCCGGTCTGCCCGAGCGGCTGAACGGTGCCGCCGCCTGGCGCGGACCAGCGCTGCTGGCCGCCGGCAATTGGTTGCAACACCTGAGCGATGCCGAGCTGGCCGAGTTGCAAGCCGCCAGCCTGCCCTGGCTGGACCGCGTGGAGCGCGACAGCGCGGCGCTCAATCGGCTCGACAACGAGAGTTTTGCGCTGCCCACGTTGGGCCCGCGCCTGGCCAGCTTGCGCGACGAGCTGCAGCTTGGCCGCGGCCTGGTGCTGCTGCGCGGCCTGCCGGTGCAGCGCTGGGGCCGGCGCTGCAGCGCCGTGGCCTTTTACGGCCTGGGCGCGCACCTGGGCCGGCCACGGCCGCAGAACGCACAAGGCCATCTGCTGGGCCATGTGCGCGATATCGGCCTGCGTGCCGACGACCCTTTGGTTCGCATCTACCAGACCCATGAGCGCCAGACCTTCCATACCGATTCCTGCGACATCGTCGGACTGCTGTGCCTGCAAACCGCGCGGGCCGGCGGCGAGTCGGCGCTGGTGTCGTCGGTCACGCTCTATAACGAGCTGCGGGCGCGGCGGCCGGATCTGGCCGCGCTGCTGTTCCAGCCGCTGGCCACTGATCGCCGCGGCGAGGTGCCGCCCGGTGCCAAGCCCTACTTCGAGATCCCGGTCTTCAACTGGCACCAGGGGGCGTTTGCCGCCATCTACCAACGCCAGTATGTCAATTCGAGCCAGCGCTTTGCCGACGCGCCGCGGCTCAGCGCGGCGCAGGTCGAGGCGCTTGATCTGCTTGACGCGCTGGCCAACGATCCGGCCTTGAACCTGCGCATGGCGCTTGAACCCGGCGACCTGCAGTTTGTGCACAACCACCGGCTGCTGCACGATCGCATGGCCTTTGAAGACTGGCCCGAACCGGCGCGGCGCCGCTATCTGCTGCGCTTGTGGCTGGCACCCGAAGACGGCCAAGCCTTGCCGCCGGTCTATGCCCAGCGCTACGGCAATGTGCTGCCTGGCCAGCGCGGCGGCGTCTCCTTGCCCGGCGTGGTAGGCGTGATGCCCTTGCCCGAGCAGACCTGACTGCGGCTGCGGTCGGATCGATTGCAACAGCTCGGCCGGTTGCAATCGGCTGCTGATCGACCCGTGATCGCGCCAGGCGCAGCGGCTTCAGCTCAAGGCCGGATTGTCGAGTCGGCGTCGGCGGCGGCCTTGGCTTCGGCTTCGGCGCGTTGGCGAGTGCCGGCCGACTCGCGCCGCGCCAGCCACAACGTGGCGCCGCTGATCACCACGCCGCCGACCAGCGTCGACTGGCTGGGCACGTTGGAGAACAGCAGCCAGCCCATCAGCGCCGACCACAGCAGGTCGAGGAACTTGGCCGACTGGGTGGCCGAGATATCGGCCGCGGCGAACGAGCGCGTCAGGCAGTAATGGCCGGCACTGCCCAGCACGCCCGCCACCACGAAACCCAGCCATTGCCAGGTGTTCAGGCTCGCCCAGGTCCACAGCGCCAGCGGCAGCGTGATGATCGACACGGTGATCGACTGCCAGACCAGGATCACGCCCGGCGTCTCGTAGCGAGTCATCGCCTTGGTCAGCAGGAAGGACACCGCGAACACCGGCGCAGCGGCCAGCATCACCAGGTGGTACCAGCCGCCGCTGCCCGACAGTTTGGGGCCGACCACGATCATCACGCCGCCGAAGCCCAGCGCCACCGCCACCCAGCGCTCCCAGCGCATGGGCTCGTGGAAGAACAGGTAGGCGCCGATCATGATGAAGATCGGGCCGGTGAAGCCAATCGCCGTCATGTCGGCCAGCGGGATTTGCGGCAGCGCGGTAAACCACAGGCACAGGCCCAAGGTGTGCGCCGCGCCGCGGGTGAACTGGTCGCCCAGACGCTTGGGCTTGAAGTTGCCGAAGCCGCTGCGCCACAGCAGCGGCAGCAGCACCAGCAGGCCGAAGAAATAGCGCAGGAACTGGGCTTGAAAGGGGTCGATGTGCAGCGTCAGCAGGCGCAGCAAGGCGTTGAGCATGCTGAACAGCAGGCCGGCGGCGCCGGTCCAGAGCAGGCCGCGGGTGGTGGGGCTCCAATGTTGGCTGCGCGCTGCCAACACGCTGCGGTAACGGGACAGGGTCATTGACGGATTTGGCGGCGGACGGGTGGGCACAGCGTTTGAGGGTTACCCGCGAGCCCGGAACGGGCTGTCATGCCGGCGACAAGCGGGCTGCCTACGGTCTTTGCAGAGCTGCGGCTGCTTGCGGCTCGTTGTTGACGTTCGCACTCTTTCGGATAGCTCGGTAGGTTGGAGTGAACAAAGTGAACTCCAACGGCATTTCCACGTTCACGGCGGCACGTTTGGCATGACCAGACCCCTGCACACCCATGTTGGAGTTGCCACTCCAACCCATCCGGCTCGGGTCAGTTAGTCAGAGCGCCGCCGAGATGCTGGTGGCCGAGGGTGCTGGGCATGTGGATCACGGAGGTAAAGGAGGAGGTGGCGGACGCAAGTCCGGCACCGGGGGACACGGAGTGGTCCGCACGGCCAGCAGCCTTGGTCAAGCGCACCAACGTTGAGGCGCCTGCAAACAGCAGCAGCCGGTCACATCGTCAGCAACGAGCCGCAAGCCGCCGTGCCCGCCCCGATCACACAACGCAAGCCGGCACCGAAGTCAGTAGGTTGCGCGCCCACCCGAGAGATCAAACACCGCGCCGGTGGAAAAGCTGCAATCGGGCGAGGCCAGCCAGCAGACCATCGCCGCCACCTCGTCGACCTCGACAAAGCGGCCCATCGGGATCTTGCCGAGCATGAACTCGATGTGTTGCGGCGACATCTGGTCGAAGATCGCGGTGCGCGCTGCGGCAGGCGCCACTGCGTTGACCAGCACGCCCTTGGTCGCCAGCTCTTTGCCCAGCGATTTGGTCAGGCCGATCAGCCCGGCCTTGCTGGCGCTGTAGTGGCTGGCATTGGGGTTGCCCTCTTTGCCGGCCACCGAGGCGATGTTGACGATGCGGCCCCAGCCCTGGCTGATCATCTGCGGCACCACGGCACGGCAGGTCAGAAAGGGCGCGATCAGGTTGACCTCGACGACGCGGCGCCAGACCTCGGGCGACAGCTCCCAGGTGGGCGCGTTGCCGCCGGTGATGCCGGCGTTGTTGATCAGGATGTCGATGCGCTCGTTGGCCGCCAGCGTCTGTGCGGTGGCGTTGGCCACCGCGGCTTCGTCGGTGAGTTCGACCACCTGGCTACTGGCTGCAACACCGGCCGCACCGCTGTCGCGCAGTGTCTCAAGTGCCTGCGCCAGCTTGCCAGCGTCGGCATCCCACAGCACTACGCTGGCGCCGCAGGCCAGCAGGTGTTTCGCGGTGGCCAGGCCGATGCCTTGTGCGCCGCCGGTGATCACCGCGACGCGGCCGTGCAGGTCGTAGCGGGTCATGCCATGCCTTTCAGCGCCTTGGGCGTGGCGTCGCAGTCGGCGATGTACTGGCGGATGATGTCGGCAAAGTTGGCCTCGGGCTGCAGGCCCAGCGCGTTGGCGCGCTCGGCGCTGGCACCGGTGGGCCAGTTGGCGACGATGCCGGCAATCACCTCGTCACGCTCAAAAGTGACGCGCGCGCGCACCGCCGGCCCGGCCACCTCTTCCAGCGCGGCCAGCATCTCGGCCACGCTGACGTTGAGCGCCGGCAGGTTCATGGCGGTGCGGCCGCCATAGGCCTCGCGGCTGGCCTCGTAGACGGCGATCAGGCCTTCCACCGTGCGCTGCGGCGAAGTCACCGGGTGCCGCACCTCGGGCCCCACCGGGCAGACCGAAGGCAGGCCGGCCAGCGGCTCGCGGATGATGCCGCTGAAGAACGACGAGGCCGCGCCGTTGGGCCGACCTGGACGCACGGTGACCGTCATCAGCCGCGCGCTGCGGCCGTCGATGTAGCCCTTGCGGGTGTAGTCGGCCACCAGCTGCTCGCAGATGTGCTTCTGGATGCCGTAGCTGGTTTGCGGCGTCGGCAGTGTGGTGTCGCTGACGATGGCCGGCATCGGCACTGCGGCATCCGGGCCAAACACCGCCACCGAGCTGCTGAACACCAGCCGGGCCGGCGCCGCGCCCTGGCTGACGCGGTAGCGCAATGCGTCGAGCAGCGCGCGCGTGCTGTCGAGGTTGCTGCGCAGACCGAGCTCAAAATCGGCCTCGCACTCGCCCGAAACCGCCGAGGCCAGATGGAACACGCCGTCCACGGCCTCCTTGCGCAGGCTGTCGCAATGCGCCAGCAGCGGGCCGACACGGGCCTCGACACGCGGATGCGCCGCCAGATCGGCCGGCGCCGGTGCCTGGTCGGCCAGCAAGATGCGGCCGATGCTGCGGCCATCCAGTGTGCCGCGCTTGAGCAGGGTGCGGGCGAGGCGGGCACCGATGAATCCGGCGCCGCCGGTGATCAGAATCTTCAGTGAGGTGGGCATGGTCTGTGGTCTGGGCGGTGGAGGCCGGCGCTCAGCGCGCCAGCGGCAGGGGGATGCGCGCCTTCAGGCGCGGTGCGGGCTGCGCCAGCGAGGGCAGTTTGCGGCGCGAGTTGAGCACCGCCTCGATGTCCTCACCGGCGCCGTCGATCAGCACCAGGATGGCGCGCTCGGCCTTGGCCGGCGCGCGATGGATCACCGCGTCGAGCACGGCGCGGTGCAGCGGCAGCGACAGCGCCGGCCCGTCGGGGCGGGCGGTGGAGATTTCAAACGAGGTGCGCAGCAGCGCGCCCAGCGCCTTGCTCATCTGGATCACCATGCGGTTGTGGCAGGCGCGCAGCAGGCCTTGGTGAAAGCGCAGGTCGTGGCTGACGTAGTCGCCGCCATGCTCGATGGCGTCGCGCATGCCGGCGTAGGCGGTCTCGATCTCGGCGATGTCGGCGGCGCTGGCGCGCTCGGCGGCCAGGCGCACGGCGGCGGGCTCGACGACGCGGCGCAGTTCTTGCAAATCACGCAGAAACTCGCGGGTGAAGCCTATCTTGCTCTGCCAGATCACCACGTCGGGGTCGAACCAGTTCCAGTGCTCTTCGGGCAGCACCCGCGTGCCGAGCTTGGGGCCGGTGATCAACAGCCCTTTGGCCACCAGCGACTTGACCGATTCACGCACCACTGTGCGGCTGACGCCGAGCGCCTCGCACAGCTGCGGCTCTGGCGGAATGGCGGCGCCCACCGGGTAACGGCCGCTGACGATGTGCTCGCCCAGCAGGTCGACGGTATTGCCATGCACGTTCTTGATCATTCTGACCTGACCCGGTGTGGCAGGTTCATGCGCGCACAAACAGGGTTTCCAGCGGCTCGGCGCCGGCCTGGCGGCTCCAGTGGCCATGCAACTCGGGGTCGAAGCTGACGCCAGCGGGCAGCGTATCGGCCGAGAAGAAGTGCTGGCCGGGGCCGAAGCCGCGCATGCTGCCGTCCTGCAGGCCAATCTCCATCCTGCCGCGCAGGATGAACACCCATTGCGGTGTCTCGGTGCAGTGGAACTGGCTGCGAAAGCCCAGCGGGCTGCGGCGCAGTTGCATGCCGCCACTGGCTTGCAGCGGCGACAGCATGGCCTGCGGCGTGCCCTCGCTGAGCTGGATCACGGTCTCGTGGAAAGCCGCACGCCCGTCCGGACCGGTGAGCAGGCTGACTTGGACAAAAGAAGTGGGCATGGTGGCTTCGGTGGGTTCAGAGCGAGGCGGTGACGCCGCCATCAACGTAGAGCACATGGCCGTTGATGAAGCGCGCGCCCTCGCTGGCCAGGAACACCGCTGCCGGTGCCAGGTGCTCGACCACGCCCCAGCGACGGCTGGGGGTGCGCTTGATCAGCAGCCAGTCACTGAACACCGGGTCATCGACCAGTGCCTGCGTCAGAGCGGTCTTGAAGTAGCCCGGGCCGATGCCGTTGACGGTGATGCCATGCGGGCCCAGGTCGATCACCATGCCCTTGGTCAGCATCTTCGCCGCCCCCTTGCTGGCGGCATAGGGCGCCAAGATGGGCCGGCCCAATTCGCTTTGCACCGAGCAGATGTAGATGATGCGGCCACGCTGGCGCGGCACCATGCGCTGGGCGCAGTAATCATGCAAAGTGTTCGTGAAGCCGTTGCCGGGCCAATCTCGCTGATCTCGCCGGTCTCGCAAATTGGCCGCTGGCCATCGCCACCAACTTGCTGCAGGTCGGCGTCGGTCAGTGGCGTGCCGGTGGCCATCAAGGCCAGGTTGTGCGGTAGATGCTGTTCGTCGCCGTCAAGAGACTTCAGGCCCAGCGCCTGCGCCAACAAGCGGCCCACCGAGGACTTGCCGCAGCCGCAGCCGCAGCCGCAAACGCCCATCACCACCAGCTGCCAGGGTGGGCCTGGCAGGGCGCTGCCAGGGGCGGCTGCCGCGCTCAAAGCCGTTGACCGTCGGCGCCGTTGAAGACATGGGCCTTGGCGCCATCGATCGCCAGTTGCACCTTGTCGCCGGGGCGGGCATCGGTGCGGCCGTGCATCACCAGCGTCAGTTGCCGGCCGCCCGCAGCCTCCGTGCCAACTTGCAGCAGCAGCTCGGTTTCGGCGCCGGTCGGCTCGACCACCACCACCTCGGCCGCGATGCCGGCATCGGCCAGCTTCAGGTCGCCCGGCCGGATGCCGTAGTGCACGGTCCGGCCTTGCGTGCCGCCCTGCAGCCCGAGCACCGGCCAGGCCGAGCCTAACGCCGACACGGTGGCGCTGTCGCTGTTGCCGCCGCGTTGCAGCTGGCCTTCAAACACGTTCATCGACGGCGAGCCGATGAACTGGGCCACAAACAGGTTGCCCGGCCGGTCGTAGAGCTCAAGCGGCGTGCCAATCTGCTCGATGATGCCGTCGTGCATCACCACGATACGGTCGGCCATGGTCATGGCCTCGATCTGGTCGTGGGTGACGTAGACGGTGGTGGTCTTGAGCCGCTGGTGCAGCGCCTTGATCTCGGCGCGCATGGCCACGCGCAGCTTGGCGTCGAGGTTGGACAGCGGCTCGTCGAACAAAAACACCTTGGGGTCACGCACGATCGCCCGGCCCATCGCCACCCGCTGGCGCTGGCCGCCCGACAGCTCTTTCGGGAAGCGGTCAAGCAGCTTGTCCAGGTTGAGAATGCCCGCAGCCTTGTTCACCCGCTCTGCGGTGACCCCGGCGTCGGCCTTGCGCAGCTTGAGGCTGAAGGCCATGTTCTCGCGTACCGTCATGTGCGGGTAGAGCGCATAGCTCTGGAACACCATCGCGATGTCCCGGTCTTTGCTTTCGAGATCGTTGACCACCTTGCCGTCGATCAGGATCTCGCCGGCGGTGATCTCCTCAAGCCCGGCCAGCATGCGCAGCAACGTGCTCTTGCCGCAGCCCGAGGGCCCGACCAGCACGACAAATTCGCCGTCGGCGATGTCGAAGCCGATGCCGTGGATCACCTTGACCGCGCCGTAGGCCTTTTCGATCTTGCGGAATGCAACGTTTGCCATGTGGGGTCTCAGCTCTTGACGGCACCGGCGGTAAGGCCGCCGACCATGTAGCGTTTAAAGGTGTAGTAGATCGCTGCCGGCGGCAGCGCGTAGATCAGGCCGGTGGCCATCAGCAATTCCCACGGTGAGTCATCGGCGGACCTGAAAAGGCCGAGCGCCGCCGCGAGGGGGACTTCGCGCTCGTTGGACATCAGCAGGAAGGCGTACAGGTACTCGTTCCAGGCAAGTAGCACGGCGTAGGTGCCACCGCCACCAGCGAGGGCACCATCAGCGGCAGGTAAACCAGGCGGAGCAACTGCCAGGCGCTGGCGCCGTCCACCATTGCTGCTTCGTCGAGCTCCACCGGCAGCCGGTCGGAAGCCTGTTTAAGCACCCAGATCGCATAGGGTGAGGCCAGCGTGGCAATCGCGATGATCATCGCCAGGCGGGTGTCGAGCATGCCGTATATGCCCAT
>JBBQJN010000023.1:0-22775 GCA_038325945.1 Burkholderiales bacterium | reverse complement strand
GGTGATCGTGATGGAGCATTTCGATCCCGAGGCCTACCTGGCGCTGATCCCGAAGTACCGCGTCAGCCACACCCAGCTGGTGCCGACGATGTTCAGCCGCATGCTCAAGCTGGCGCCCGCGCTGCGTGCGCAGGCCGATGTGTCGTCGTTGAAGATCGCGATCCACGCCGCCGCGCCCTGCCCGGCCCAGGTCAAGCAGGCGATGATCGACTGGTGGGGGCCGATCATCCACGAGTACTACGGCGCCACCGAGGGCCTGGGCTTCACCGCCTGCAACAGCGCCGAATGGATGGCCCACAGGGGCACCGTGGGCCGGGTGCTGATGGGCGACATCCACATCCTGGACGAGCAGATGCAGCCGGTGGCCAAGGGCCAGCCGGGCGAGGTCTGGTTCAAGACGGCCAGCCCCTTTGTCTACTTCAACGACCCCGAACGCACGGCGCAGACACGCTCGCCCGACGGCAGCATGAGCACCGTGGGCGACATGGGCTACCTTGACGACGACGGCTTCCTGCACCTGACCGACCGCTCGACCTTCATGATCATCTCGGGCGGCGTCAACATCTACCCGCAAGAGTGCGAAAACCTCTTGATCACCCACCCCAAGGTAGCCGACGCGGCGGTGTTTGGCGTGCCCAACGAAGACCTGGGCGAGGAAGTCAAGGCGGTGGTGCAGCCACTGCCCGGGCTGGCGCAAACGCCCGAGCTGGCGGGCGAGCTGATCGCCTTCTGCCGCGAGCACCTGGCGCATCTGAAGTGCCCACGCAGCATCGATTTCTCTGATGAACTGCCGCGCCTACCCACCGGCAAACTCTACAAGCGGCTGCTGCGCGACGCCTACTGGGCCGGCCGCGGCAGCCGCATCTGATGCGCCGACGTGCAGCGGCCCGTTGGTGCGGGCCGCCGTCGATGTCGCGCAGGTGCCCAGTGCCCGCCCGCCGATGGCCGACAATGAGGCTCAGCTCCTGAACCCGGCCCGGCATCCGCCAGGGCCCTTGTCATGAATGCTCGCCTCCAGCCTGCCGACGCAGGCGCTGTTGCCGTCGCCACGGCGACCGCAAACCCATCGCTGGCCAGCCCGCAGCCCGCAGGCGCGCTGGCGAGCTGCAAGCTGCCCACGCGCTGGGGCGAGTTTGACCTGCACGGCCTGGTCGACGCCAGCACCGGCCAGGAGCATGCGGCGATGAGCCTGGGCCGCCTCGACGACGGTGAGCCCGTGCTTTGCCGCATGCACAGCGAGTGCCTGACCGGCGACACGCTGTACAGCCTGAAGTGCGACTGCGGCGCCCAGCTTGAGGCCGGGCTGCAGGCGATTGCCGAGGCCGGCTGCGGCGTGCTGCTCTACCTGCGCCAGGAAGGCCGTGGCATCGGCCTGGTCAACAAGATCCGCGCCTATGCGCTGCAACAGGCCGGCGCCGACACGGTGGAGGCCAACCGCATGCTCGGCCTGCCCGACGATGCGCGCGATTACGGCATTGCCGCCGAGATGCTGCGCGGCCTGGGCGTGCAGCGGGTGCGCCTGCTGACCAACAACCCGGCCAAGGTGGCGGCCTTGCAGCGCCTGGGCATTGAGGTGGTCGAGCGCGTGCCGCTGCACACCGAGCCCAATGCACACAACCGGGGCTACCTGCAGACCAAATCCAGACGCATGGGCCATTACGGCCCCGACGATATCGACTGAGGCGGTTGAGGCGGTTGAGGCGCAGCCTCAGCCAAATCGTGGCGGCGCCGCCACAGCGGCCAGATCGCCGTCGCCCGCCGCTGCGGCCACCGCCAGCAATTGCTCGGGCGTGGGCTGATCCCAGTGCTCGCCGATGGCGCCACGGGCATAAAAGCGCAGCATTTCGTGCAGCACCATCGCATGCTGCCAGCCGCTGCTCTGCAGGCGCTTGCGGATCGACGGATGCACCTGCCGCTGCGCCATGTCCTCGGCCAGCAAATCACACAAACGCGCTTGTTCTTCGGCCGACAGGGATGCGATGTCGGCGCCGACCTGCTCATGGCGGCGGCGCAGCCAGGCCGCTGTCCATTGCGCCTGGCGAGCCTGGCTGCGCGGCGTGTCGGCGCTGGCACTGGCGCCAACACTGCCCAGCCCCGGCAAGGCAGTCTGGCCGCCCTGCCCGGCCGCAGCCGGCTGAGCCGGCCGCCGTGTCGCCGCGCCTTCGGCCGCTGACCGCGCTGGCGCTGCGGCGCTGCCCTGCCCGGCTTTGGCGGCCTCGCCGAGCATCAGCGTCTTGAGATAGCGGTAAGGGTCACGCAGCGGCTCGGGAAAGGCGCTGGCCAGCCGGCGTTCCAGCGCGTCCAGGCCATTGCGCAAGGCCGCCACGCCGTAGGCATCGGCCAGTTCTTCGGCGCGCTGGTCGTCGACGCCCAGCGCCTGGGCACGGCTGATCAGCGACAAGTCCACCGCCTCGCTCGGCGCCCGCAGTGGCAAATTGGCCTGGGGCTTGCGACGGATCAGGAACTGCAATTCATCGATGAAGCGCCCTGCCTTGTGCTCGACCAGTTCGATCTCGAGATCGGTCACCGCGTTGACTTCGGCAATCGCCGGCTTGAGGGTGTCGCGCTTGAAGATGCGGTACTCGAGCCGTGCGGTCTTCTCGGTCTCGGGTCGGCCGCTGAGCACCGGCCGCCACCAGGCCCAGGCCTGGCGCGAGGTACGGCCGATGTCCTTGTAGCGCGAGCAGATCTCGTACAGCGCGATGCCGGCATGCGAGCGCAGCTGGGAGATGATTTCCAGCGACAAGCGGGCAAATACCGTGGGTTCGAGCAGTTCCTGCTTGAGGTTGACCGCGTACGACCACTCCACCCACACCTGGCCACGCAGCTTGGAGAGTCTGGCATGCGCAAGCAGGCCGCTTACGTTCCACGAACTGCCCTCGCCGGTGGTCGGCGACTGCCATTCCACGGTGGTGGAGACCATCGCACGTAAGTGCTTCTTGATCAGCGCCTGGTCGTTCGAATCAAAGTCGACACCACGGATGATGCGCTCCAGTGGCGCCTGGAACACGGTCTTGTCCAGCCCCTGCTCCTGCGCCTCATGCAACAGCACGTTGTAGCTCTTGCGGCCCAGCGAGGTGATCTTGTGCGACTTGGGCACGATGGCCAGGGTATTGACTGGCTTGCGCAGCAGCGGCTCGGGCTTGCCGGCCAGCGCGGTACTGGCTGCGCGTCGGGCCGAGCCGCGCTTGGGCGCAGCCGGGGCCTCGTCATCGGGCAGGGGCTCGACGGGTAGCGGCAAGGGGTCTAACGGGGTCATCGGCGAATGCTAGCGCAGCCGCGGTTGAGGTGAATGGGGATTTCACATGAAGCCTGCGGTGGTGTCGGGACCGGTTCTCCCGAAAACTCTCACGTGAAGTTCAATTTCCATGCGCGCTGCGTCCGGCTGGTTTTCCCGAAAACTCTCACCTGAGTGTGTTCTGGCGGAGTCCCGGAATGACTGCTTCGGCGCGGGTGGCCGGGGACGTCAGGCATGCGGATCACTCCGTGTCCCCCGGTGTTGGCCTAGAGGCCACCACCTCCGCCTTTACCTGCGTGATCCGCATGCCTGACGCCCCCGGCCACTGGCAACTGCGTGGCACGCTGAGCTTCTAACCCGCCGCGCAGTGGCGTCTTGGCTGTTCGGACGATCCGACAGCACGGCAGGTGCCGGCTGGCGCGGGCGTCGGGTAACCGGCTCCCGTAAGTAAAGGAGGAGACGGCGACCTCCAAGGGCGCCGTCGGAGGACATGGAGGGAGCCGGTTACCCGGCGGCCACGCCAGCTTCGCGCGGCAGCTCAATTGGTGGCTTTCCTATCGCGCCCACAGGTCAGCCAAGAACCTCCAGCCGCCATCCAAAGCCAGCGAAAGACGAAACCGCCTGCCCCCGTATTCACTGCCCCAAGTCCCCGAAACTTTGCATGCAGAGCCCTGAACTCACACCGCCCAGGTCCTGAAAAGCCTCCATCCGGTCCCGTATCCACTCACCTCAACCGACGCAAGTCATTGATATCATTGGTTTTTCCGCATGCTAAAGGGTTTGAAGGAGTTTGTAAGAGATTGAAATCTCCAAAGCACAGGACAGCCAAGAGGTTCATCCACAACAAGCCAACACGCGAAATTCATCAGTTGTGCTTTGCATATGCCCCGGCACTTGACAGAATACGCACTGTCTAACCGGTGCATGTCAAACGTGTCGGATTTGTTCAACCTGGAGCTGTCTGTTGAAACCCATCACTATCAAACCGCCGAAGCCCATTACCCTCGCGGACATCTCGGATCAAGCCGAGCGCGCCGTGGCCATGATGGGCGAGATCCGCTCGGCCATGCTGGCACCGACGGCGCGCAAGACGCCGCCGGTTTTCAATCTGAGCCAGTTGGCAACGATGTGCGGCATCGAGAAAGGCTCGCTCAGCCATCGCATGGGCCGCGGTGACCTGCCGGCGGGACGGCTCAACGCCGCAGGTAGCCGGCGTGAGTTCAGCCTGGCCGAGGCCCGCAGCTGGATCCGCGAGTACCGCCGCGACAGTCTGCGCCCGGCTGGCGCCGAAGCCGTGACGATCGCCATCGGCAACTTCAAGGGCGGCGTGTCCAAGACCACCACCGCCGTGACGCTGGCGCAGGGGCTGACGCTGCTGGGCCACAAGGTGCTGGTGATCGATACCGACCCGCAGGGCTCGCTGACCACGCTTTTTGGCATCCTGCCTGACACCGAGGTGGAAGAAAACGACACCATCCTGCCGCTGGCGATGGGCAGTGAAACCTCGATCCGCTATGCCATCCGCCCGACCTACTGGGACGGCATCGATCTGGTGGCAGCGGCACCTGTGCTGTTTGGTGCTGAATTTGCGTTGCCGGCACGGCAGACGCAGGAGCCGGGCTTTGAGTTCTGGCGGGTGCTGGACCTGGGCATCGACGATGTGCGGGCCGATTACGACGTCATCGTCATCGACACGCCCCCTGCCCTGTCGTACACCACGATCAACGCCTTCATGGCCTCGAACGGCATCATCATGCCGCTGCCGCCGAACGCGCTGGACTTTGCGTCGGCCTCGCAGTTCTGGAGCCTGTTCGCTGATCTCACCAGTGAACTGATCACCAAGCGGGGCTTGAGCAAGTCGTTTGACTTCATCCATGTGCTATTGGCGAGGGTGGATTCCAGCGACGCGGCGAGCAACATCGTGCGGCAGTGGATCGGCTCGACTTATGCCGAGAAGGTGCTGCCGGTGGAGATTCCCAAAACGGCGGTGACGGCGACTACCAGCGCGGAGTTCGGTACCGTCTATGACATCTCGCGCTACGACGGTCACGCCAAGACCTTCAAGCGCGCGCGTGATGCCTATGACACCTTCGTGTCCTACATAGAAGGTTCGGTGCATTCGGTGTGGCAGCGGCAGGCAGAAGCCGCGCGCGTCAAGTGAGAGGAGAGCAGAGATGGCAAAAAAACTACTGGAAAAGGCCGGGCTGATCCACCTGCCGCCGGCTCCCGCGCGCAGTGCCTTGCCCGATGGCACGGTGGGCGGCGAAGTGGATGGCAGCAAGGCCAAGACGGCGCCGGGCTCGATGCTGCAGTTCATGACCGCGCAATCTGCGGCGGTGAAAGAAGCGGAGTCTTTACGGGAGCGCCTGGCTGGCTTTGAGGGTGCTTTGCCGACGCGTCGGCTGCCGGCCACAGCGGTGCGCGTTTCGGCCTGGGCCAACCGCCACGACGACAGCTATCAGGATGCCGGCTTTCTGGCACTGAAGGCCGACATCGCTGCGGCGGGCGGCAATGTGCAGCCGATCAAGGTGCGCCCGGTCACGGGTCTGGGCCCGGATCTGATGAAGGGCCGGGCAGGGCAGGGCGCTGAGGCGGGGGTTGGACAGTCCAACCCCCCGGCCGACGACATCGTGTACGAGATCGTTTTCGGCCACCGCCGCCACCGCGCCTGCCTCGATCTGGGGCTGCCGGTGTTGGCGCTGGTCGAGGCGCTGGGCGAACAGCAGCTGTTTGTGGAGATGGAGCGGGAGAACCGCGCGCGCAAGGATTTGTCGGCCTGGGAGCAGGGCATGATGTACGCCCGCGCGCTGGACCAGGGGCTGTACCCGTCCAACCGGCAGCTGGCGCAGGCCATTGGCCGTGATCTGGGCGACATCGGCAAGGCCTTGTCGCTGGCCCGTTTGCCGCTGGCGGTGGTGCAGGCTTTTGCTTCGCCGTTGGACCTGCAGTACCGCTGGGCCAAGCCCTTGGCTGACGCGCAGCAACGCGATCCAGAGGGCCTGGTGGTGCGCGCCAGGGCGCTGAAGGCCCAGCCCACCCAGCCCGGCAAGCGCTCGCCGAAGCAGATCTTTGAGGCGCTGGCGGCTGGCGAGTCAGCCGCTGAGACGGCCGGGCCGGCGGATATCAGCGTTCGCGTTGCCGGCAAACCGGTGGCGGTGGTGTCGTCCGACGGTCAGGGCCATACCTTGGTGCGCTTCGTCAAGACCTTGCCGCTTGAGCGCCGGCAGGCGCTGGCCGCAGCGCTGGCCCGCTTTCTATCAGGGCAGGACTCGGCGGGCTGATCCCGAAAACTCTCACCTCAGCAAATCCGTGGCTTGGTTGGGGCAGGGCAGGGCAAGGCAGGGCAGGGCAGGGGGTTGGACAGTCCAACCCCCTTTGTCTTCCTGGACTTCAAGCCTCGGCAGCGCGCCGGACGCGGGCCTGGCGCAGTTCGCGGATTAAACGCGATCGCTCGGTGCTGAGGTAGGTGGTGGTGGTGTTCAGGCTGGCATGGCCCAGGGCCTGCTGCAGCACCTCCACCGGCACGCCCGCCGCCGCACCCTGGCGGCCAAAGGTGTGCCGCAGCCAGTGGGTTGACGCGGCGCGGATGCGCTCGGCGCTCAGCCCATCCACCGCATGGGCGTCGCCGGCCACGCGCTGGAAAAAACGCTTGAGCGAGCGGTAAAGGCCATTGGCGCCGAGTGCCCGGTGGCTGCTCAACGCAGCGGGTTGCAGGCTCACGCTGCCGGCGTCGCCGTCGTCCTCGGCCCAGCGCGCCAGGCTGCGCCGCAACGTGCAGACGATGGGCACCGGCTGGGGCAGGGCGCCCACTGCGGCGGCATCGGCGTGGTGGGCGCTGATCAAGCGGGCGATGTCGTCGCCCAGCGGCAGTTGCCGCAGTTTTTGGCCCTTGCCGATCACCGTCAACACCGTGGCCTGGGCCAGCTCGCCCACTTCGCCGTCCACCCGAACCCGCGACAGGGCCGCGCTGTCGGCGCTGACCAGCTCAGCCAGGCGCAAGCCCGTGCTGCACAACAGCTCCAGCACCAAGCGCAACCGGCGCTGCTCAGCCCCCGCCGGCGCACCCTGCGCCGTTGATGGCGGCCTGAGCGCGGCGCGTGCCAGCGCCGTGGCCTGTTCACGGTCAAGCTGGGCCATCACAAAGGCCCATTCCTGCTCCTCGAAGGAGCGGTCGATGTTCATCGCCGGCTCGGGCAAACGGGCCTTCTTGCGCACCGAGGCCATCGGGTTGGCCACCAGGTAGTTGGCGTCGCGCAGGCCGTCAAACAAGGCCTGCACCACCACCAGCGCATAACGCTGCGACGAGGGTTTGAGCGGGCCGCGAAACGGCCGCCATGACGGGTCGTCGCGGGGCAGGGGGCTGCGCTGCACCCAGTGTGCCGGTAGCTCGACCAGAAAGCGCCGGTAGGCCAGGCAGTCGACAGCGTCGACCGAAGACAAGGGCTTGCGCAGGTGCAGCAGGCACCAGAGATAAAAGCGCTCGGCCTCCTTGCAGTAGGCGCGGTAGGTGGCGGGCGATTCGGCATAGGCCGCCAGCCAGGCGCGCACGGCGGCCAGGTCGTCGCTCGCACCCAGGCTGTTGGCCATGCGGCTGGCGAAGATGCCGGGTGCTGCCGCGCCGCCGGCCAGGGCAGCGGGCACGGCCAGCTGATCCAGCGGCACCAGCGCAAAACGCGGCGCCAGCACCAGACGGCGCAGCGTGGCCGAGTGCAGGGCGCGCAAGCGCTGCGGCGGCTGCAGCGCGGTGTCGCGCAGCGGCCGGCCCCAGGCCTGTGCCAGCGGCGCCAACCAGGCCAGCACGGCGGCCGCGCGGGTGGCGCCCAGGCCGCGCACCGGCTTGAACCAGGTGGATCCCTGCAGATCGATGTGGTCGAGCAGGGCGCCCAGCGTTGCAGCGCCTACGGCCTTCAAACGCGGCAGCGTGGCCGGCGCAAACCAGAGCTCGATGCGGTCACCCGGCTGCGGCTGGCGGGCCAGCAGGGTCTCGAGGTGGTTGAGGGCGCGGATCTGCGCCCGCAGCCCGCCCTGGCCGGCGGCGTCGGGCGCCTGGTCAAGCGGGTAGGCCTCGCGGTATTCGGCCAGCAGCTCGGCCTCGCTGAACTGATCGGGGTCGAAGCCCTGGGCCTGCGCAAAGTCTTGCAGCGAGGGCAGGGGGGCGGTGCTGGGCGTGAACGGATCCAGCGCCAGCAGCTGCAACGCATCGTTGATGCGCGCCGCTGCGGGCAGCGTCAGGTTGATCTGATGGCCGTCCTGCAAAACCTGCTGCAGCAGCTCGATGCGCCGGTGCTCGATGTGGCGCAAGTCATCGCTGCGCTCGGCAAAGGCCAGGTAGCGTTGCCAGGCGGCTCTCAGATCCAGGCCTTGCAGCCAGGCGCGCAAGAAGGCGAATTGCGGCAGGCCAAGCGCCTGGTTCTGGCGCAGCACGCGGGTGCGCGCGCCGCGGGGTCGGCCGGGCCGGCGCACCGGCGCAGACGGCTCGGCCCACTTTGAAGGCGCTGCAGGCCAAGTGTCATTGGCATTGGCCATCGCAGGTTCAGTGGGCTGTCGGGTGCGGCATGGCCAGATGCGGCATGGCCAGACGCGCCATGGCCAGACGCGCCATGGCCAGATGCGCCAGGGCCATACCAGGCTGCAGGGCTTGCGGCTTGGGTTGCAGGTTGTTTCGCATCATTAACATCGCGTGCTGATAATAACAATTATCAGGACGTTAAAGTGCTGGCTGAATCCGAGGCGTGCCCTGGCAGGGCGCCTTGACGGCCCCCTGTGGCTCAAACCGGCGCCACTCGGCATTGCGCCGTGGCCCGTCGGCGCTATGGCGGAGGGCTGGGCCTCAAGGCCCCGGCGCACCCGCAGCGGCGCGCGCCCTTGAACCCAGCGCCCTGATACGCGCCCACAGCGCCGCCTTGGACACCGAGGTCATGGCCATGGCCTGCATGCACTGATCCAGGCGATGAGGCCGCGCGCGCAGATCCTCGATGGCCTTGGCCAGTTCGACGGCCACGTTGTCGCCGTACGCCCCCTGGGCCTTGGTCAGGGCCTGCAGCATCAGCGCCTTCGGCGGCGCCATCATGGCCAGGTCGATGACATCGCGGCTGAACACGGCCTCGTCGCGCCAGCGGTCGGAATTAGCCAGCAGCTTGCTCGTCACCGCTGTCCAGCGGCGTCAGCGTGGCCACACCGCACAAGCGATCATCAGTGCCTGGCGCGTCAAGCTCGATCCGGCCCTCAAGCACGATCTCGAACTTGATGGCGACGCCCTCCACCTGCAGCAAGGTGCGGATGCCGTATTGGTCGGCGCGCATCTCACGGGTCTGGGCCAACGTGTGGCCCCGCCGGGTGATGGCTTGCACGCCACCCGGCCCCGTCAGCCGCTGGCGCAACTGGCGATAGCCGTCGACCTGGGACACCAGGAAGTCGATGTCCACCGACTCGCGATACTCGCCGTAGCGCAGTGTCATCGCGGTGCCGCCGCCAAAGAGGCAGGCGTTCGCGGCCAGCACATCGGCATCCAGCGACGCCAGGATGATGGCAATGCGGCGGTGGTGAGGCCGTTCAAGCAAGCAGGCGCCCTCCGCCCGATTGATCCACCAGCGCCTGCACCAGCGCCCGCTCGGCCGGTTCAAGGGCGGCCGGGTCGATGTGGCGCCAGTTGCGTTCGTACAGGCTCAAGGCCTCTGCTGGTCTGAGATCGTCCACACCGTGCAGCTGCCAGGCCAGGCGCTTAAGTTGGGGGTAATCGTCCAGCCGCACACGCGCCGGCACGACGGCGGCGCCAGGCTCGGCCAGGCGAGCCTGCGGGTCGCTCAGCTCGACCTGAAGGCCCACGGCGTCGATGGCGCTCAGGTACGCACCCATGGTGACCGACGGCGCGCCGCGCTCGATGCGGTGCAAGGTAACGCGTGACATGCCCGCCGCCTCCGCGGCCACTGTCGCGCTGACTTTCTGCCGCTCGCGATGTTCACGGATGCGCACGCCCATGGCCTTCAACCGGGCTGCGAGGACGTTGCCGATAGCGGGCGCTTTGGCGGGCATTGTGTTTCCCATTCTATGCATTCGTCTCTATTTGTACAGAATGAGATTCTGCTTAAGGGCTCGCAGCCTCCGGAAGCGTGACAGCAACCGCTTCATCGACATTGGCTGCCGCCCCCTTCAGCTTCGACCGCGCCGGCCACCCCAGCCAGCGTCGCAGCCTACAGACTTGGCGCGGCCCGCTTACCATCCACGCCATGCATCTTCCTGCCATTGAAATCGAGACCGGCCCGCAGCCCGTGGCCGCCATGATCGTGTTGCACGGCCTCGGCGCCCAGGGCGACGACTTTGAGCCCGTCTGCGAGGCGCTGGACATGGCCGCCGTCGGCGCCATGCGCTATGTGCTGCCGCATGCGCCGCAGCGGCCAGTCACCCTCAACGGCGGCATGGTGATGCCGGCCTGGTACGACATCCTCGGTCTCGGCGGCCAAGGTGGTGAAGACGAAGCCGGCCTGCGCGCATCGCAAGTGCTGGTTGAGGCGCTGATCGAGCGCGAAATTGAGCGCGGTGTGCCGGCTCACCGCATCGTGCTGGCCGGGTTTTCGCAGGGTTGCGCGATGACGCTGCAGACAGGGCTACGCTATGGCCAGCGGCTGGGCGGCTTGGTCGGCATGTCGGGCTATTTGCCGCTGGCGGCCAAGACCGCGGCCGAGCGCTCGGCCGCCAACCAGGCCACGCCGATCTTCATGGCCCATGGTCGCCAGGACCCGATGATTCCGCTGTCGCGCGCCACCGCCTCACGCGACGCGCTGCAGGCGCTGGGCTATGCGGTGGACTGGCATGAGTACCCGATGCAGCACTCGGTATGCATCGAGGAGATCCATGACCTCAACCGCTTTTTGCTGAAGGTACTGGCCTGAGCTTGCCGATGCGTCGGGCGCGGTGGCCATGCCAGCCTTGCAGCACCTGATCTTCGAGCTCAGCGAGGGCGATGACGGCATAGCCAGCCTGCAGGCGATGGCGTCGACAAGGCCAGAGGCGCATGCCGCCGTGATGGCGGAGGTGGGGCAGGTGCTGGACTGGGCCGGCGGCTGCTTTCCCGAGCAGCATGGCCCAGTCGAAGAAGGTATCGTCTGGGACCATGAACTGCTGCTGCAGACCGAGGCCGGCGGCTGGCTGACCGTGACGCTGACGCTGACCGGCGCACCCCACTTTGTCGAGGCCTTGCTGGCGCGCTACGGCGCCGCGCCAGACTGAAGCCTCAGAGGTTGAGAGGCAATCCCATGGGCCCACGCCGGCCCTACGGGTAAGCCCGCAAAACAGCCCCACTCGTCGTTGCAAATGCTCCCTGGGTCCCAAACCCAGGTCCGCTTTGCGCCTAGGAGCCTGTCGGGCTTACGTGGGCTCATGGGATTGCCTCTCAAGCTCATGAGAAACAAAACCTTCCACATTGCGAAATGCACCGAGATCGGGCGTTTCTCCGCGAACAACGGGCGCCGCCAGGGGCCTGGGATGCTCTCAGCCCGAATTGAGCTGAGCGGCAACGACAATGCCCCGGCGTTGCAAGTTGGCGCGCCCGGCACCGGATGAACACACCTGGACCATGAACAAGATCTTGCACACCGCCGACTGGCAGATCGGCCGCCTCTATGGCCGCTTCGACGCCGAAGACGCCGCTGCGCTGGCCGAGGCGCGTTTTGCCGCCATCGAGCGGCTGGCGGCGCTGGCCACCGAGCATGCGGTGGACGCTGTGGTGGTGGCTGGCGATGTCTTCGACGCGCAGACCGTCTCGGCGCGCTGCATCCGCCGCTTGTTCAATGCCTTGCAGGGTTTTGCCGGTCCCTGGGTGATGACGCCGGGCAACCACGACGCCGCGCTGGCCGAAAGCGTGTGGACCCATGCCGCCCGGCTGGGCGCCGTGCCGCCACAAGTCCATTTGGCACTGGCGCCGCGCGTCATCGAGCTGGCCGAGCCCCGCATCGCCCTGTTGTGCGCACCACTGACCCAGCGCCACACCCACGGCGACCTCACCGACTGGTTTGACAGCGCGGCCACGCCCGAGGGCTGGCTGCGCATCGGCGTCGCCCATGGCGCGGTGCAAGGCTTGCTGGCCGAGGACATCGATTCGGCCAACCCGATCGCCGCCGACCGCGCGGCGCGGGCACGGCTGGACTACCTGGCGCTGGGCGACTGGCATGGTTGCAAGCGCATCAACGAGCGCTGCTGGTACAGCGGCACACCCGAGCCTGATCGCTTCAAGTCCAACGACGCCGGGCAGGCGCTGTTGGTGAGCTTTGGCGCTTCTGGGCCGCCACGGCAGCCGCCGCAGGTGCAGCCGCTGCCCACCGCCCAGTTCCGTTGGCAGCAATGGACCCATGCACTGGGCGTGGCCAGTGACCTCGACGCGCTGATCAGCCAGTTGGCCACGGCCGAGCCGCGCGACGTGCTAGACCTCACGCTGAGCGGCCAGCTTGACCTGATTGACCATGGCCGGCTGCGCCAGGCGCTGGGCACCGCCGAGGCACGGGTGCGTTGCCTGCGCGCCGACCTGGGCAATTTGCGCCTGGCGCCGACGGCGCAAGACATCGCCGCGTTGCAGGCCGATGGCTACCTGGGCGAGCTGATCGTTGAATTGCGCGAGCTGTCGCTGTCACCCGGCAACGCCGACGCACAACGCGCGCAGGACGCGCTGGCGCTGCTCACCGGCCTGCTGACCGAGCGCGGCGAGCGGGCGCGGCCGGTATGAGCGGCATGATCTGCATGAGCGGCATGAGCAACGAGACTCGCATAGCGAACAAAAGCAGTAGGCTATCGCCGATTGAAGTGCAGGGGCCGCCGCCATGCTGCTGAGCCGTTTGCGGGTCGCCGAGTTGCGGCAGTTTGGCGCGCCCTTTGAGCTGGCCGAGATCCAGCCCGGCCTGAACATCTTCAGCGGCGCCAACGAGGCCGGCAAGAGCACGCTTGTGCGGGCCATCCGCGCGGCATTCTTTGAGCGCCACCGCTCTACCAGCGTCGATGATCTGCGGCCCTTTGATGACTCGGCCGCTGCGCCCACGGTGGCGCTGGATTTCGAGATCGGCGGCGTGCCTTACCGGCTGGGCAAGAGCTTTTTACACAAGAAGCGCTGCGAGTTGATGATCGGCACGCAGCGGCTTGAAGGCGTCGAGGCCGAGGATGCACTGGCCGAGCTGCTGGGTTTCCAATTTGCGCTCAAAGGCGCCAGCCGCGAAGAGCACTGGGGTGTGCCCGGCCTGCTGTGGATAGAGCAAGGTTCGGCGCAGTCGCTGCGCCACGCGGTGCTGCATGCCGCCGACCATTTGCGCCAGGTGCTGGACGAGTCGCTGGGCGAGGTCTCGGCCAGTGGCGGCGACGAGTTGGTGGCGCAGGTGCGCAAGCAGCGCGACGAGCTGCTCACCGGCACCGGCAAGCCCAAGGCGGCTTATGCGAAGGCGATCGACGAGGTCGCGGCGCTGACGCAGCGCTTGGCCGATCTGCAGCAGGCGGTGGTGCTGTACCGCAGCCAGGTGGATCAACTCAGGCAATGCCGCGACGAGCAGGCCACCGAGGCCCGCGAGCAACCTTGGCTGGCGCTGCGCGCGCAGCAGGCGCTGGCGCAGCAGGCCTTGCTGGCGGCCGATGCGCTGGCTGCCGAGCGCCAGCGCACGCTCGATACATCCAAGCAGGCCGTCGGCATGCGCGACCTGCTGGGCCAACGCCTGGCTGCGGCCGAGCAGCAGCGACAAGGGCTGGCCGGCCGTGAAGCCGCGCTGCTCGCTGCGCAGTCGCGCTGGGAGCAGGCCGGCGCCGTGGCTGAGCAAGCAGCCACGGCCGAGGCCGCCGCTGCCGAGCGCTGGCGCCTGGCGCGCGAGGCGCTGGCGCTGGCGCGGCAGGAGGACAGCCGCGGCCTGCTCAGCCGCCAGGCCAGCGATGCTGGCCAGCGTGCCGGCGAGCTGGCCTCGCTGTTGGCGCGCGCCAGCGCCGAGAGCGAGCGTGCCGCGCGGCTCAAGCGTGAGGCCGCGTTGTCGCGCATCGGGCCGGCCGAGTTGGCGCGGCTGCGGGCTCAGCAAACGCAGTTGACCGAGCTGCAGATCCGGCAGGCCGCGGTTGCCACCCGCTTGCGTTTTGTGCTCGACGCCGGGGTTACGGTCGAGCTGGGCGGCGAGGCCATCAGCGCGCAGGCCGAGCGCCTGTTGTTGGCGCCCACCACGCTGAGCCTGCCCGGCATCGGCCAGATCCACATCGCCCCAGGCGGCGCTGACCTGGCCGAGCTGGCGCAGGCGCAGGCCAGCCTGGGCGATGAACACCGCGCGTTGTTGCAACGCCTGGGGCTGGCCAGCCTGGCCGAGGCCGAGGCGCGCGACAAGGCCCATGGCCAGCACATCGCCGACGCCGAAGCGGCCACCAAGGCCCGCCAACTGCTGGCGCCGCAGGGGTTGGAGGCCATGCAGGGTGAACTGGACCTGGCGCAAGGCCGCCAGGCCGAGGCCGTGATGGCCTTGGCGCAGTTGCCGGTGGCCCCGGTGCAGGCCGCGCCACCGCTGGATCAGGCCGAGCGCCAGCAAGAAGCCGCGCGGCAGGCGGCCGAGGCCACGGGCCGCCAGCTGCAGGCCGATCGACAGGCGCTGGCCACGGCGGCCAGCCAGCAGCAGGCGGCACAGCAGGAGCGCGATGCGCTGCAAGCGGCACTGGACGATCCGCAGCGGCTGGCCGATCTGGCGGCGCGACGCGGTGAATGGCTGGAGGCGGGCGAACGCGCCAAGGCGCTGCAGGCCGAGATCGCTGCGGTTGAGCAGCGCATCGCTGCCGCCCGGCCCGACATCCTGCGCCAGGATGTCGAGCGGCTCAGGCGCAGCGCCGACGAGGCTGAGCGAGCGCGGCAGACGCGCGAGCTGCAGCGGGTGCAGCTGGAAACCGCGCTGGCCGCTGCCGGCGCGCAAGGGCTGGAGGAAGAGCTGTCGCGTGCCACCGCCGAGCAGGCCCAGGCGCGGCGGCGCTGCGCCGAATTGCAGCGCCGCGCTGAGGCGCTGGATTACCTGTTGCAGCGGCTTGAGCAGCGGCGCCAGGCGTTGACACGCCGCCTGCAGGCACCGCTGCAACAGCATCTTGACCGCTACCTGCAGCTGTTATTTCCCACTGCCCGGCTGGATGTGGACGAGCAGCTGGTGCCCGGCGCGCTGAGCCGGCCAGGCCAACGTGGCATCGAGGTGGCCGACTTCGAGACGCTGAGCTTCGGCGCGCGCGAGCAGATGGGCGTGATCGCCCGCCTGGCCTATGCCGACTTGCTGAAAGCCGCGGGCCGGCCGACGCTGATCATCCTGGACGATGCACTGGTGCACAGCGACGAGGCGCGGCTGGCGCAGATGAAGCGCGTACTGTTTGATGCCGCGCAGCGCCACCAGCTGTTGCTGTTCACCTGCCACCCGGCGCAGTGGCGCGACATGGGCGTGCCGATTCGATCATTGGAGGCCGAACGCGCGGCTTCGCCCTGAGAGCGCCCCCAGACCTGCCGCTTCGCGTCAGGCCCCCCGAGGGGGATGAGGAAACTTGGGGCGGCCCGGCGTTTCCTCATGAGGCTGAGAGGCCATCGGATGCACCCGCGTAAGCCCCCAAAACAGCCCCAATCTAGGCGCAAAGCGGAGTTGGGTTTGGGACCCCCAACGAGCATTTGCAACGACGAGTGGGCCTGTTTTGGGGGCTCACCCGAAGGGCCGGGGTACCCAAGGGCCCTGCGCGGCGTTGCATCGCTTGCCCGGACGTGAGTCCGGGCTGCGCGCCGCGCCTTGCTCAGAGCCCTTGGCCACCCCGGCGCGGGTGCATCCGATTGCCTCTCAGCCTCTGAGTCCTGGGCGCTGGCCGGCCGGGACGCAGGGACGCACAATGGGCCGTGGACAAGCGTGACGCTGACACCCCGGCGGGTGAGTCGAAGCAGGTTGCGGACGCGGCGGCAGCGCTGATCGCGCTCGTCGAGACCGCGCTGCGCGAGGCGCGCCCAAGCGAGCCCGGCCTGCCGTCGGTCAGCCTGGCCAGCGTGCTTGATCGTGACCTTGGCTTCGACAGCCTGGGCCGCATGGAACTGCTGCTGCGCCTCGAGCGCCAATTCGGCATAGCCCTGCCCGCCGAGACCTTGCAACAGGCCGACAGCGTGGGCGATCTGCTGCAGGCCTTGCAGCGCGGCCAGGCCACGCCAGCGTCCGGCGCGGCTGGCGCTGCACCGGCGCCGCACCGGCCGGTGCCGAAGGTTGCGCACGAGCAAGCCGACAAGCCCGGCCAGCCCGCAGCCGACTTGGCGTCGGCAACCAGCTTGCTTGAGGTGCTGGACTGGCACCTGCAGGCCCATGCCGACCAGACCCAGGTGGTCTGCCTGCAGGACGGCGGCGAACAGTTGCTCAGCTACCGCTGGCTGGCCGACGAGGCCGCCGCGCTGGCCGCTGGGCTGCAGCGCGCCGGCGTGCTGCCGCGCCAGAGCGTGGCCATCATGCTGCCAACCTCACCGGCCTATTTCGCCAGCTACTTCGGCATCCTGATGGTCGGCGCTGTTCCCGTGCCGATCTACCCGCCGGCACGGGCCTCGCAGCTCGAAGACCATGTGCTGCGCCACACCGGCATCCTCGACAACGCACAAGCCGTGCTGTTGATCACTGTCGACCAGGCGATGGTGGTGGCGCGGCTGTTGCAGGCGCGGCTGCCCAAGCTGCGCCATGTGCTGACACCGCAGCGGCTGGCGCAGCGCGATGCGCCGCCAGTGCCGGTGCTGGTGCGCGGCGACGACATCGCTTTCATCCAGTACACCTCGGGCAGCACCGGCCAGCCCAAGGGTGTGGCGCTGACCCACGCCAACCTGCTGGCCAACATCCGCGCCATGGCCGAGGCCATCCAGGCCGGCCCGCAGGATGTGTTTGTCAGCTGGCTGCCGCTGTACCACGACATGGGGCTGATCGGCGCCTGGCTGGCGCCGCTGTATGTCGGCTTCCCGCTGGTGGTGATGTCGCCGCTGGACTTTCTGGCGCGGCCGCAGCGCTGGCTGCAGGCCATGCACCAATGGCGTGGCACGCTGTCGGCGGGGCCCAACTTCGCCTACGAGCTGTGCCTCAAACGCATCGACGATGCGGCGCTGGCCGGGCTTGACCTCAGCGCCTGGCGGCTGGCCTTCAACGGCGCCGAGGCGGTGAACCCGGACACCGTGCGCGGTTTCAGCGAGCGCTTTGCTGTCTGCGGCCTGCGGCCTGAGGCGATGGCGCCGGTCTACGGCCTGGCCGAGGCCTCGGTGGGGTTGTTGTTCCCGCCGCTGGGCCGAGTGGCGCCTATCGACCGCGTACAGCGCGAGGCCTTTGGCCGCGAACGCCGCGCGCTGCCGGCCGCGCCCGAAGACCCGAACGCGCTGCGCTTTGTCGCCTGCGGCCGGCCGCTGCCCGGCCACCAGGTGCGCCTGCTCGACGAGACCGGCGCCGAGCTCGGCGAACGCATCGAGGGCCGGCTTGAATTCCGCGGCCCGTCGGCTACGCTGGGTTACTTCCGCAACCCCACGCTCAGCGCCGGCCTGCTGCATGAGGGCTGGATCGACAGCGGTGACCGCGCTTATCGCGTTGACGGCGTTGACGGCGTTCACGGCGTCGACGGTGCTGGCGGTGCTGGCGGCGCTGGCGGTGACTACTACCTCACCGGCCGCGTCAAGGACATCGTGATCCGTGGCGGGCGCAACCTCTACCCGCAGGAGATCGAAGAGGCGGTGGGCCAGGTCGACGGCGTGCGCAAGGGCTGCGTCGCGGTCTTCGGCAGCCCCGACCCGGCCACCGGCACCGAGCGCCTGGTGGTGCTGGCCGAGGTGCGCTCGGCGGTGCCAGCGGCGCGCGCGGCGCTGCACGCGGCGCTGCAGCTGGCCGTTTCGCGCGCGGTGGTCGAGGCCATCGGCGAGCCGGCCGACCAGATCGTGCTGGTGGCGCCGCACACGGTGCTCAAGACCTCCAGCGGCAAGCTGCGTCGATCCGCCTGCCGCGCGCTCTACGAGGGCGGCCAACTGGGCGCGGCGCCGGCCGGCGCCAAGCGCCAACTGCTGCGGCTGGCGCTGGGCGCGCTGCGGCCACGCCTGGCGCTGCTGGCGCGCGCCGCTGGCCAGACGTTGTATGCGCTGTGGGCGATGGCGCTGTTTGCCATGCTGACGCCGCTGACCTGGCTGTCGGTCGTGCTGGCGCCCGATGCCGTGGCGGCCTGGGCGCTGGCGCGCCGCGCCGCCTGTGCGCTGCTGCGCTTCAGCGGCACGCCGCTGACCGTCGACGGCCTGGATCGCCTGCCCGCCGGGCCTTGCGTGCTGGTGGCCAACCATGCCAGCTACCTGGACGGGCTGATCCTGGTGGCGGCGCTGCCGCGGCCGTTTGCTTTTGTCGCCAAGCGCGAGCTGCAGCAGCAAGCCATCGCCGGGCCGTTCCTGCGGCGCCTGGGCGCCGAGTTCGTCGAGCGCTTCGACCGGCAGCGCAGCGTCGAGGATGCCGGGCGCGTCGCCGAGGTGGTGGCCCAGGGCCGCTCGCTGGCGGTGTTTCCCGAGGGCACCTTTATTGATGCGCCGGGGCTGCTGCCGTTCCACCTGGGTGCCTTCCTGGCCGCCGCGCGTGCCGGCGTGCCGGTGGTGCCGGTGGTCGTCACCGGCGCCCGTGAGCTGCTGCCGGCCAGCCGCTGGTGGCCGCGGCGCACGGCGCTGAAAGTAACCGTCTGCGCAGCCCTGGCGCCGGCAGCGGTGGTGGCGGCGCCCGAGCTGTTTGCCGCAGCGGCACGGCTGCGCGAAGCCGCGCGCGCCGAGATCGTCCGCCGTGGCGGCGACACCTGACAAGCTGTCAGCGAGGCCCGACTCAGATTGTGAGAGGCAATCTCAGGCCTCGGCGGCCGCCATGCCGCGCGCCACGTTGACACGGCGCAGCAGCAGCAGGCCGAGCACGAAGAAGACGCCGGTGCTGGCGATGGCGATGCGGTGGTTGCCGGCGGTGAGCAGCGTCACCAGGCCATAGGTCAGCGGCCCGATGATCGCCGACAGCCGGACGGCGAAGGTCCAGAGGCCAAAGAACTCGGCGCGGCGCGGCACGGGTGCCAGCGCGCCGGCCAGCGCCCGGCCGGCCGACTGGCTGCTGCCCATGCACAGGCCGGCCAGCAGCGCGGCGATCCAGAACAGCGTGGCTTCGGTGGCCAGGCCGGCCAGCAGAGTCATCAGCACCCAACCGGCCAGCGTGATCGCCAGCGCCGGCCGGTGGCCGATGCGGTCCTGCACATAACCCCAGCTGAAGGCACCCAGCGCCGCCGCGATGTTGACCAGAAAGATCAGCATCATGGTTTGCGTCTGCTGGAAGCCCAGCACCTGCTCGGCATAGATCGCAGCCAGCGCGATCACCACCGAGATGCCGGCCTGGTAAGCCACGGCGCAGCCCAGCAGCCAGGCAAAGTCTTCAAAACGCCGCGCCTCCTGCCAGGTGCGGCGCAGCCGTGCCAGCGAGGCTGCCAGGCCTTCACGCTGCGCCGCCGCAGCCTGCGGCACGGCGCGCTCGCGCAGCAGCGCAAAGGTGGCCAGTGAGGCCAGGCCGTAGACGCCGGCGGTGATCAACATCGTCACCGGCACAAACTGCGCCGCCGGGATGCCCTGCGACTGCGCCCAGATCACATAGCCCAGGCTCAAGCCGAGCGTGAGCATGCCGCCAAAGTAGCCGAAGCTCCAGCCCCAGCCCGAGACCCGGCCCAGGCTGTCGCGGCGCGCCAGTTCGGGCAAGAACGCGGCGATCAGCGATTCGCCGTAGGTGTAGAACAGGTTGGACAGCACCACCGCCACCACCGCCCAGGCCACATCGCCAGGGCCGACGCCGGCCAGCGCCGCAGTGGCCAGCACGCAGCCCAGCGTGGACAGCGCCAGCAGCCGCTTCTTGGCCGCGCGCAGGTCGGCATAGGCGCCCAGCGCCGGCATCGTCAGCATCACCAGCAGGCTGGACAGCGCCAGCGCGCCGGTCCAGGCCAGCGTGGCCCAGGGCGCATTGCCGGCCACGCCACCCACAAAGTAGGCGCCAAACACCGCCGTCAGCACCACCGTGGTGTAGCCCGAGTTGGCAAAGTCGTACATCGCCCAGCCAAACACCTCGCGCTTCTTCACGCCGTCGTTGAGCGCATCCTGAGGGAAGAGGGCCATGGCGGGTCTCGGGTTGGGGCGGGTCTGGCGGCGGCCGGCGGCGCGGGCCCGGCGGCAAGCGCCGGCCAGTATGCCTGCAGGCCGGCAGGCCGACAGCATCTGTCGGTGCCCGCTTGCATGCAAGCCTGCCCTGCAGGGCAGGGTGCGGCTGCGCGAGGGCAGCCACCCCGAGTTGGCGCGCCAGCTGCGCGAGGCCGCACAGCAGGCCGTCTGAACCCTGGCCGGCCCGCTGTCCGGGCCGCTCGAAACTTCTCAGTTCACCGCCTGCACCTGCCGCCGGCGCTCCACATAACCGCCGCTGGTAGCGCGGCTGGCGTCCGGGCAGGCGGTGGCCGCGCTGGCGCTGCTGCAGGCCACCGCGTCGATGGTGAAGACGCGCACCGTGCGCGGCACACCGGGGCTGGTTTCACCCTCGTTGAAGAGCCGCGAGTCGCAGCTTACCGTGACGCGCAGGCCGCCGGTATCGACCGCCATGTCCAGCGTCTGGCTGGTGCCGCTGCAACTGGTCCACGGCCCCTTGAAGGCTTGGTACAGCCCCCATTCGACGGCCGATCGCGCGGCGGCCGAGGCGCGCGCGCCCATCAGCTCCTGCGCGCTGCTGGTCTGCGCCTGCTGGCCCAGCCGCACGATTGCGGCGGCCATCATCGCCAGGCCGACCAGCACCACGATCACGGTGATCGCGCCCAGGCCGCGTGCAGGTTTCCGACTGTGCAGAAGGCGCGTCATGGCATGTTCACCACATGGGCGCCAAACACCAGGCTGGCGGTCTCGTTGCTGCGCGTGAACTCCAGCTGCACCTGCAAAAAGCCGCTCTGCTGGGTGGCACCCTGGTTGGCGGTATAGACAAAGCGACAGCTTCGCAGGCCGGTGGCCAGCACATCGGCGCCAGCGGTTGACGGGCAATTGGCCGGCGCAGCGGCGTTGAAGCCGTAGCGCTTCAGCCGGTACAGCACGCCCGGCGCATGGCCGTTGCCGTCGAGTGTGGCGCTGGCGCCATGGCAGACGTAGAACACCGCCTGCTGCGCATTCGACACGATGTTGAAGCGGCCGCCGTCGTAGCCCAGCGGGAACTGCAGCGCATTGATGGCCAGCCGATGGCGGCCAAGCGTGGCGGCAGGGGTCGAAACCGCGCTCACCGCGCTGCGGTTGGCGCCGCTGTAGACATCGCCCGGGTTCTGGTTATCGACCACCACCCAGTCGCCCACTGCTGGCAAGCTGGACAAGGGGCTGAGCACATCAAAGCTGCTGGTACTGGTGGCCGGGTCGGCGGCGGCGCTGCCGGGGTTCACCGTGTCTACCGCCATGCGAAAGCGCCCGCCAGCGCTGGCCGGCACCAGCTCGATGCAGCTGCTGCTGGGTGTGCGCAGCGAATTGGGCACCGCCTGCTGCACATCGCGCATGACGCGGCGCATCGCCTGGTCGGCCTCAGCGGCCAGCGCGGTGCGGCTGCGTGTGCTCATCCAGGCCTCGAAGGCGGGGCGGAAGAAGATCGTCAGCGTCGCCGCCATCAGCCCGAACAGCACCAGCGTGGCGATCAGTTCGACCAGCGTGAAGCCGTGCGCCGCGCGCCGCGCAGGGCGGGCCGAGGCAGACTGTCGAGGCGCGTTCATGGCGAGGCGTAGTCGGTGCGCCAGCCCACCAGCTGCAGGCTGTCGCCGCCCAGGCTGACGCTGACCTGGATGCGCCGCGCCGCGGCCACGCCGCCCAGCGTGCCGGCGCTGACGCTGACGCTGGCGTTGAACTTGGCCAGCGCCGGGATGGCGACGCCGTCGATGCTGCAGATGCCGGTGCTGCTGTAGCCCTGGTAATCCAGCAGGTCGTTGTAGGTGTCGCGCGCGCAGCCGGCTGGCGCGGCGTTGGCCGCTGCCGCATAGGGTTTGAGCTGGATTTCCTCCAGCAGCGATTGCGCAATGGCCAGCATCTGCTGGCGCAGCAGCGGGTCAGCATTGCTGCGGCTGACTTGGCTGAAGGCCTGCAGCAACCCGGCCAGCCCGACGCCGATGACAACGATCGCCAGGATCGCCTCGGGCAGCGTGAAGCCGCGCTGGCGCGTCGGCATGCGCCGGCCCGAGCGGCTAGCGCACATGGCCGGTCTCGCCGCTGAGTAGCAGCGCTGGCTCGCCTTGGATCTCCATCCTGGCATTGACCGCATTGAGACCTGCACCGTCGCTGGTGACACGGCCGTCGGGCTGGAAAAACAGCGTGCCGGCCGGGCTCAGCAACAGCGCGATGCCGTTGCTGTCCGCCGCCCAGCGGGCGTCGCCGTCGAGTCCGTTCAGCACCGTGTTGCAGCTGCTGGCCGGGTTGGCGCTGGCCATGCTCAGCCGGATCTCGCCGGTGGCCACGCTGACGCAAACCAGCCGGCGATGGCCCTGCGCCAGCACCCGCGCCTGCAGCAGCCCGGCCTGCAAT
>JBBQJN010000022.1:0-22816 GCA_038325945.1 Burkholderiales bacterium | reverse complement strand
CTGGATCACGCCCAGATCGTCGTCGACGACGAGCAGGCGCGACAAGCATGGTGCGCTCGCGCGGGTTGCGGCCGGGCCGGCGCTTGGAGCGGTTGCCGCACGCGGGCCGGCCGGGCCCGCCTGAGTGGCTGCGGGCACCGCAGCGGCGGGCGGGCGCCAGCGCTGACCGGGCCGGGCTGGCGACTGGCGCTGGGGCCTGGGCTGAAGCGAGGCGGGGCGGGGCGGCAAGTTCATCGTCTCTCCGGCAACCACTGCCGGTGTTCCTCGACCAAGCTGACCAAGGCGACCGGGTAGTCGAGCAAGTGCGAGGCGCAGCGCACCAAGCCGTCGAGCACCGGATCGCTGATACCTCCGAGGTCGAGGTCGCCCAGGCAGCGCAGGCGCTCGGCTTCGTTGGGGGGCAGGCGGGCGGGGGTCATTGGCGCAACGCTTCGATGGCACCGGTAGCCTGCAGATTGCCCGGCAATTGCACGGCAATTGCGCGGCGCGGCGATAGCAGCCGAAAAAATTCGGCAGGGCACCCAGTGACGTGATGCATGGGGGCGATTGGAGCTTGAGGGAGCGCCGGACCGCTGCCGGGAGTTCTTGCATCGGTGTGCCGGGAATCCCTGTCACCCCGACAGGCGCGAGGGGTACCTGCGGCTCCCCGGGGCCGTTTAGACGTCGTTGTCAATCAGCCCGTGGCGGAGCGCCAGCTTCACCAGCGCCGTGACATCGGCCGCACCGACCTTGGCCATCAGGCGGCTGCGGTAGCTGTCAACGGTTTTTGGTGACAAGTGCAGTTCGGCAGCGATGTCGGTGCTGGAATGGCCGTTGACGACCATCACCACTACCTGCCGCTCGCGCGGTGACAGCGGCGCGAATGGGTCGTCGGGGTCTCTCAGGCTCAGCGCGTGTGCCGCCAGTTCGGCGACGCCCGCCCCGAATTGGCGGCGACCAGCGTGGACCGCCCCGATGACCGCGAGCAGGTCTTCGCTCGGCGAGCCCTTCAGCACGTAGCCCCAGGCGCCAAGCCGCATTGCGTTACCAACATGGCGCGGCTGCGCCGACATGGTCAGCACGACAACACGCACTCGGCTGCCGCGCTTGTGCAGTTCTGCCAGCAGTTCCAGGCCCGAGCGCTCGCCCAGGCTGAGGTCGATCAGCGCCACGTCAGGATCGAGGTGCTGCAGTTCGGCCAGCGCGACGGTCAGCTCGCCGCTGTCGCCAACGACCGTGCAGCCGGCCGCGACGAGAAGCGCGCGCAGTCCTTGGCGCACTACCGTGCGGTCGTCGACGAGGTAGACGCTGATCATCCCGCCTCCGGCCAGGAGACGCGGACCCGGGCGCCGCCTTCGTCGCTGGGCAACAGCGACAGCTGAGCGCCGATGGCACGGACCCGCTCGCGCATGCCGATCAGGCCGAGGTGGCCCGGGCGGGCACGCTCGGCGTCGTCAGGCAGGCCGAGGCCGTCGTCGCAGATCTCCAGCGTCACTCTTTCGGCGCTGCCGTTCAGCGCCAGACGCACCAGGGTCGGCTGGGCGTGGCGCAGAGCGTTGTCAACCGACTCGCGGACGATCATGAAGAGCGCGTACTCGACGTCGGCGGGCCAGCGCTGCCCGTGCAGCCCGGCCGGGGCCTCAAGCAGCAGGTCGACGCCGGGGTGCAGTGCCTTGCGCGCCTGCAGCTCGTTGTCCAACGCCGCGTACAGCCCTTCCTCGGGGAGCTGCGGCGGGCGCAGTTCGGTCAGCGCCTGGCGCACTTCGGTGACGGCCTGGTCGACGAGTTCGCGCAGCTGACGAGGGGCGTCGCGCACATCTGCACCGGCATCGGCACCGGCACCGGCATCGGCCGCCAGCAGGCTGCGGTCCAGCGTCAGGCGGATCGCCGTCAGCGTCTGTCCTAGCCGGTCGTGCAGCATCTGTGCCAGGCGTTGGGTGGTCTGCTTTTCCTGGTTCATCAGCTGCTGCGTCAGTGCCGACAGCTCGATGCGGTGGCGCAGCGCCTGGGCCTCGGCCGCAGCTCGCTCCGTTACGTCGCGCAGGATCGCGGTGAGCACGGTCTGGCCGCCGACGGTGGCCTGCGAGATGGAGGCGTCGAGCTCCAGCGTGTGGCCGTCGGCATGCACGCCCTGAACCCGGCCGGCGCCGATCGCGCGGCTGCTGCTGTGCGGCTCGGCCGAACCAGCGCCATCGACGCCGTGGCGCTCGCGCTGTGCGGCTGGCAGCAGGCGGCCGATTGGCTGCCCGCGGATGGCGTCGGCGCGATGGCCGAAGATGCGCTCGGCCGCAGGGTTGAACAGCAGAACTCGACCTTGCACGTCGATGCTGATGATGGCGTCGCTGGCGGCGTCGAATACCGCTGTGTAGGCCTCGCGCTGCTCGCGCAGCGACTGCTCGGCCTGGTGGCGTTCGGTGAGGTCGGTGGTGGCACTGAGCAGGAACTGCTGGCCGCCGAGCTCGAGCTGCTGCACCGACAACTTGGCGTGCACCGGCCGGCCGTCGCGGTGGCGCATCACCAGATCCTCGACGGTCGCCTGGCCGGTGAGCGAGATCTGCGCCAACGCGGCGGCCCGTGATGCCTCATCGGGCCAGAGGCCGAGCTCCTGGCCGGTCCGCCCGATCATTTCGTCCTGCGTCCAGCCCAGCATGCGGGCTTTCTCGGCGTTGACTTCGATCGCCACGCTGTCCGCCAGGCGCGTGAGCCCGATGCCCACCGGCACGGTACGAAACATCGCGCTGAATTTGGCGTGGCTATCGCTCAGCTCTCTCTCGATGCACCTGCGCAGCGTGATGTCGGAGATGCAACCCGCCATGCGCAGCGGCTGGCCTGCGGCGTCGCGCTCGGCCTCGCCGCGCGAGCGGAACCAGCGGTAGTCGCCGCTGCGGGTGCGCATGCGCAATTCGACGTCGTACGGCGATCCGTGCTGCAGGTGGGCCTGCACGGCGGCGTTCACCAGGCCGGCGTCGTCGGGGTGGATGCGCTCGAAAAAGCCGGCCTCGCGATCAGACAGTTCGTCAGGCCCGAAGCCCAGCAGTTCTTTCCAGCGCGGCGACAGGTAGTTTTCAGCCGTGCGCACGTCCCATTCCCACAAGCCGTCGGAGGTACCGCGCATCGCGCGCGCAGATCGGGCTTCGCTATCGCGCAGCGAACGCTGGACCGTGACGCGGTCGGTGATGTCCCACATCACGCCCAGCACCGGGCCGAGGCCGTCCGCCGCCGGCTGCCGCGGCCTGCCGCGGGCCGAGAGCCAGTGCACCGCGCCGTCCGGCCAGACCGCTTCGAACTCGATCGAACGGTCGCCGTCGTGCATCAAGGCCCGGACCCAAGCGTCGAACTGGGCCTGGGCGGCAGCCGACAGCGCGGCATCGTGGACCGCCCGCGCATCGCCAGTGCCGGCGCCATCGGGCCGACCATGCAGTGCGAAAGTCTGCTCGTTCCAGATCATCGCGCCGCTGACCGGATCGAGCTCGAACAGGCCTACGCCTGTGGCGTCTGTCGCCAGTGTCATACGGTCGTGTTCGGCCATGTGGTCCGGCGCGGGGCGTGCGTCTTGCGCAGTGACGTCGTTCAGGATGCTCATCAGTCGGCCATCGTCGCGCTTGGAGCAAGCTCAGGCCCAGCACCTGCTGACACTGCGTCAGCCGGATCCGTTGGGCAGGCGGATGCGCGGGCCGTCGCAGGCGCGGCCGGGCGCGGCGGCAATGTCACATGGCTGCTGACGCAGGTTGATCGACCGGTGGGCGAGCAGTGCGAAGAGGTCGCCGAGTCGACCCTCGCGCAACATTGGCCGAAGCAGCTGCGCAGCGACGGGCCTGAGCATGTCGATGTCGCCGCTGGCTGAGGCCTGCACCACCGCGCTCGGCGCCAAGCAGCGGAAGGCCAACATTGCGCCGTCGGCGCTTTCCGCAATGTCCGCGTCCGCCATGGCGCCGATGCGTCGCAGATCTGTTGCGAAACCAGGTATCGCCTCGCCACGCCCAGGGGTGACAGGCGCCGCAGCTTGGCTCGGGTGGCCTTCCTGCGCCAGGTCAGCGTGAAATCGATGATGTCCCCTAGGAGCCTGTCGGGCTTGGGGAGCGTCGGCTGCGAATCGACCGCAGCGGTCCATTTCTCACCGTCTTTTTGCCCCATAGCTGGGCTATGGGCTGCAAATCCGGCAAGAACTGTCCTCGCTGGGGCCGATTCTCGCTATCGACGCCCCAAGCCCGACAGGCTCCTAGGCTGTACATGTGCCTTGACACATGCTACTGCAGTGAAAGCGGCACCACGCGCTGGTTGCTCAACACCAGATCGACCGACACCTTGCCGGCTTCGACGCTGCGAATCCGCACCGTGGTGCCGGCTGCGCCGGCGCACACCAGATAAGGCAGCGAGTTCGGGTCTTGGGAATCGATTTCTCGCCGGCAATCCGGCGTTGAGATCGACATGGTGACCCATTGCTCGGCGGGTGGCGTGGGCATATCCAACCACGGTTTGCAGCCCACCACCGTGGCCAACTGCACCATCAAAAGGAAGGGTAGTACACGCCGCATGCCCAGATGATCCGGCCGCGCCACGCGTGGATCAATCCCTATGCCATGGCCTTATCGCTGCTGCACCAGGCGGTATCACGGTCGCCCCTGAACTGCAGAGCACGGGGGAGGATGCTGTCTGGCTTTGGGTCTCGCCACCATCTCAGCCTATCGTCATCAGGCTGGCATTGCCGCCCGCCGCCGCCGTGTTGATGCTCAACGAGCGCTCGATCAACAGGCGCTCCAGCGGCACCGCAGCATCACCCGAAGCCAGCGCGGTAACGCCGATGATCGGCCCCGGCCGGGCGGCCAAGGTCTGCAGCAGCGCGCTCAGGCCGACTGCAGCACCGTGGTGCAGCACGGCGTCGAAGTGCACGCCGGGCGCCTGCCAATCGGCCGCCAGCGCAATGCGCTGCTGCACCGCGTCGGGCAGCCGCTGCCACAGCGGCCTGGCTTCGGCCGGCCAGACGGCGCGGCTGCCTACCGTCAGCACGGCCGCCAGTTGCAGCAGCCGGTCGGTGTCGGTGTCGGTGTCGGTGTCGGTGTCGGTGTCATTGACGTTGACGTTGACGTTGTCGACCAGGCACAGCACGGCTTCGCGCGGCAGCAGGCGGTAGAGGTTGGCCTCGCCGGTGGGGCCGGCCAGCGCCCGCCAAGCATGATCGGGCGCGGCGGCGGCCCCTTGCGCGCAGGCCAGCAGCAGCGCGGCGTCGCCACGGCCCTCGGCCCACTGCTGCAGCGCTGCCCGCGCGGCCTCGGCCTCGGGCTCGTCAGCGGCGCCGGCCAGGCCGCGCACCGGCGGCTGCGCCAGGCTGCCTGCGGCCAACACGGCGCTGCGCGGCGCCGCGGCCGGGCGCCGGCTGAGCAGGCGCAGCAGGTAGAGCGGCCCGCCCGCCTTGGGCCCGGTGCCCGACAGGCCCTCGCCGCCAAAGGGCTGCACGCCCACCACCGCGCCAACGATGTTGCGGTTGGCGTAAACGTTGCCGGCCTTGGCGGCCTGCACCACCTGGGCCAGCGTCTCGTCGATGCGGCTGTGCACGCCCAGCGTCAGGCCGTAGCCGGTGGCATTGATCTGCTGCAGCAGCTCGGCCAGCCCTTCGCGCTCATAGCGCAACAGATGCAGTACCGGGCCGAAGACCTCGCGCTGCAGCTCAGTGATGTGCTCGATCTCGATCAGCGCCGGTGGCACAAAGCTGCCGCGGCGGGTGGCCTCGCCGTCGATTGCCGCCGGTCGCGTCACCTTGCGGCCGCTTGTGCGCATGGCCTCGATGTGACGCTCGATGCCGGCCTGGGCCTCGGTGTCGATCACCGGGCCGACATCTACCGCCAGCAGCCGCGGGTCACCGACCCGCAGTTCTCGCACCGCGCCCTGCAGCATCTCGATCAGCCGCTCGGCGCCGTCGCGCTGCACACACAGCAGACGCAGCGCCGAGCAGCGCTGGCCGGCGCTGTCGAAGGCCGAGGCCACGACATCGGCCACCACCTGCTCGGCCAGTGCCGACGAGTCGACCACCATCGCGTTCTGGCCGCCGGTCTCGGCGATCAGCGGCACCGGCTGGCCGTTGGTGCCAAGACGCCCTGCCAGTGCGCGCTGCAGCAGCCGCGCCACCTCGGTGGAGCCGGTGAAGATCACGCCCTGCACACGCGCATCGGCCACCAGTGCTGCGCCAATGGTCTCGCCGGGGCCGGGCAGCAGCTGCAGCACGCCGCGCGGCACACCCGCCGCCCACAGCGCGCGCACCGCGGCGGCGGCGATCAGCGGTGTCTGCTCGGCCGGCTTGGCCAGCACCGGGTTGCCGGCGGCCAGCGCCGCGGCCAGCTGGCCGGTGAAGATCGCCAGCGGAAAGTTCCAGGGGCTGATGCAGACCACCGGGCCCAATGGCAAATGGCTGGCGTTGTCAAAATCGCTGCGAACCTGCTGCGCGTAGTAGCGCAGGAAGTCGATAGCCTCGCGTACCTCGGCCACGCCGTTGGCGCAGGTCTTGCCGGCTTCGCGCAGCAGCAGGCTGATCAGGCGCTCGGTATCGGCCTCCAGCCGGTTGGCGGCGTCGTCCAGCAGCGCGGCGCGCGCGGCCGGCGACGTAGCGGCCCAGGCCGGCGCGGCCCGCACGGCGCAGGCCAGCGCGGTCTCGACATCGTGCAGCGTGGCCTCAAGCACGCTGCCCACGATGTCGCTGCGGTCTGAGGGGTTGCGCAGCGGCAGCGCCGCGTCGGCCTCGCCGCCCGTGTCGCCCAGGCCGCATGTATCGCCATCGTCGCCCAGCATCGGCGCGGCCGACCAGGGCGGCGTGGCTGGCGCGGCCAGCCGTTGCGACAGCGTCTCTAGCGTGGCTTCGTCGGCCAGGTCGAGCCCGCGCGAATTGCTGCGCGCGGCGCCGTACAGCGCGCGCGGCAAGGGGATGGCCGGGTGCGGCAGGCCGAGCTGGCCCTCGCGCTCAGCCATCGCCCGCACCGTGAGCACCGGGTCTTCCACCAGCTCGGCCAGCGGCACATCGTCGTCGGCGATACGGTTGACAAACGAGGTGTTGGCGCCGTTCTCCAGCAGCCGGCGCACCAGGTAGGCCAGCAGCGTCTCGTGGGTGCCCACCGGCGCATAGATGCGGCAGGCGCGGCCCAGCCCGCCCTCGGCCACCGGGCCAACCACCTGCTCGTACAGCGGCTCGCCCATGCCATGCAGGCACTGGAACTCGTAGGCCTCGTCGCCCGTCGCGCCCTGCGCCAGCGCCAGTTGCTGCACCGCCGCCAGGGTGTGGGCGTTGTGGGTGGCGAACTGCGGGTAGATGTAGCTGGCGTCGGGCGCGGCCAGCAAGCGGCGGGCGCAAGCGATGTAGGCCAGGTCGGTGTAGGCCTTGCGGGTATAGACCGGGTAGCCGTCGAGGCCGTCAAGCTGGGCGCGCTTGATCTCGCTGTCCCAGTAGGCGCCCTTGACCAGGCGCACCATCAGCCGGTGGCCGCTGCGCCGGGCCAGGTCAACCAGATAGTCAACCACCGCCGGGCAGCGTTTCAGGTAGGCCTGAATGACGAAGCCGATGCCCTGCCAGCCGGCCAGCGCGGGCTCGAAGCACAGGCGCTCGAGCAGCTCCAGCGACAGCTCCAGCCGCTCGGACTCTTCGGCGTCGATGTTCAAGCCGATGTTGTGCTGGCGCGCCAGCTGCGCCAGTTGAAACAGCCGTGGGTAAAGCTCGGCCATGACGCGGCGAACCTTGGCGCGGCTGTAACGCGGGTGCAGCGCCGACAGCTTGATCGAGATGCCCGGTCGTTCAATGGGCCCCGAGGTCAGCGCTTCGCGCTGCCCGCCCGCCGAGGGGGACAAGGAAACTTGGGACGGCCCGGCGTTTCCTTGCTGCACGCCGCGGCCAGCCGCAGCGCGGCCGATGGCCTCGATTGCCTGCGCGTAGGCCGCCAGGTAGGTCTGGGCGTCGCGCTCGGTCAACGCCGCCTCGCCCAGCATGTCGTAGGAATAGCGGAAGCCTTTCGCTTCGCGCTCGCGGGCATTGAGCAGCGCCTGCGCGATGGTCTCGCCGGTGACAAACTGCTCGCCCATCAGCCGCATCGCCATGTCCACGCCCTTGCGGATCAGCGGCTCGCCGCCGCGCGACACCAGCTTGCGCAGCGCCGTGCTCAAGCCCGCATCGCTGTGCGTGGCCACCAGCTTGCCGGTGAACAGCAGGCCCCAGGTGGCGGCGTTGACAAACAGCGACGGGCTCTGGCCCAGGTGCGCCTGCCAGTTGCTGCTGCCGATCTTGTCGCGGATCAGCGCGTTGCGCGTGGCCGCATCGGGGATGCGCAACAGCGCCTCGGCCAGGCACATCAGCGCCACGCCTTCTTGCGAGGACAGCGCAAATTCCTGCAGCAAGCCTTGCACCAGGCCGGCGCGGCCGCTGGCTCGCCCGCGCTGGCGCAGTTGGCCGGCCAAACGCAGCGCCAGCGCTTCGGCGGCCTGCGCCTGCGCTGGTGCCAGCGTGGCTTGTTCGATCAGGCCGGGCAGCAGCTCGGGTTCTGGCAAGCGCGTGGCGGCGCTGATCGCGGCGCGCAGCTTTGAGCGTGACAGCGGCGGCGTGAGCGCGGTGGTGGCGGGTGCGGGCGTGGCGGGTGTGGCGGGTGTGGGCAGGGGGGCAGTCATGTGGAATCTCCAGGCAAGCCGCCGATCAAGTAGACACATGCGCGCAGTGTCGCGGCGCTGCTGCCGCATCTTGTTCCGATTTGTGCAGGACAGGCCGAGGATTGTTCGGTGGCGCTCAGGCCCCGCCCGGTGCCGGCTGCGCTGGGCCAGCCGGTGCCGCGCGCCTCAGCGCTTCACAAGATCAGCCTAAGCTGGCCGCCAGCCGCGTGCCCTGGTCGATGGCGCGCTTGGCGTCGAGTTCACCGGCCTCATCAGCGCCGCCGATCAAGTGCACGCTGATGCCCGCAGCGCGCAGCGGTGCCTGCAGCTCGCGCAGCGGCTCCTGGCCGGCGCACAGCACCACGGTGTCGCATTCGATCAGCTCACCGTTGCTGCGCTTGTCGCCATAGGTAATGAACAGGCCTTGCGGCGTGATGCGCTCGTAGTTGACGCCGGCCACCATCTGCACCTGCTTCATCTGCAGCGCGGCGCGGTGGATCCAGCCGGTGGTCTTGCCCAGGCCCTTGCCCAGCTTGCCGGGCTTGCGCTGCAGCAGCGTCACCTGGCGCGCCGGCGGCGCCGGTTGGGCCCGCACCACGCCGCCGCGCACGGTGGCCGGGTCGGCTACGCCCCACTCCGTCAGCCACTCTTGCAGGTTCATGGTGGGCGAGTGGCCGGGCGCGGTGACCAGGAACTCGGCCACATCAAAGCCGATGCCGCCGGCGCCGACGATGGCCACACGCTGGCCTACCGGCTTGCCGTGCAGCAGCACGTCGACATAGCTCAGCACGTTGGCGCCGTCGCTGCCCGCAATCTTTGGGTCACGCGGCTTGACGCCGGTGGCCAGCAGCACCTGAGTGAAGCCCTGCGCCACCAGCTGCGCGGCATCGACGCGCTGGCCCAGCTGCAGTTGCACACCAGCGAGTTCAAGGCGGCGCGCAAAGTAGCGCAGCGTCTCGCTGAACTCTTCCTTGCCCGGGATCAGCCTGGCCATGTTGAACTGGCCGCCGATCGCCGCCGCCGAATCAAACAGCTGCACCTCGTGGCCCCGCTCGGCCAGCGTGCTGGCCGCCGCCAGGCCAGCCGGCCCGGCGCCGACCACGGCAAAGCGCTGGCGCGCCTTGACCGGATGCAGCAGCAGCGTGGTCTCATGGCCGGCGCGGGGGTTGACCAGGCAGCTCGCCAGCTGGTTCTTGAAGGTGTGGTCCAGGCAGGCCTGGTTGCAGGCAATGCAGGTATTGATCTCGTCGCGCCGGCCGCTGGCGGCTTTGCGCACGAAGTCGGCGTCGGCCAGCAGTGGCCGCGCCATGCTGACCATGTCACCGCAGCCATCGGCCAGCAGCGACTCGGCCACCTCGGGCATGTTGATGCGGTTGCTGGTGACCAGCGGGATGTTGAGGCCGGCGGCACGCAGTTCAATGCGCATCTTCTTGGTGACCCAGCCAAAGGCACCACGCGGCACGCTGGTGGCGATGGTGGGCACCCGTGCCTCATGCCAGCCGATGCCGGTGTTGATGATCGTCGCACCCGCGCGCTGCACCGCCTTGGCCAGCGTCACCACCTCGTCCCAGCTGCTGCCGTCGGGGATCAGGTCGAGCATCGACAGCCGGTAGATCAGGATGAAGTCGAGCCCCACCGCCTCGCGCACCCGCCGCACGATCTCCACCGCCAGCCGCATCCGGTTCTCGTAGACGCCACCCCAGCGATCTGTGCGTTGGTTGGTGTGCGTGACCAGAAACTGGTTGATGAAATAGCCCTCGCTGCCCATCACCTCGACGCCGTCGTAGCCGGCCTCGCGGGCCAGCTTGGCGCAGCGCACAAAGGCGCGGATCTGGCGTTCGATGCCCGCCTCACTCAGCGCGCGCGGCGTGAACGGCGAAATCGGGCTTTGCAGCCGCGACGGCGCCACGCACAGCGGCGAATAGCCATAGCGCCCGGTGTGCAATATCTGCAGCGCGATCTTGCCGCCCTCGGCATGCACCGCGTCGGTCACCAGCCGGTGGCGGCGCGCGCCTGCGCTGGTGGACAGCGTGCCGGCAAAGGGCTTGGCCCAGCCTTCGATGTTGGGCGCAAAGCCGCCGGTGACGATGAGGCCGACACCGCCACGCGCGCGCTCGGCAAAAAACGCCGCCATCGCCGGAAAGTGCTTGCGGCCGTCTTCCAGACCGGTGTGCATGCTGCCCATCAGCACGCGGTTCTTCAGCGTGGTGAAGCCGAGGTCAAGCGGCGCCAGCAGGTGGGGAAAAGTGCTGTCCGAGCGGGGGTTCATAGGCTTGCGGCTTTGCTCTGGTGCAGGGAGACAGGGACGGACCGGGCATGCCGATCGCTGGTCGGCAATCAGCCGCGCAGCCGCCGCGCGACAAAATCGAGCCGGTCCTGGCCCCAGAAGATCTCGCCGTCGATGACATAGCTGGGCGCGCCGAACACCCCCGCGTCGCGCGCTTCCTCGGTATAGGCGGCATAACGCGCAGCCACCTCGGGCGCGGCCGCGCTGTCCATCAGCGTGGCCGGCAGGCCGGCTTCGCCCAGCAGCGTGCGCTGCTCGGCGACATCGGCGATGTTGCGTTGCTGCGCCCAGGTGGCGGCGCCGAAGCGCCCGGCCAGATCGAGCGCGGCCGCCGCGCCATGCGCCATGTCGGTGGCGATGATCAGCTGCGCGGCGTCGTTGCCCTGCACCGGGAAGAAGGCCGGCTGGATGTTCATGGGCAGGCCCAGATGCTCACTGAAGCGCTTGAGTTCGACCAGCCGGTAGGCCTGGCGCTGCGGTGCGCGCTTGCCCAGCGGCAGCCCGCCCGAGACCGGAAAGATCACGCCCAGGTCCATCGGCTTGACGCGCACGCTGGCGCCGCTGTCTTTGACCATCGCGCTGAACCTGGCATGGCCAAGGTAGGCCCAGGGCGAGACGGGGGCGAAGAAATAGTCGACGGTAGGCGCGGTCATGGCTAGGGTTTCCTGGACGTTCGGGCGGGTGGGAGGTAGATGCTGCACCCCGCATTCTGATCGCGACAGCGCGAGCCGGGGCTGGTGCACACTGCGGCATGCGCCTGCCCTGCCCTGTCCGCCGCACGCAGGCCATCGGTCCGTTGCCGCGCCGCCGGGCAGCTTGGCAGGTGCTGGCACTGGCCGCCCTGCTGGCCGCGCCGGCGCTGCCGCTGCAGGCCCAGCCCACGCTGCGCGACGGGCTGGGCGTGGACTTCGTGCGCATCCCCGCCGGTGAGTTCCGCATGGGCAGCGACGAGACACCTGCCGCGCTGGAACGGGCTTTCCCTGGGCTGCCGGCCGAGCGCCTGACTGAGCGTCTGGCCGAGCTGGCCGACGAAGCGCCGGTACACCGGGTGCGCATCACGCGGGCGTTCTGGCTCGGCCGAACCGAGGTCACGGTGGGCCAGTTCCGGCGCTTCTTGTTGGCCTCGGGCCATGTGCCCGAGTCGGTGGCCGACGGCACCGGCGGCTATGGCTTCGACGCCCGGCGCGCGGGCGCACCCGTCGGCGCGCCCGAGGCCCGCGGCGACGCCTTTGCCGGGCGCGATCCGCGCTGGTCCTGGGCCGAGCCTGGCTTCGCGCAGGGCGACGATCACCCGGTGGTCAACGTCACCTTCAACGACGCGCTGGCGATGGCGCGCTGGCTCAGCAAGAGCGAAGGCCGGGTCTACCGCCTGCCGACCGAGGCCGAGTGGGAATACGCCTGCCGTGCTGGCAAGGCCACGCGCTTTCAGGGCGGCGACGAAGCGCGCAGCCTGCAGGGCGCGGCCAAGCTGTTTGAGCAAACCAGCGCTGCCGACTGGCCACGCTGGCAGGCCCAGGCCCAGCCCTGGCGCGACGGCTGGCGCTTTACCGCGCCGGTGGCCAGCTTTGCGGTCAACGCCTTTGGCCTGCACGACATGCATGGCAATGTCTGGGAGTGGGTGGCCGACCGTTACGACGAGAACTATTACGCGCGTTCGCCGGTGGATGATCCGCAGGGCCCGGACGCCGGCCATCTGCGGGTGCGTCGCGGTGGCTCGTGGCACAGCTGGCCGATCTATGCCCGCTGCAGCTACCGCAACTGGAACAGCGAGCCCACGCGCTACACCCTGGTCGGCTTCAGGCTGTTGCGAGAGGCCGACCCGGCGCCGCGCTGAGCTCACCGACGGTGCGTCGGGCATCGGTGTGGCCTGCACACGGCGGCTGGCAGCCGAGGGCGCGGGGGTGGTGATCAGCGACATCGACGACAACGCCGGCGCAGCGCTGGTGGCCGAGACCAACGCTGGCGGCGGTACGGCCAGCCGGTAGGTTGGAGTGGCAACGCCAACATGTGTGTGCAGGGGTCTGGTCATGCCAAAACGTGCCGCCGTGAATGTGGGGTGCCGTTGGAGTTCACTCTGTTCACTCCAACCTACCGCGCTGCCAACCTGGCTGGCTACAGCGCCAGCAAGGCAGGCGCAGCGGTCGATGTTGCCGCTGCAGCAGCAGCTGCTGCTGCTCAGCGCGCCTCGCCGCCCAATTGCTGCCACAAAAAGGCGTAGGTCAGCGCGCTGGTGGCCGCGCGCTGCGCGTTGTCAGCGGCCAGGCCATGGCCGCCTTCGATGTTCTCCAGGTAGCTGACGCGGTGGCCTTGCTCGATCATGCGCGCCGCCATCTTGCGCGCATGGCCGGGGTGCACACGGTCGTCGCGGGTCGAGGTGGTAAACAGCACCGGCGGCAGCTTGGCATCAGCTTTCACGTTCTGGTACGGGCTGTAGCGCGAGAGAAAGGCCCAGTCCGCGGGCAGATCGGGGTTGCCGTACTCGGCCACCCACGAGGCGCCGGCCAGCAGCCGGTGGTAGCGCTGCATGTCGAGCAACGGCACCTGCGAGACCACGGCGCCAAACAGCTCGGGCCGCTGCAGCATCACGGTGGCGGTGAGCAGGCCGCCCTGGCTGCCGCCGCTGATGCCCAGCTGGCTGGCCTGCGTCACCCGGCGGGCGATCAGGTCCTCGGCCACCGCCGCAAAGTCGTCAAAGCTGTTCTGGCGCTTGTCGCGCAGCGCCGCCTGGTGCCAGGCCGGGCCGAACTCGCCGCCGCCGCGGATGTTGGCCACCACATAAACGCCGCCACGGGCCAGCCAGGCGCTGCCGACGCTGCCCGAGTAAAACGGCTTCTGCGAGACGCGGAAACCGCCGTAGCCATACATCAGCGTGGGGTTGCGGCCATCAGCCTTGGCGTCGCGTGGCCAGACGATGAAGTAAGGGATGCGCGTGCCGTCTTTGGACAAGGCAAAGCGCTGCTCGACGCGCATGCCTGTGCTGTCGAAGAAGGCCGGCTGCGATTGCAAGGTCTCTAAGGCAGCGCTGCCGGCGCGGCCCAGCAGCTGCCGATTGGGCGTCAGAAAATCGACATAGCTCAGCAGGTACTGCTCGGCCAGCAGGTCCTGCGCCAGGTTGGGGTCGTGCAGCGGGGTCACGGCCAGCGTGCCGGGGCTGGGCGCTGGCACCACGCGGGCCTGCCAGCGGCCGTCGGCCCAATACCGCTCTTCCAGCTGCCCGGCCACCTGGTCGAGCAGGGTGAGCAGCACCCGATCGCGCGTGGTGCTGAAGCCGGCCAGCGAGCGTGTGGCGGTGGGCGTGAACAAGACCTCGTAATTCGGCACACCCTGCGGTTGGCCACGCAGCAGGTCAGCGGCATCGGCAACCAGCAGCGCGCCACGCGGCAGCAGTTGCTCACCCTGTTGCAGATCGCTGCGCAGTTCAACCAGCACACGCTCGCGCCAGAAGCTGAACTGGGCGTCAACCGGCAGCGCCAGCGGCTGCAGCTTGCCCCCCAGCAGCAGCGCATGCGCGCGGCTGTGGAAGTTGAGTGAGCGCGTGAACACCGTGCGCTGATGGCCGGGGGTGAGGTCAAGGCTGACCCAGACGCCAACGTCCTCGGCGCTGCCTTCAAAGGCCAGGCCTGCCTCGCTCAGCGGCTGGCCGCGGCGCCAGCGCTTGATCTGCCGGGCATAGCCTGACGCGGTCAGCGAGCCGGGGCCGAAGTCGGTGGCAACGTAGATCTCGTCAGGGTTGATCCAGACGCCGCGCGACTTGGCTTCGGGCAGCTTGAAGCCATCATCAACGAAGCGTTGTGTGCGCAGGTTGAACTCACGCAGCACCACGGCGTCGGCACCGCCACGCGACAGCCTGATCAGGCAGTGTTGATAGTCAGGCGCCAAACAGTCAGCGCCCTTGAAGACCCAGTTTTCACCCTCGGCGCGGGCCAGCGCATCGACATCCAGCAAGGTCTGCCAGGCCGGCTTGGCTTGGCGGTACTCGGCCAGCGTGGTGCTGCGCCAGAGGCCGCGCGGGTTGGCATCGTCGCGCCAGAAGTTGAGCAGCACGTCGCCCTGGCGCGTCACCGTGGCGATGCGATCGCGTGAATCGAGGATGGCGCGGATGGCGTCGCGGGTGGCGGCGTAATGCGGCCAGGCTTGCAGCTTGGCTTGTGTCTCGGCATTGCGCTCGCGTACCCAGTCCAGCGCACGCTCGCTGGCCACTGCTTCGAGCCAGAGATAGGGGTCGGCTGGGGCTGGGGCTGGGGCTGGGGCTGGGGCTGGGGCCTGTGCCAGTGCGCCAAACGAGAAGGCGAGGAGGCAAGCGCCAACGCAGCGCTTCAGCAGAGGGATGGCGATCATGATGTGGCGGGCCGATGGGGTGTTGCGATGTTATGCGGTGGCGACCCGCCTGGCCCTTGGGCTGAACCTTCCAGAATGAGATAGACCTCGGCCTTGTCTGGCCGAGGCCGAGGTGCTACACCGGCACCAGCCTGCCCGGCGCCGCCGGCGGCCATCGCAAGGCCACCGCGATCTGCATCACGCCTGCCGCCAGGCCCATGGCCACACCCAGCCGCCAGGCCAGCTCATAGCTGCCCAGCGCGTCGTAGAGCAGGCCGCCGCCCAGCGCGCCCAGGAAGCTGCCGATCTGGTGGCTGAAGAAGGCCAGGCCCTGGATCATGGCCTGCCAGCGCAGGCCAAACATCTCGGCCACCGAACCCGCCACCAGCGGCACCACGCCCAGCCACAAAAAGCCCATCATGGCGGCAAAGATCAGGGTTGATGCAGGTGTCGGCGCGGTGACAAAGTAGCCCGCCAGCACCAGCGAACGCAGCGTGTAGATCAACCCCAGCAACACCATCTTGTTGAAGCGCCCGCCGGCCCAGCCGAAGAACAGGCTGCCCAGCACATTGAAGCCGCCGATCACGCCCAGCGCCTGGGCGCCGAGCATCGGGTCCATGCCGCAGATCGACAGATAGGTCGGCAAGTGGGTGGTGATGAAGACCAGTTGCAGGCCGCAGACGAAGTAAGCCGCCGACATCACGACAAACGGCTTGCTGCGGATAGCGTGGCGCAGGGCCTGGCTGGCCAGCAGGTGTTCGGTGCTGCCCACGGCCGGCGGCGGCAGTGGCGTCTTGTCGGCACGGCCGGCGATCCAGGCCGCCGGCACCATGATCAGCGCCAGCAACGCAAAGCCGAACACGCCATAGCGCCAGCCCAGCGCCTCGGACAGGCCCTGGCCCAGCGGTGCGGCGATCATTGCGCCCAGCGAGCCGGCGGCCGACACCATGCCCAGCACGGTGCTGCGCGCGGCCAGGCTGACCGAGCGCGTGGCCACGCTCATGGCCAGCGCCGAGCCGGTGCAGGCCAGCGCGCCGCCGACCATCACCCCGGCGCCCAGCGTGACGCCGACCAGGCCTTGGGCGCTGGCCAGCACCATCAACGCTGCGGCATAGAGGGCTGCGCCGGCCACCATCACCGGCCGCATGCCCCAGCGCACCGCCAGTGCGCCGGTCAGCGGCTGCAGCAGGCCCCAGGCCAGGTTCTGCACCGCAATCGCCAGCGTGAAATCGGACACCGAGATGGCCAGACCGCCCTCGCCCAGCGCGCGGGTGATGGGTGGCATGAACAGGCCCAGGCTCTGGCGCAGGCCCATGCTGAGGCTGAGCATCAACGCCGCGCCGGCCAGCACCGCCCCCACCGGGCGCAGGCTGCGCAGCGTGTGGCCGCGACTCATGGCCTGACCTCGCCGCCGGCCCACAGCAGCGCCGGCAACTCGGCCATCTGGGTGAACACCTGGTGCGCGCCGGCGGCGTGCAGTTGGTGGCCGGGTGTCATCGCGGCAAAGCCCAGCGCCCACATGCCGGCGGCGCGCGCCGCGGCGATGCCGGTGGGCGTGTCCTCGACCACCGCGCACAGCGCCGGCGGCACCGCCATGCAGCGCGCCGCATGCAGAAACAGATCGGGTGCGGGTTTGGGCAGCGCCACGTCGGTGGCGCTGTAACGGCGGCCCTCGAACAAGTGCTGCAGTCCGGTATGGCTCAAGGTGAAATCCATCTTGGCAGGGTTGCCGTTGGAGGCCACGCAGTAGGGCAGCGCCCGCGCGGCCAGTGTCGCCAGCAGCTCGGGCACGCCGACCACGGTTTGCAAATCGGCCGCAAAGGCAGCCTGCGTGCGGCGGGCAAATTCGCGCATCACGTCATCGGCTTCGGGCCGGCCAAGCAGTTCGGATAACTCGACGGCGCAGCGTGCGGTCGACGCGCCGATGAAACGCGCGATGGTCTGTTCCAGCGTGATGGCGATGCCGTGTTCGGCCAGCAACTCGACCAGCACCTGGTGGCTGATGCGCTCGCTGTCGACCAGCACACCGTCACAGTCGAAGATCAGCAGCCGGCAGCGCCCGGCATCGGCGGTGTGCACTGGTATCAGGCCGTGCGCGGGTTCAACCCGCACCAGCGCGCGATGAACAGCGCCAGCACCGCGGTCACCCGTTGCAGGCTGCTGATCGAGACCCATTCGTCGATGCCGTGAATATCAGCGCCATGCGGGCCGTAGCAGGTGGAGGGGATGTTGCCGTAGAGGTGGAAGAAGCGCACATCGGTGGTGGCGGTGCTGGCAAACAGATGCGGCTGGGCACCGGCGATGTCATGGTGGCACTGCATCAACTGCTGGATCACCGGCTGCTGGGTGTCGACCACCAGACCCTGCGCTTGGAAGCCCTGGTAGCTGATCTCGTAGCGCAGGCTGCGGTGCAGCGGGTGCGCGGCATAGGCGGCTTGCAGGTGGGCCTCGACCTGCGCGCGCACCTCGGCCGGCGTGCGGCCGGGGTAAAAGCCCAACCGCATGTCGATGCGGCAGTGGGTGGGCACCGACGAGGTCCATTCACCGCCTGCGATGCGGCCGAGGTTGAAGTTGATCGGGTGCTCGTGGTCGGCATAGCAGGCATGGCGCATGGCCGGGCGGTTCCAGTCGCGCTCAAGTTCGCGCAGCGACTCCACCAGATGGTTGGCAAAGCCGATCGCGTTGACACCGGTGTGGGCATAGGCCGCATGCACCGGCACGCCGTAGACGTCGATGGTCAGCCACATCACGCACATCTGCGCGCTCATCACGCCTTCGCCCGGCTCGGGAATGATCGCGGCGTCGGCGCTATAGCCTTCGACCAGGCAGGCCAGTGCGCCGTTGCCGGTGCACTCTTCTTCGACCACTGATTGCAGGTAGACCGGCGCCGCCGGTTCGTAGCCCAGGCGCTGCAAGGCGCGAAAGGCCAGCGTATAGGCCACGATGCCGGCCTTCATGTCGGCGGCGCCGCGGCCGTAGAGCTTGTCGCCTGCCAGGCGGGGCTCGAACGGCGGCGTCGTCCACATGCTGGCGGTGCCCACCGGCACCACGTCGATGTGGCCGTTGAGGATCAGCGAGCGGCCGCGCACCGGGCCGCTGGGTTGATGGATGCCGACGACGTTGTGCCGTCCGGCATAGGGCAGGATTGACGGCGAGTAGCCGGGGTGGTGGCGGATCTTGTCTTCGTCGATCGCAAACTCGTGCACCCGCAGGCCGAGGGCGGCGAACTCGCGGCACATGATGAGCTGGGCGCCGGCCTCGTCGCCCAGCAGCGAGGGCTGGGCCACCAGTTCGCTGAGCAGGGCCACGGCCTCGGCTTGCTGGGCGGCCACGGCCTTGAAGATCTGGGTTTCGGTCAGCGGGTTCAGCGTCGGGGTGTCCATGGGCGGTCCTTGGCGGCGGGGCTTGGCATCATGCCGTGCAGCCCAGCACCATCACAGGATCGCGCCGGGTGCGCATTCACCTCGGCGACAAAGCGGCGGGGCCGGCTGCGGCGCGGTCGGCCAAACGGCCAATCGGCCAGTTGGCCAATCGGCCAGTCGGCCGCAGGCCTTCAAGCCGAAGGCCAGGCCGGTGGATGGCTGCCCGGCGGCATCGACGGCCGCAGCCAGACCGCCGGTGTGGCCGAGAACTGCGCCGCGTGGCGCAACGCGCGCAGCGTGCCGGCGCCTCCGACGCCAAAGCCGCAGCGGCTTTCCTCCAGGTAGGGCTCGATTTCTGGCGCCTTGGTGCTCAGCCCATCGGGCAGGCGGCCCAGGCTGCGCAGCCAGTGGCCCATGCCGGCCAGCGTTACCTCGACCTGCCAGCTGCCGCCCTGCGTGGCCTGGCGCCACAGCGCAGCCTGGATGCCAAAGGCCAGCAAATGGCCGGCGGCGTAATCGAGGATTTGCATCGGCAGGGCCTTGGGCGCGGCGACCCCCGCCGCCTCGGCTTCGGCCAGGTTGAAGCCGGTGGCGGTCTGCACCAACGAATCGAAGCCGCGCTTGCCAGCCCAGGGGCCTTCATCGCCATAGGCCGAGAGGCATGCGACCACGATGCCAGGGTGGCGACGGGCCAGCGCCTCGGCGCCAAAATCATGCGCAGCCAGGGCGCCGGGACGGTAGCCCTGCAGGAACACCTGGGCCTGGCCGGCCAGCGTATCGAGCTGGGCGCGGCCGGCGGCTTCACGCAGATCGATCAGCGTTGACAGCTTGCCGCGGCTGGTGTCGGCGATGGACTCGATGTTGGGCAGGTGCGGGCCGTTGACCAGCATCACGTCGGCACCATAGGCCGCCAGCAGGCGGCCAGCCACCGGGCCGGCCAGGATGCGGGTGAGATCAAGCACGCGCAGACCCTGCAGCGGGCGCTGCGTGCTGTCGATGGCGGGCCAGCGCGCCGGTGCTGCCGGCGCGCCAGCGGCGTCATCGATGGGGGTGATGCGCACCACGGGCTGCGCGGCCAGTGCCTGGGATTGTGGGTGCGCCTGCCACTGCTCAAAGCTGCGCACGGCCGCCACCACGCCGCCGGCGGTGGTGACGGCTTGCTCGAAATCCAGCGCCGACCCGCCTTGCAAGGCGCTGGCCACCGCGCTGCGCGGCGTGGCATCGCTGGGCGGCAGGCCCAGCACCTGCAGTGCGATGTCTCGGTGGTGTGCGAAGTTGGCATGGATGCGCACCCAGCCGCCCTCGCCCGCCGCGCCGCCGCAGGCGTACAGGCCTGAGAGTTTGTCCCACATCGCAGGCACCCGGCCATCGAGCGAGAAATAACCTGTGCACTCAAGCGCGGCGTGCGCGCGGTCAACCTGCACCGATTGGCGCTGGCCGGTGCGCAGTTGCCAGAGCGCGGCCGCCGCGCCAGCTGCCGCGCCCAGGCTGGCTTGTGCGGCTGTGGCCACCGCAAACGACGACGGCATCACCGGCTGTTGGCCCGGCAGTTGAATCTGGGACAGCGCGGCTTCGGGTAGACCGGCGGCCTGCCACAGGCGCCTCAGCGCGGCCGAGGCGTCGGGATTTGACGAGGAGATCATGGGCTGACTCGCACAATGAAGCTTGAGGGGGGCAGCGTGATTTTGATCTTGCAGAGGCCGAAGTACGAATCAAGTAAAACGAACTAACGCCAAGGTTGCACAACAACAACCAGCTTACGTCCTGAGCCCTTCGGCACCGTCAGCATCGAATGCGATGGCCAACGATGATGCGGCTGTCGTCGACATCGGCGTTAGTTCATAATTTGAACATGTCGCTGCCCGTATCGCTGCCCGTATCGCCGCCCGTGTCGCCGCCCAAGCCACCCGCCTCTGATCGGCTGGCGCTGCAAGCCGCCTTTGAGGCTTGGTGCCAGTACCAGCGACAGAACGGGCAGCTGCGGCGTGTTGCCTCGGTGGCGGTGTACCAGTCGATGTGGCAGGCCCTGGCGGCTTGGTGCGCCATGCAGGCGCCGCCCTTGCGGCTGCAGGATCTGCACGCCCCGGCGCTGGCGGCCTATCTGGCCAGCCGCAGCGGCCTGCTGCTGGCCGACGGCCTGCTGACGCCGCGCTACCAGCGCCGTCTGCTCAGCCTGGTACGGCGGGTGCAGGCGCATCGGGCCTGGGTGCGGCTTTCGGCTGGGCCCGGCCCAGTGGCTGCGCTAGCGCAGCCACCGCTGACACTTTCTCGGCCGCCCACTGGCCCATTGCACGACGGGCTGAACGGCATCACGCCTGCAGAGCCGCTTGAACCGCTTTTGCACTTGACGCCGGCCGAGCATCAGCAGTTGCGCCTGTTGCTGTGCAAAGCGCCCGAGCTGGCCACTGGCGGCCGCTGGCAGCTGCAACGTGACCACTGTGCAGCGGCCCTGCAACTGGGCGCCGGCCTCGGGCCGGGCGAGCTGCGCGCGCTGCGGCTGGGCGACGTGCTTGCGCCGCCAACTGCCAGCACTTCGTCAGCCGCCCGGCCATGGCAACTCAAGCTGGCCGCCAGCGGCAGCGCCGCCGCCCATGTTGTACCGCTCGCACCCTGGGCCGCCAAACTGCTGGCAGGCTGGCTGCAACTGCGCCAGGACCAAGCGCTGGGCGGCGACTGGCTGTTCCCTGCCACCCGCAGCGGCAAACCCTGGGGCAAGGTGGCGCAGTACGAAGCGGCCAAGCGGGTGCTGACGGAGGCCGGTCTTGGGCAGCGCGGCGGTGGCTCTTTTTTGCTGCGCCACAGCTTTGCTTTACACCAGTTGCAGCAGGGCGTTGATGAGACGCTGCTTTCGCGCTGGCTGGGCGTGGTCGATGCCGGTGTGATGGCGCGCTACCGCGCGGTGCTGGCGGCTTGGCCGGCGGCGGTACCGGCGTCCAGCGCGGCGGCGCCGCTGCTACCGGTGTGACAGCGGATGCGCTGATACCGGCGCGGCACGCAGGCCACCACGACCCGTCTGCCCTCGCCCGCCCCGCCGGACTGCTAGGAGCCTGTTGGGCTTGGGGCGTCGATAGCGAGAATCGACCCCAGCGAGGACAGTTCTTGCCGGATTTGCAGCCCCATAGCCCAGCTATGGGGCAAAAAGACGGTGAGAAATGGACCGCTGCGGTCGATTCGCAGCCGACGCTCCCCAAGTCCGACAGGCTCCTAGACATCGTCGGCCGCTACAGCCGCTACAGCCGCTAGCCACTTCGGCAGCATCGGCCGACACCCTAAGATGATTTGCCGCGCTCACTGACGAGCCGCACAGTCAAAGGAATCCTGCCATGAACGCACTCGCCGCTAAGGCCGTGGTCATCACCGGCGCGGCCTCGGGCATCGGCCAGGCGTTGGCGAAGGCCGCTGCGGCGCGCGGCGCGCGGCTGCTGCTGGCCGACCTCAACGCGCCAGCGCTGGCAGTGCTGGCGCAGTCACTCACCGAGGCAGGTGCCAGCTGCTTCAGCCAGCCCTGCAATGTGGCCATTCCCGACGATCTGCTGGCGCTGGCGCGTGCCGCCGAGATCCTGCTGGGCGGCGCCGATGTGCTGATCAACAACGCCGGCGTCGCCCTGGTCAGCCCGATCAACGACACACCGCTGGCCGACGCGCATTGGCTGATGGACATCAATTTCTGGGGCGTGGTGCATGGCTGCCAGGCTTTTACGCCGCAGTTGCGCACGCGGCCGGGCAGCGCCATCGTCAACCTGTCGAGTGTGTTTGCGATGGTCTCGATGCCCACCCAGGGTTACTACAACGCCAGCAAGGCCGCCGTGCGCGCGCTGTCCGACGCGCTGCGCGAAGAGCTGCGCGGCAGCGGCGTGCAGGTGCTGTGTGTGCATCCCGGCGGCGTGCGCACCGCCATCGCGCGCCAAGCCCGGCTCGGTGACATCTCCAGCGTGGCCAACAGCGCCGAAGCGCTGCATGCGCAGTTCGACGCCGTGGCCCGCACCTCACCCGAACAGGCGGCGGCGATCATTCTGGACGCTCTGGCCGCTGGCCGCAGCCGCGTGCTGATCGGCCCCGATGCGCGGCTGGGTGACTGGCTGTTTCGGCTGGCGCCAGCGCGCGCCTCGGCCTGGTTCAGCAGCCTGGCGCGCTGGCAGCGTGATCGGCTGGCGCGGGCCGGCGCAGCGAACAGCCGCTGAGCGGGCGCCCGGCGCGCCAGGCGCGCTGGCCGCAGCGCAGCCAACGCGGCTGAGAGGTTGAGAGGCCGCCCCAA